>JANQJE010000157.1 GCA_028281795.1 Cohaesibacteraceae bacterium | reverse complement strand
CGTAAGATTTATGAGCGCGCCCGGCAGGCGCTGGTTCGTCAACTGACCGGTTTCGAGCCACCGCTTCCGCCTGAGGATATCTCCCGCCAGCGGTTGGCGCTGGAAGGTGCCATTCGCAGAGTCGAGGCGGACGTTGCCGCGAACGGGGGTACTCTGCCGACGGCATCCACGCCCGCTTCTACGTCAGAACCGACTGCTCCAAGCTCGACACCATCACCGCCGACGTCTACGACACCGGTGGCGCCGCCAGTGCCGACACCTGACGTAGCGTCAAAAACGCCGCCTGCGTCGACGGTGACACCTCCGGCACCGGTGTCTGCCGAGTCGCCTGTTGTTCAGTCGTCTTCTCCAACGCAGCCGGCTGGTGCACCGGCGCCAGCAGCCCCGGCGGCGGAGATGCCGCGTGCCGATGTTCCGCGGTTCGATCCGCCACCAACGTTTGACGACCCTCAACCCGTCGCGGTTGATGAGGTGAAGTCAACTGATTTGCCCGATTTTGAACCCGAGCGTAGTCAGCCCGACCCTACACCACCCAAGAAAAGCGGTGGCGTGACGGCTGTTCTCATCGGCATTCTTGCCTTGTTGATCCTTGCCGGCGGCGGCACGGCTGCATGGCAGCTTGGTTTGTTGGATCCCTATCTGAACAGGACCGCTCCGGAAGAAATTGCCGAACAGCCGGTGGAGGAGGTTCTGGAAGAGGCTCCTGAGGTTCGCACCGTCGGCTCCGATCCAACGCGCTCGAGCGAGCGCTTGTTGCCGGACAACCAGGGCACCGTCGAAGAGACGCCGCCGGAACCTGAGCCGCCTGCAGAAGAAGAAGTGGCCGTTGTCGAACCGGAGACACCGGCTTTGCCCGTGGCCCAAATGGCTATTCTGTATGAAGAAGGTCTCACGCCTGAAGCCGAGGGTTTCACCGCATCGGGCCGCGCCGTGTGGCGATTGGATGAGACTGGCGCGAGCCCGGCCATTGTCGGGACCATCGAGATACCGGAGCGCGGCATTCTGATGAATCTGCGTATCAGCCGGAATCTCGATGATGCTTTGCCTGCAACGCATTTGATTGAGTTCGATTTCGATTTGTCTGAAGCGTTTCCTGCATCAAGCGTGGCCGAGTTGGTCGGAGTTGTCGTGAAGCCTCAGGAACAGTCCGGTGGTGACCCGCTGCGCGGGGCCATTGTCGATCTTGGTGATGGCGTCTTCTGGCAGGCGCTGGCAGCAGGCGAAGCGGATCAGGCTGTGAACGTTCCGCTGCTTCGTGATGGCCGTTGGTTCGATCTGCCGGTTCTCTACGATGACAACCGGCGTGCGATCATAACCTTTGAAAAAGGCAGTGATGGCGTGGCCATCTTCCAGCAGGCTCTTAACGCCTGGTCGAACTAGGCAGGGCCTTTTTCCGCGCCGAGTGCATAGACCGCCACCGGTTGGCTGCGGCCCTTGACGTCATGATCGCCAATGCTCTCAAAGCGGTTGGCGAGTGTTCGGTCTGTTTTGACTGCCGCGTCATACGCGGCTCTGGTAATCAAAAGGGACCGGCTCAACGACCCCGCCAGTGCTTCCACGCGCGCAGCCAGGTTTATACTGTCGCCAACGGCGGAGTAGGCGAAGCGGCGCTTTGATCCCATGTTGCCGATGAAGGCTTCTCCGGTGTGAATGCCGACGCCTATGGAGAGCGGTTTTGCGTCTGCTGGCTGACGGTCGTTGTGCCCGTTGATCGCTTCGATCATTGCTATGCCGGCCCGCAGAGCGCGGGCTGCATGATCCTCCTGATCGAGCGGTGCGTTCCAGAAGGCCATCAGGCCATCGCCCATGAACTTATCGATGGTGCCTTCCTCCGCGAGGACGGCCTCAGACAACGGGTCAAGCAGCGTGTTGAGCAGGTTTACCGCATCTGTCGGCTCCATGGTTTCAGATCGAGATGTAAACCCGCGGATATCCATGAAGAGGATCGTCACTGTCCTGCGGTCACCGTCCAGTTTCAAAGCATCCGGATCGCGTTCAAGTCGGGCCAGGACCGGCTCTGCCAGATAATGCGAGAAAGCAGTGCGGATGAAACGCTGCTGTCTGTCTGTGCCTATAAGAACCGGCACGGTGACCGCCCCATAAGTCAGCAACGTCAATGCGATGGGATAGCTCGCGTCGACGAGCAGCAGGCGATGGGAGAACGCAAACCATGAGGCGGCCGCAAGACCAGAGACTAGGACTGTTGCAACAAACGCCGCGGCGACCGGGCGCAGTGTCACCGATGCGGCGATGACGATAAGCCCTGCTGCAAGAAGCAGGCTCAGTTCCAGTCCCAGTGTCCAGTCCGGCCGGGCAAGGTGGGTATCGCTGATGATGTTGGCGATGGCCTGAGCATGCATGGTAACTCCTGGCACGATCGTGCCAAGCGGACTTGCACGCAGGTCGAACAGGCCGGGCGCCGACGTGCCCACCAGAACCAGGGTTCCCCCAACCCGTTCGGCAAGAGACCCGGGGTCAGAGCGTGCGGCGAGAACTGTGTTGGCCGATAGTGTGATCGCTTCATCGAGAACGCCATAGCGAATGCGATAAGCACCACTCCTGGTGAGCGGAATCGTCAGTGCGCCGACGCGCGCATCCTGCGGTATGCCGTCGTCCGGTGCGCCAGGCGCCGGGTTGGTGCGCACAATGACGCTTTGCGCGCCTTGCGCGACTCGAAGTGCTTCGACAAAAAGCCCCGGCAAAACCGTATCGCCAATCTGTGTCAGCGCCGGGATGCGTCGCACCACGGCATCGTCATCATGAACCGAGACGTGGATACCGCCCAGTCCCTGGGCAGACTGCTGGAGTACGGGCACATTGCCGATGGTGCTGGGTGCATTGGCCAGGAAACGGGCCGGTGGTGGTCCGACGGTTGCAAAACCTCCGATGGGTGAGAACGCGCCACCATCAGCCGAAATTGCAACGCCAAGGACGCTTGGTGCGTTGGACAGTGCAGCGGCAAACATCTCGTCTTTACTCAGAGAGCTGGTCAGGCTGCGTGTCAAATCACGCGTCAGATCAGGCGGCAGATCGAGTTCCTGAATCACCTGAAGTGGATTCGTTCGGTCGGGTTCCGGGAAAATGACGTCGAAAGCGATAACTGCGGCCCCGGCATCGCGAAGGGTGATCGCCAAGTCAGCCAGCAGGTTTCGTGGCCATGGCCACTGGCCATGCGTGGCGAGTGACGGGTCATCGATATCGACGATCCGGATCGGCAACTCCACGCCCACCCGTGGGGGGTCGATTCGCTGGTAAAGGTCGAAGACTCGCTCGCGTAGAATTTCGACGGCACCAGGGTCCACGGCACGCAGGAGTGTTCCACCCGTCAAGCACAAGATCCCGAAAAGGAGAGGAAAGAGGAGGCGGGAAAGACGCATCATGGATCGCTTTGGTCTCTCTTTGACCGCCTTTCACGTGGGAGCGGTCGGAAAGTGCGGTGAATCCGCCACACCGTGAGGTCTTGAGGTGTACCAGATTTACCTTGATATCGAGCAAACCTTGCAGACAAGTACTATTCTTACCTAAACGTTAATTCGCGGCAGAGTTCACCCGAAGTAGCTGATGGCCGGGTCGAAAGCGGTTTGGGCGACATGTGTTGTTTGTTTGTAAGAGTTGTTGGTGCGAGCGCACGGTGGGCGCTGAGTCTGGTGATCGTATCAGGCCTGGTCGTGGTGAGCGTTCCGCCAGCCCGCGCTCAGTCACAAGCTGGAACCGTTTCCTATCAGGACGTGCTCGCCAATCCTGACGACCTGCTGACCAATATTGCCTTTCTTGAGTTTCAACTGGCAGAGGCGGATTTTGCCGGTGCTTCGGTCACCCTGCAACGGATTCTTTTGCTCAATCCCGGCTTTGACGAAGCGCGGCTGTTGCGTGCTGCTGTCTTGTTGCGATTGGGCGATGACGCCGCCGCTGCCTCGGACCTTGCCTATCTTGAGGGGCAGCCTCTCTCTCCTGAGGACCGTGCCGAGGCCGACCGCTTGGCCGGTATGGTGCGCACCAGCACCCTTGATCCCAGATTGAACGGTCTTATCCGTTTCGGCGGCATCTATGAAAGCAACCCCAGTCAGTCGCCCGGTTCCGGGCAGGTTGGCAATCAAATTTTCGATTTTCCGGCGGACGACCAGTTCGGTGCGTTCGGCGAGCTACAGATGCTTGGAGAGATGCCTTTGGGCGGTGCATCGGGTCACGCCATTCGCCTGGAGGCTCATGGTCTCGCTCGCGCCCACAAAGATGGATCAAGTGCGCATTCGTTCGCCCGACTGGCGGTTGGGCCGCGCCTTGATCTTGGTTTCGCGTTCATGGACGTGATGGCGCTTGGTGGCGTGGAGTTTATCGGTGAAGATCTTTATGGCAGCCGCCTTGGTGCGCGCAGCACGTTCACCGTCGATGTATCCGATCGTGTCGTCGCCAGTTTTCGTGTCGAAGCAGCGCATGACGCCGTCGATGTGAATATTGGTACGGACGGGACCATCGGTGATGGTGACGGTCTACAGTTTATCCTGCGTCCGGCGATAACCTACCGTATTTCAGATGCCTGGAACCTCTATGGTTTTGCGACCTACACAACCAAGGATGCCGGCAGTGCGTGGTTCAGCTATGACGCATTTGGTGCGGGTCTTGGTCTCGCCTACCGCAACGCCATAGGGTATCGGGTGCAGCTTGCGGTGAGCGCCCAGGATATTTCTTACGACGCAGCCAATCCGAACCTTGTTGCAAGCACCATCGTCCGAGATGAAACGCGCTTTGTGGTTTACGGCTTAGCTGCGATGCCAGTGCGTGAGCTGTTTGCACTGGCGGGTCGGAGCGACCCTCCTGCCTGGGCTTCGAGTTGGAGTGTCGAGGCATTTGGCCGGTATGACATCAATCAGTCAAATGTGGATGTATATCACAGTTCCAACTTCACCTTCGGCTTATCGTTGGCCCGTCCGTTCTCTCTCTAAGGAGGTTGAAGATCATGGTACGTCCATCTTTTTGCGTTGGTGCCCTGGCCGTTTTTCTCATCGCACCCTGTTTTGTTCCGGTGCCAGCGCATGCCCAGTCAGATCAGATTGGCGTAAGCGCCGCGGTTCGTGGAAACGTTACGGTAAGCTCCGGGGTGCGGTCGCGAACACCGGGGTCCGGTGAGGCGATGTATCTGGGTGATCGTGTCGTCACGCGAACGCAATCGGGCATGCAAATCATGCTCCTCGATGAGAGCGTGTTTACGATCGGTGAGAACAATGATTTTGTCATCGACCGTTTCGTCTACGACCCCGACCGTTCTGTGGCTGAGATTGCTGCGCGTTTGTCACAGGGCTTCTTGCGGTATGTTTCCGGGGGGGCGGCGGCCATCGCTCCGCAGAATGTTTCGTTGCGAACACCCTCGGCGACGATAGGAACGCGTGGCACGAGTATTGACGTTATCGTCGGTGAGGAAGCTATCGCATTCGCCCGCTCGATGGGCCTGATCGGCCCGGGAGACCAGGTTGATCCAGGTACGGCGGTTTTCGTCATATTGCGCGGTCCAAGCACCAGCTATGACGGCATCTCGCAGCGTGGGCGTGTCGTCGTCCAAACGCCCAACGGATCGGTTGAAATGCGTCGTGAGGGCTTTGGTGTGCTTGTGCCATTCGCCGGGGCGGCGCCCTTTGCTCCGGCTCCGATAGGACCTGTTGTCAATCAGTCCGTTGTTTCGTCCATCGAACTTCCGGGAATCGGATCGTCGTTGACCATCGGGGATGTGGAGATCACGGACTTTCCCAACATCGATTCTGTGATTGGGGGCCTGGTCAACCCTGGTCCCGGCCCGACCGGCGTTAGTCCCGATGTCACCGGGCCAGGGTTTGAGGAAGAGATTCCCCCTGCTGTTCCAGATCCCCCATTTTTTCCACCGCTTTAGTGAGAATGAGACGGCTAGGTCATGTTCTCATCAATGAGGCTGGATTTGGCGGCTGAAACGGCAAAGAGATGCAAGGAGCGGCTTGAGAAGCGGGCTTTCTGCCCGGTTGAGAGTTGCGACGTGGCAGGTCAAAGCCGTTTCGCTGTCC
>JANQJE010000220.1 GCA_028281795.1 Cohaesibacteraceae bacterium | reverse complement strand
TGCTGGCGCTGTTCTTCGCCATGTGCATTTCCATCCTTCTGGGTATGGGCATGCCGACGACGGCCGCCTACGCCGTTGCGGCCTCGGTGGTGGCGCCGGGCCTCATCCAGCTTGGGATCAACCCTCTGACCGCGCACTTCTTCGTCTTCTATTATGCCGTGGTCTCGGCCATCACGCCTCCGGTGGCGCTCGCCAGTTATGCGGCGGCGGGTATATCCGGCGCCAATCCGATGGGCACGTCGGTGACCTCGTTCAAGATCGGTCTGGCGGCATTCATTGTGCCGTTCATGTTCTTCTACAATCCGGCGCTGCTGGCCGATGGGACATGGTTTGAGATCGGCCGTGCGCTGCTGACTGCGTCCATCGGTGTCTGTCTGCTGTCAGGTGCCGTTCAGGGTTTCTTCTTTACCGGACGCCTGCCACAGCTCTCGCGGGTCATGCTGCTCATCGCCGCCCTGTTCCTCATCGAAGGGGGCCTGATCTCCGACGTGATTGGTGCGGTTCTGACCGCTGGCGGCATTGTGCTTGCGCGGGTGACAGCCGGTAAGAAAGAGGCAGCCAACGCCGCAGAGTAAACAGCCGCCGTGACACGTCAGTTGCTCGTGCGGGTGGACGATGCCGGTTCCAGTCTTGCCGCCAACGAAGGGTGTTGCCGGGCGGTGACAGACGGTATCGCCCGTTCCGTTGAAGTGATGATGCCCGGAGCCTGGGTGGAGGATGCCGCACAGCGTTTTGCCCGCGTGCTCTCGGCTGATATCGGCATTCACCTGACCCTCACCAGCGAGTGGGACCGTGTTCGCTGGCGTCCGCTCACCCAAGCGGCAAGTCTCATCGACCAGCATGGTTTCTTCAAGCCGCTGCTCAAGGCCCGGCCTGGCGATGAAAGACCGTGTCTTGAAGCAAGCGGTTATGATTTGGCCGAGGTCGAGGCTGAATGTCGCGCGCAGATAGAACTGGGTCTGAAGCTCTTTCCGAAAGCCAGCCATATCAGCTCGCACATGGCACGGCATTTTGAGGATTTCGACACACGTTTGGGTGCGATGGTTCGAGTGCTTTGCAATGACTATGGGTTGCGCGATGATCCGATGGGAACCAACCGGCTTCGGCGGATCGAAGGCTATCCGGCCTTTCCCCGCGATGCGCAGAAGCGCGTGACTGCTTTCCGTGAGGCCTTGGCCGGTCTTCGGGACGGGGCATCTATCTTCGTCGATCATCCTGCATCTTTTTCCGATGAGATGCGGGCTCATGGGCATCCGGGTTATGAGGATGTTGCCGAGGATCGCGATGCCTGCCTTGCGGTGTTGACCCACCCCCAAGTCATTCAGGCTGTGCACGACAACGATATCGAACTCATCAACTATCGGGACTTGAATTGACCCCCGGGTGATTGGAGCGGTGGTTGTGGCGTGCTAGCTCTCGCGCGTGCCTCTCTGGATTCCCATCACCATTGCCGCTGCCTTCTTGCAGAATCTGCGTTCGCTGCTTCAGAAGCGGCTGACGGGCAGGCTTTCAACCGGCGGCGCGACGTTCTCGCGTTTCGTCTTCGCGTTTCCACTGGCGCTGGCCTATGCGCTTGTCGTGTCCTCGATCACCGGTTGGGTGCCGGGCACACCGACCTTTGCGTTTGCGGGGTTTCTCGTCACCGGTGCTCTGGCGCAGATCAGCGCAACCTATCTTTTGCTCGCCAGTTTCGCGCATGGACCCTTTGCGATTGGGACGGCCTACTCCAAAACCGAGGCCTTGCAGGCGGCCATCGTTGCCGCTTTGGTCTTGGGTGAACTGCTGTCGCTCTGGGGTGTGGCTGCCGTGCTTGTGGGTATCGCAGGTGTGGCTTTGATGGCGTTCAAACGGCGTGAGGATGGCCTCGCTGCACTTAATCTTACCGACAAGGCCGTGCTTCTTGGCATCGGCGCGGGAGCTGCCTTTGCGGTGTCTTCGGTGAGCTACCGCGGTGCGTCGCTGTCTCTTGGCGATGCCAGCCCGTTTGTGCGGGCGGGCTGGACTCTTGCCGCCGCAACTTTGTTCCAGACTGTGGTCATGGGTTTGTGGTTGCGCCTGCGTGAGCCGGGACAGGTTTCCAAAACACTGGGCCTTTGGCGTGAGAGCGGGTTGGTTGCGCTTGCCGGGGTGGCCGGGTCCATCGGCTGGTTCACGGCGCTTACCTTGCAGACGGCGGCGCTGGTGAAAGCACTGGCGCAGGTCGAACTGATTTTTTCCACGCTCACCAGTTGGTTCTACTTCAAGGAACCGGTGAGCATGCGTGAGGCAATGGGCATTGCCTTGATTGCTCTGTCGGTCGTGATGATTGTGACGGTTGCCTGATGGCAGGGCCGAACCGCACACCACTGCACAAGGATGTCGGGTTCCTGTTCATTCTGGTCCTGTCGGTCGGGGCGGCCACCGGCGTCTACATGCGCGATGGTTGGGATAGATTTCGCGCGATTCTCATTGATGATGCGGTGCTGTGGCTGACGGTGTTGCCGAAGGTGGCAGCGGGCGTGCTGGTCGCGGCATTCCTTCGTATCCTTTTGCCCAAAGAGGTCGTGGCCCGATGGATCGGTGAGCGGTCCGGATTGAGGGGCTTGTTCGTGGCAACGCTTGCCGGCGCGATCATCCCGGGCGGTCCGATGACGATCTTTCCCATCGCCACTGCGCTTTATCTGTCGGGCGCTGATCGAGGATCGACCGTTGCGTTCATCACGGCCTGGCTCACGATCGGCATCAACCGCGCGATCGTATGGGAGCTGTCCTTCTTCGGTGCGGAGTTCGTGATCCTGCGCACGCTCATTTCGCTGCCGGTGCCGATTCTTTGCGGGCTCGCTGCGCGTATGCTGCCGGGGCGGACCGAGGAAGAACGCGCCGCCGATAAAGCCAAGCCCAAACCGGAGATCAAGGAATGATCGTGCTCGGTTTTGCCCTGCTGCTTTACGTGATTGCGGCGGTGATGATCGGTATGGTGGCGCGGCGCGACCGGTCGCTGGTCGGCCAGGGGTTTGCGGAAGCAAAGGATCAGTTTCTGGCCATCCTGCCTGCGCTAACGGTTGGAATTCTGGGTGCCGGGTTCGTTGCAGCCCTTCTGCCGCCGGAGTTGGCGGAGACCTATCTTGGTGACGGGTCCGGTGCGGCAGGGTACGCGATTGCCTACGTCATCGGAGCCGTTACCCCCGGCGGGCCGGTGGTCGGGTTCGCGCTTGGTGCGGCGGCCATCAAGGCGGGGGCATCGGTGCCCATTGTGGTGGTTTATGTAACGGCCTGGGCGCTGGTCAGTCTCAACCGGCTCTTGATCTGGGAGCTTGCCACCGTGCCGAAAAAGATCATCGTCGAGCGGCTGATTGTCTCTGCGCCCATTCCAATTCTGACCGGTCTAGCTGTGAGCGTGTTTGTTTAGCGTTGCAGGAACGTGCGTATCCGATCCAAGGCCTCTTCAATCTGTTCTGCCGATGCGGCGTAGGAGACGCGGATGAAGCCTTCTCCAAGTGTTCCGAAATCCGGTCCGCCGATAAGGGCAACGCCGGTCTCGTCGAGCAGGCTATTGGCCAGAGGCTTGGCTTGCCAACCGGTCTGACGGATATCAGGGAAAGCGTAAAACGCACCTTGCGGTTCGATGCACGACACGCCGGGCAAGGCGTTCAGCCCGTCCACGACCAAACGCCGACGTTGTGCAAACGCCGTCATCATGGTGTCCACATCGTCCTGTGGTCCGTCGAGCGCGGCGAGACCAGCCCACTGGGCTGGGGCGTTCACGCAGGACCAGGCGTTCACTGCCAGCTTGCGGGCCTTGTCATAGAGGTCGTCGGGCCAGACCGACCAGCCCATACGCCAGCCGGTCATCGCCCAGGTCTTCGACCATCCATTGAGCAGGATCAGCCGGTCACGAATGGACGGATAGGTGAGAAGCGAAACATGATCTTCGCCATAGGTCATGCGCTCGTAGATTTCGTCTGAAAGGACCGCGACATCGGGGTGGGCTTCCAGCCCTTCGACCAATGCATCGATCTCGGCTTTTGGCGTCACACCCCCTGTAGGGTTGGCGGGGGAGTTGAGGATGATTAGCCGTGTGGATGGCGTGATGCGTGCCAGGACATCGTCGGCTTTGAAGGCAAAGGCGTTGGCTTGCGTTATCGGGATCGGCACCGGACTTGCGCCGGTGAACTCGATCATGGAGCGATAGATCGGAAAGCCGGGATCGGGGTAGAGGATGTCCGCGCCCGGCTCTCCGAACATCAGGATGGCGGCGAACATCGTGACCTTGCCGCCCGGAACGATCAGCACGGAGTCGGGCGAAACATCAACGCCGGTGCGTGCAAGGGTGTAGCGTGCCACGCCTTCACGGACCGCCGGGATGCCGCGCGCATCGGTGTAGCCATGGTGTTCGTCCCGAAGGGCTTTCACGGCGGCTTCGATGATATGCTCAGGTGTTGAGAAATCAGGCTGTCCGATCCCCAGATTGATGATCGGCTTGCCGCCGACACCGCCCTTGGCTGCAAGGGCCTGAGCGCGGGCGAGTACGGCAAAAGCATTCTCTTCGCCGATACGATCGAAGGCGGCGATGGTCTGGGTCATGAGAGCACCTCGGTGGTGGAATCCTGTGCTGCGGATGCGTGGACTTGTTTCGCCTGCCGACGGACTTTTTCTTCCCGGTAGAGGAGGTAAAGCCCCGAACCGATGATGATGGATGCACCAAGGACCGTCCAGACGGTGGGAATGTCTGCAAACAGCAGCCAGCCGAGCGCCACCATCCAGACGATCTGCGTATACATGAAGGGTGCAAGTGTGGATGCGGGGGCCGTCTGATGGGCCTTGATCAGAAGCCAATGACCCACACCGCCAAAAATGCCGGTCGCCAGCATCAAAGCCCAGCTTATCCAGTCCGTCGGCCATATCCATACACTCAGAGCGGGAACCGCCAGAGCGATCGCCGGTATAAGTGCCGTATAGACGATAAGCCCGTCGGCGTTTTCGGTTTGAGCGAGCACACGGGTGGCAAGCGAGTAAAGAGCGAAGCTCACGACGGATGCAACGGAGATCAGGGCCGGCCAACCAAGACCTTCCAGGCCCGGCCGCGTCACGATCAGCACGCCGATGAAGCCGATTGCGATCGCGACCCATCGGCGCGGGCCAATCCATTCGCCCATCAACGGGCCTGCAAGGGCTGCGACAAGCATCGGACCGGCAAACATAATGCTCGAGGTTTCCGCCAATTGCAGGTACTGCAGCGCCCAGAAATTGAAGACAGTCGTGCCGAGCAACATGGACCCGCGTCCTATTTGCAGCCATGGCCTTGCTGTCTTCAAGCGGCTGTAATCTTGCCAAAGCCGCAAGACAAATGCCGCCAGCACGATGTGCATGACGAAGCGCATCCATGCCACCTGAAGAACGGGCAAAGACTGAGCCAGGTATTTGGCAATGGCATCCAGGAAGCCGAACATACCGACAGCGACAATCATAAGGGCAATCGCGCTGACATGTGAGGCAGCGCTGCTGCTTGATGACGGAGCGGTGGAGGGCGGAGGACTCATGGGGCGCTGCCTACCACCGTGATCCCGAACAGGTCCATCGTGGGCTTATTTTCTCGACGTGCCGTCAGTTCACCGATGGTTCGTTTATGGTCTCGCCGTCTGCGACGGTTTCGGTGTTGCCTTGGATCAACTCGTCTTCGCTGTCTTCATCGAGGTCAGCCGACAGGGGCAACTCCGCCCCCAGGTTGCGCTCCAATTGGCGCAGTGCTTTGCGGATGCGCTTGCGGTCTTTGTTGTCGAGGCCTTTCAGCGCGGCCTTTTCCATCTGTTTCAGCCGCTTATCCAGGTCGGCGATCAAGAGCATGCCCTGGTCGGTGAGGTAGACACTGGATGAGCGGCCATCGTTCTGGCTCTGGCGGCGTTCCACCAGGCCCTGCGCTCCAAGCCGGGCCACCATTTTCGTGATGGTTGGTGGCTGGACCGAGAGTGTGTTGGCCAGAGCGCCCATGGTTTGTCCGTCGGATTCGGCGAGCGCTTTGAGGATTTGGTCCTGTCCCGGATGCAGGTTGAGTTGTCCCAGCACATTGGCTGAGCGTTGCCGATAGGCCTTTGCCGCCTGTACAAGTCGGAATGTAATGGTCTTGCGGTGATTAAACGCCATCGTGTCCCCAGAACCCAATCGTGCGCAACGTCGGTTGCGGTGCACTGCTATACGGTAACCATGACGTTTATCATGGCCAAAAGGTGGGCAAGTCTTCCAACTCCCTCGGAAGACAAGTCAGTTGTGAAGCTGCTTCTATCATTCTTCTTCTTTGATTCTTACAGTTTTGGCGAGACTTAATGACGCTACGTTACTGGGTTGATTTACCTGCCACTGTGTTCGACGGCAAAGCATTGTGCGATCACATTGCCGTGTTACCGCTTGGAGCGATCGAACAGCATGGACCTCATCTCCCGCTTGGGACAGACAGCAGCATTGCTCAAGGCATGCTGGATGCCGTGGCCGGAAAACTCGCCGATGCGGCGCGTGTTCTGTTCTTACCGTTGCTGGAAGTCACCAATTCTGTTGAACACACCAACAGGCCGGGGACTTTGTCGCTTGGCCGCGATCTGACGTTCCGGTTGCTTGTTGAAGTGGCACGCAGCGTGTCCCGCGCCGGGGTGCGCAAGCTTGTGATCGTCAATGCGCATGGCGGCAATGTCGGTGCGATGGTTGATGCAAGCCACACCATCCGGGCCGAACTTGGCATGCTCTGCGTTGTGACGAACTGGATGCGGCTTGGCCTGCCCGATGGCGTGATCCGTTCTGAAGAGAAGGCCATCGACATTCATGGCGGTCAGCTGGAAACCGCGATCATGCTGGCGCTGCGCCCTGATCTGGTGAGCCTAAACAAGGCAGAGCGCTTTTCTTCCCTCCAAAGCCGGTTGTCGGATGATTTTGAATTGCTTCGGGCCTATGGCCCGGTCGGGTTTGGATGGATGGGGAACGATCTGGATGCGTCCGGTGCTGTCGGTGATGCCACGAAAGGCGATGAAGAAGATGGCGCCAGGATTATCGCGTATCAGGCCGAACGGATGGTGTGTCTGCTGGATGAGGTCGCGCGTTTCCAACCCGACTGGTTCGTTTGACGGCGCTGGACGGGCCTGTCCCGCTCCAACCCAACTTGCCTCTACCGCAGATGATACCGGGCATTGCCGGCCTTGTTTTTGTCCGTGCCTAATCCTTAGGCGGTTAGCCGGCCAAACATAGGTGACAAGCCTTATGACATGCGGTTAGATAAGCGCTTCATCGCACGAGGTCACAAAGACCCGGACGATGCAACAGGGAGATACCATTCATGAAATCCACACTCATCCGCACCGCTGCGGTGCTTATGGGCGCCACGATGCTTGCCGGTGCTGCGAACGCGGAAACGCTGCGCTGGGCGCGCGTTGGTGATTCGCTCACACTCGACCCGCACGCGCAGAATGAAGGGCCGACCCATACGCTGGCGCACCAGATGTATGAGGGTCTTTTGCAGCGTGACATGGCGGGACAGATCATTCCGGCGCTTGCTACCGATTGGGCGCCGCACTCCGACGATCCGACCGTCTGGGTCTTCAACCTTCGTGAGGGTGTGACCTTCCATGACGGTGCAGAATTCAACGCTGACGATGTCGTGTTCTCATTGAACCGTGCGATGAGCGAAACATCGGCGATGAAAGAGCTTCTGGCGTCGGTTGCCGAGGTGATCAAAGTCGATGATCTGACCGTGCATATCCGCACCGAAGGTCCCAACCCCTTGTTCCCCAACAATCTGACCAACCTGTTCATGATGGACCAGGGATGGGCTGAGGCGAACGAGGTTGTCCGCGTTCAGGACATCGCGGCCGGTGAGGACAGCTTTGCCGCGCGCAATGCCAATGGAACGGGTTCGTTCCGGCTCGTCAGCCGTGAGCCGGAAGTGCGCACTGTTCTTGAAGCCAATCCGGACTATTGGGGCATCGGCGAGTTCCCGCTGGAAGTGACCGAGATTATCTACACCCCCATCCAGAACCAGGCCACGCGTGTTGCTGCTCTTCTCTCCGGTGAAGTAGATTTGATTCAGGACATCCCGGTGCAGGATCTGGATCGTGTGGGTTCGACCGACGGCCTGCAGGTTGTCACTGCTGCACAGAACCGGGTGATTTTCCTGGGCATGCAGCAAGGTGAAGATGACCTCGACACCGATAGCGTCGACGGCGCAAACCCGTTCGGCGATGTCCGTGTCCGCCAGGCCGTGAATATGGCTGTCAACCGCGATGCGATCCGTCAGGTCGTGATGCGCGGCCAGTCGGCTCCCACCGGCGTGATCATGCCTCCGTTCGTCAACGGATGGACCGAAGAGCTGGACGTCGTGCCGGAAACGAACATTGACGGCGCGCGTGCTCTGATGGCCGAAGCAGGCTACGAAGACGGTTTCGAGATCATCTTCAATTGCCCGAACGATCGCTACATCAACGATGAAGCCATCTGCCAGGCGGTTGTGGGCATGCTGGCCCAGATCGGGATCACGGCCAATCTGGAGGCTCAGACCCGTGCCAACCACTTCCCGTTGATTCAGAACCAGGAAACCGAGTTCTATCTGCTCGGCTGGGGCGTTCCGACATTCGACAGCGAGTACATCTTCAACTTCCTGGTTCATTCGACCACGGATGAATACGGCTCGTGGAACAACACTGGCTACTCCAATCCCGCGGTTGACGATATGATCGTCTCGTTGGCGTCGGAAACCGATCTTGACGCGCGGAATGCGACCATTGCCGATATCTGGGCGCAGGTGCAGGAAGATGTCCTCTATATCCCCATCCACAATCAGGTTTTGAACTGGGGTATGAGGGACAACATCGACTTCCCGGTGCAGCCGGAAGATCAGCCGCACTTCAAGTTCCTCACGTTCAATTGATGGACGGTTAGAACAAGATTTTGCCAAGCGGGCGGGGCGCGCAATCCTTTCGCTTGCCCCGCCTCAGACCACACTTTTTATCGACCAGGTACGAGATGCGGTTCCCAGGACCGCCTTTCCCTTTGTCAAAAACGGTCGGCCGCATTTTTTGGTTCGGCCTGTACTTGGAGGACATTCCATGACCGCTTTTTCACCGCGCCACGGACGATATCTGGCAGCCAGCACTTTGGCGCTTGCCGTGGCTCTCGGCGCAACGCAGCCTGTTGCTGCTGAAACGTTCCGCTGGGCGACAACGTCCGATCCGAACACGCTAGACCCGCATGCCGCGTCCAGTGCGCCTGTGCTCGGGTTTCTCAACAATGTCTATGAAGGCCTGGTTCGCCGGAATCAGTCCATGGCGGTTGAACCGTCACTGGCCGTGCGCTGGGAAGCGCTGGGTGACGAGGGCTGGCGATTCCACCTGCGCGAAGGTGTGACCTTCCATAATGGCGCGGACTTCACCGCAGACGATGTTCTGTTCTCCTATGAGCGTGCCTCCGGCGAGACCTCGGATGTGCGCTCGTGGTTTGCCACCGTGACCGACGTTCAGGTCGTCGATGACTACACCATCGATTTTCTGACCTCCGCGCCAAACCCGATTTTTCCAGGCTCCATAGCCAATTTCATGATCATGGATCGCGACTGGTCGGAGGAAAACGGAGCTGAAACACCCGCGACCGACGAAGAGCGTTACACGACACTGAACGCGAACGGTACCGCCGCTTTCCAACTGGTCGAGCGCAGCCCGGGCGTACGTACCGTGCTCACGCCATTTGACGGCTGGTGGGGCGACGTCGAGCACAACATAACAGAGGCGATCTACACGCCCATTCAATCGGACGCGACGATGCTTGCTGCGCTGATTGCTGGGGATGTCGATTTCATCAACCCGGTCCCGATTCAGAATGTTGAGCGTCTGCAGAACACCGACGGTATGAACGTCATCGTGGGTGAAGAAGCCCGTGTGATGATGCTCGGTTTCCCGCATGAGGCCGACGCACTGACCTATGATGGGTCACCGAACCCGTTCACCGACGTGCGTGTACGCCAGGCTGTCTATCACGCTATCAATGTGGATGCGATCAACCAGACGATCATGCGTGGTGCGGTTGAACCGGTCTCGCAGCTGGTAACGCCCGATATGCGTGGTTATTCCGAGGGTCTGTCGGCGCGCCTGGACTACGATCCCGATGCGGCGCGCGCTTTGCTTGCCGAGGCCGGATACGCCGATGGCTTCACGTTCTCGCTGATGTGCCCGAACGATCGCTACATCAACGATGCGGCTGTCTGCCAGGCTGTTGTCGGTATGCTGGCCCAGGTTGGGATCACGGTCGATCTGGTAACCATGCCGGTCGCCAACTACTGGCCGGAACTGCGTGCCGACAATTTCGACATGTATCTGCTGGGTTGGTCGCCGGGCACGTTCGATGCCGAGCATCCGATCCGTTTCCTGGTATCCACGCCGAACGAAGAGCGCCGGCTTGGATCATGGAACTTCGGTGGCTTCTCGAATGCTCGCGTGGATGAACTTCTGCCGCAGGTCCAATCGGAAGTGGATGAGGGCGTACGGCAGGGAATGCTCGATGAAATCACAGGGATCATGCAGGATGAAGTGGCGTATGTGCCGCTTTATTCGCAGCCGATCCTCTGGGGTGTGCGCGATGGCGTTTCGGTCAGCCCGCGTTCGGATAATTTCTTCATTCTGCGCTGGGTCAGCGTCGAGTAGAACACACAATGATCAGGCCGCCAACCAACCGTTGGCGGCCTGTTTTCTGGGGATCTATATGCTGAGTTCTGCAGCCTTCCCGACGTCGTCGTCGCACTGCAAGCAGCGTTTTGTCGATCTTGTGCTGCTGCCCCTATGTCAGGTGGAAGGGGCTAGATATTCATGATCGCTTTCGTTCTCCGCCGCGTTTTTCAGTCCATTATCGTTCTGCTTATCGTCGGGCTTATCGCGTTCTTGATGTTCCGTTATGTCGGCGATCCGATTGAGAGTTTGCTTGGCCAGGAACGCACTTTCGAAGACATTGCCAATCTGCGTGAGCGGCTTGGCCTCAACGATCCCTTCATCGTGCAGTATTTCAATTTTCTGCTCGGCGCGGTCCAGGGTCAGTTCGGTATTTCCTACCGCGCAGGCGTGCCTGTTTCTCAGCTGATTGCCGAACGCCTTCCTGCAACCCTGGAACTGGCTTTCGTGTCGGGACTGTTCGCGCTCATCGGTGGTGTGGCGCTCGGCGTCTACACTGCTTTGCGCCGTAAAGGCGTCATTGCGACTACCATCATGACAGCCTCGCTGATTGGCGTCTCGCTTCCGACGTTCCTGATCGGTATCGCACTCATCTGGGTGTTCGCGGTGGAGTTGCAGTGGCTCCCTTCGAACGGGCGCGGCGAGGTGGTTGCCATCGGAGGTTGGACAACCGGCTTCCTGACGAGTTCAGGACGTGCCTCGCTCATCTTGCCAGCAATCACGCTCGGGCTTTTCCAGATGACCCTGATCATGCGGCTCGTGCGCTCCGAGATGCTTGAAGTGCTACGGACCGACTACATCAAGTTCGCGCGGGCGCGCGGGCTGTCCGCACGCGCCGTCAATTTCGGTCATGCCTTGAAGAATACGCTCATCCCAGTGATCACCATCACCGGCCTTCAGTTGGGCTCCATCGTCGCTTTTGCGATCATCACCGAGACGGTGTTCCAGTGGCCTGGCGTTGGGCTGATGTTCATCAACGCCATCAACTTTGTCGATATCCCGGTCATGGCAACCTACCTGATGTTGATTGCCGTGTTTTTCGTGCTGGTGAATCTGATCGTCGATCTTCTCTATTTCGCCGTCGATCCGCGTTTGCGGGTCGAACGCCCGTCGAGCAAGTAAGGGGGCGGTATGAGCGAAACCTCCGTCGAAGAAACAAAGCCGGCCGCGGTTATTGACCCAAAGGACGCACCGTCCTTGTGGACGCGTATCAAGCGCTCGGACGTCTGGTACTCCTTCACCCGCTCGCCGGTCGCCATCGTGGCAGCGATCATCGTGACCATTATCGTGCTGGCATCGGTTTTTGCGCCGTTGATCTCGCCGCAAAACCCGTTCAATCCGGCCGAACTCAACCTGATGGATGGTTTCTCCGCGCCGATGGAGCCCAACCAGTTTACGGGGAACGTCTACTGGCTCGGTACTGACGATCAGGGCCGCGATATCTTTTCCACCATCCTCTACGGCTCGCGCATTTCGCTGTTCGTCGGTGTGTCGGCCGTTCTGCTGGCGATGGTTATCGGCATCGTTCTTGGTCTGGTTGCCGGGTATCGCGGTGGTTGGGCGGACACGATCATCATGCGTATCGCCGATGTGCAGTTGACGTTCCCCTCCATTCTGATCGCGCTTCTGGTGTTTGGCATTGTGCGGGGCCTTGTGCCTCCAGACGTTCGAAACGATGTGGCGGTCTGGGTGCTGATCGTTTCCATCGCACTCTCCGACTGGGTGCAGTATGCCCGCACGGTCCGGGGTGCGACGCTGGTTGAGCGCAACAAAGAGTATGTCCAGGCCGCGCGGGTGATCGGGGTGAAGCCCTTTACGATCATGATGCGCCATGTGTTGCCCAATGTGATGGGTCCGGTCCTGGTTATCGCGACCATCGGTCTTGCCCTGGCGATCATCGCCGAAGCGACGCTCTCCTTTCTGGGTGTCGGTATGCCGAAGACGACACCTTCACTCGGTACCTTGATCAACACAGGTCAGGATTTCCTGTTCTCCGGCGAGTGGTGGATCCTTTTCTTCCCGGCAGTCGCGCTGCTTGCGCTGGCGCTTTCGGTCAACCTTCTGGGCGACTGGCTGCGCGATGCGCTGAATCCGAAATTGCGCTAGAGGCAGAGTTTTGAGCGATCAAACCGACAACGACATTCTGCTTTCCGTTCGTGATCTGGTGGTCGAGTTTCCGACCCGCCATGCTTTGTTGCGAGCCATCGACGGCGTTTCGTTCGATGTGAGACGCGGCGAGGTCCTCGGCCTTGTTGGCGAGTCCGGAGCCGGCAAGTCGATCACTGGCGCTGCGATCATTGGTCTGTTGGAGCCGCCCGGCCGGATCGCCGGCGGGACAGTTACGCTTGATGGCCAACGCATCGACGGATTGCCGCTGGACGAGATGCGCAAGGTTCGCGGCAAGAAGATTGCGATGATCTTCCAGGACCCGCTCACCAGCTTGAATCCGCTCTATTCAATCGGCCGCCAGCTTGTTGAAACGATCCAGACCCACATGGATATGTCGGAGAGCGAAGCGCGCGCCCGCGCTGTTTCACTGCTTGAGGATGTCGGTATACCGGCGGCTTCCGAACGGCTCGATGCCTTCCCGCATGAGTTTTCCGGCGGCATGCGTCAGCGTGTGGTGATTGCACTTGCGCTTGCTGCCGAACCGGAACTCATCATCGCCGATGAACCGACAACGGCACTGGATGTGTCGGTGCAGGCGCAGGTCATCGCGCTGCTGAAACGGCTATGCGCCGATCGAGGCACATCCGTCATTCTCGTCACCCACGATATGGGCGTGATTGCTGAAACGGCCAACCGCGTGGCCGTCATGTATTCCGGGCGGATTGCCGAAATCGGTCCGGTGGCGGATGTCGTTCATGAGCCGCATCATCCCTACACGGTGGGGCTGATGGGCGCGATTCCTGATCTCGATACCGAGGGAGACCGTCTTGCCCAGATTCAAGGTGCGATGCCGCGTCTTGACCGGCTGCCGGAAGGTTGTGCCTTCAATCCGCGCTGTCCGCGCCGGTTTGAACCATGCGCCACCAAACGGCCGGAGTTGATGCCTGTCGGCGCCTCTCTTGCATCCTGCTTCCTGCATGATCCGGCCTATGCCGACCTTCTCCCACGGGAGGCAGCCGAATGAGTTCCTTCATCGAAGTCGATGGTCTGGTCAAACGGTTCAACGTGTCGAAGCCATGGTTGAACCGGATTATCGAGCGCCTGCCCGAGCAGCATTTGACGGCGGTGTCCGGGGTTTCGTTCGACATCAAGAAGGGTGAAACATTCGCCCTGGTTGGCGAGAGCGGATCGGGCAAATCGACGGTTGCCAAGATGGTGATCGGGCTGCTGAACCCCACCGATGGCCATATCACGGTTGATGGCCAGGCGGTTCACGGCAATCGCGATGAAGCAGCGCAGGCAGCGTTGCGGCGTCGCATGCAGATGATCTTTCAGGACCCTTATGCCAGCCTCAATCCGCGCTGGCGGATCGACAAGATCATTTCCGAACCGATCCGTGTGTTCGGGCTGATCTCGGATGAGAACGCGATCAATCGACGCGTGTGTGAGCTTCTTGAGCTTGTCGGTCTGGATGCACGCGATGCAGTGAAATACCCGCACGAGTTCTCCGGCGGTCAGCGCCAGCGCCTTTGCATCGCGCGGGCTTTGTCTTCGAACCCGGAGTTTCTGGTATGCGATGAACCGACGTCAGCGCTTGACGTGTCGGTGCAGGCGCAGATTCTCAATCTGATGCGCGACCTGCAGGATGAATTGGGTCTTACGTACCTGTTCATCAGCCACAATCTGGCGGTGGTGCGCTACATGGCCAACCGGATCGGCGTTATGTATCTCGGTGGTCTTGTCGAGGTTTCCGACACCACGGACCTTTTCAAGAATCCGGCACATCCCTACACGCGTATGCTGCTGGATGCCGTTCCGTCCATTGCAGCCATCGGGCGTGAACGTCAGCCGGTGCAGGGCGAGATACCCAATCCGATCAATCCGCCCTCCGGGTGCGTTTTCCACCCCCGTTGCCCTTTTGCGAACGATCGCTGCAAAGCGGAGATTCCCAAGAGCATCGATGTCGATGGCCGGGCTGTGGCCTGCCATGCAGTGGAAGAGGGGCGGTTGGATTTGAGCCAGGCTGCCTAGAGCAGGATACTGCCTAAGCACCCAGATCCGCCCTGGACATCAGGCCAGGGATCTTCTGTTTGAATTTGAAAAAGCCTCGGGTCGCATGCGGCCAGGCATGCTCATCCCAGCTTCGTTTGACCTCTTGCAACACAATGTTTGAGCTTTCCAGCGCGGGTTTCAACGCATCGCGGAAGTCGCGCGTTGGTCCGCAAGTGGCGTATGGCATCACCAGTTGAGGGCAGTTTTTCTCCCGTGTGAGGTCGTTAAGCTGCGTTATCAGTTCTGCGCTTGAAGCTGTCACTTGCGCCACCGGGCGGTTAAGCCGACGCGCCGTGCTGTCCATGGCTTCTGTCGTGAAGCGTGCGGCGATGGTGCCGCTGTTCAGTTCTGCTTCCATCGGCACCTGTCCGGTGGTGATCACCAGGTGTGGTGGGTTGGCGTCGTAGCCCGGCCAGCTTTCTGGACCGAGATCATCGCTGGTCAGCAACAGGGCATAGCGGCCGTCCGGAACATGCCTAGCGGTATCGCGTGGCGGCCGAGGATCGGGAACGTCGAACGCCTCCTGAAGCGGTTCGGCATAGGGTGAAAGCCCGTCCGGACGGAAGCGTCCATTGGTGTACTTTTCGATGTTGCCGTTGCGGGCAAGATAGGTTTTGCCTTTGGTGTGCAAGCCTGCCACCCATCGCCAGGACAGTGTGTTGGATGCCGGATCGGCATCAACCAGATGACGGTAGAAGAAGTCTGCACCGAGCACCCAAGGCAGCTTCAGCGTAAAGATCCAAATCGAAGCGAACCACATGCGGGCATGGTTGTGCAGCCAACCTGTCGCCACGAGTTCGTGGGCCCAATCATCGAAGCCGGCAATGCCGGTGTGCCCTTCGATGGCGCATTCGTAACTATCCGGCGGGTTGGTCAGCGCCATCTTCCGGTCGGTCAAATAGGTATCCCAGACCGCAGGGCGCATCTCCAA
>JANQJE010000031.1 GCA_028281795.1 Cohaesibacteraceae bacterium | reverse complement strand
TCCAGACCGAAGCGTTTCGTGCCGGTGTATTTGACGTCGAGAAACTTTTCGAAGCCTTCGGCTTCGATCAGCTTGTTGAGGATGGCCTTCTTGCCATTGTCGGTGAAGGCGATGCCCTTGTCCGGACCCTCGATACGCTGCTGGATCCAGGCTTTCTCTTCGCCATCGGAGATGTGCATGAACTCCACGCCAAGGGTGGAGCAATAGGTGCGCTTGAGGATTTCGAGCATCTCGGGGATGGTTGCGAAATCGAGACCGAGCACCTTGTCGAGGAAAATCTTGCGGCCATAGTCGTTCTCCGTCCAGCCGTAGCTTTTCGGATCGAGCTCAGGATGCTCTTCGGGTTCGGTCAGTTCCAGCGGATCAAGATCGGCCGCCAGATGACCGCGCATGCGATAGGCGCGGATCATCATGATCGCACGGACCGAGTCCCGCGTGGCCTGCTGAACCTGTTCTTCGGATACTTCGATGCCCGCTGCCTGGGCGCTCTTTTTCAGTTTGTCGCCAACGGTCCTTGCGGCAGCTTTTTCATCGACGCCCCAATCGGCATCGAGCGCGGAGACCAACTCTCCGTTCGACGCGACCGGCCAATCGGTCCGCTGCCAGGATGCACCGCGCGCATTGTCGGCGACATCGCCGGCGTCATCGCCAAGCTCGGCGAAAAAGGCAGCCCATTCGGCGCCGAATTTCGAAGGATCTTTCTGGTAGTCGGCGTAAAGCTGATCCAAATAAGCGGCGTTGCCGCCGTAAAGGAATGACGTGGCGGCGAAAGCCGCATTCGCATCCTGCCGTGCCATCGGCGTTTTTCGCGGGGGTTGTCCCCGTGCTCCCTATATCAGCGGCATGCCCGTCACGCCGCCCGATTGTATGGCCCGTTTTCCTCTGAAAAGAGAATCACAAGGCCGATTCAACTATTCCTTCAAAAGCTTGACCAAAGTCTTGCCAAGCTGTGCCGGCGATGGCGAGACGGCAATGCCAACTGCTTCCATCGCTTCCATCTTGTCTTCAGCGCCGCCCTTGCCGCCAGAAATGACGGCGCCGGCATGGCCCATTGTGCGGCCCGGAGGGGCAGTGCGGCCGGCGATGAAACCGACGGTCGGTTTCCAGCGCCCTTTCTTCTTCTCGTCGTCCAGGAACTGTGCCGCATCCTCTTCGGCCGATCCGCCGATCTCGCCAATCATGATGATCGATGTGGTTTCATCGTCGGCCAGAAACATCTCCAACACATCGATAAACTCGGTTCCTTTCACCGGATCGCCACCGATACCGACTGCGGTGGACTGGCCCAGACCTTCATTGGTGGTTTGAAAAACCGCTTCATAAGTGAGGGTGCCGGAGCGGGATACAATACCCACATTGCCCTTTTTGAAGATCGATCCGGGCATGATGCCGATCTTGCATTCGTCCGGTGTCATGATGCCGGGACAATTCGGCCCCAAAAGACGCGATTTGGAGCGCTCCAGCCGCGCCTTGACCGCAACCATGTCGTTCACCGGAATACCCTCGGTGATGCAGGTGATGAAAGGTATATCGGCATCGATTGCCTCGGTGATCGCCGCTGCCGCACCGGCCGGCGGAACATAGACGACAGACGCGTTCGCGCCTGTTGCTGCCTTGGCCTCAGCAACGGTTGCATAGATCGGCAGATCCCTGCCGGCAGCCGGACCTGCGCCTTCACCGGCCGTCCAGGTGGTTCCGCCCTTTTTGGGGTGAATACCCGCGACCATTTGAGTGCCGTGATAAGCAAGCGCCTGCTCGGTATGAAAAGTGCCGGTCTTGCCGGTCAGACCCTGCACGATAATCTTGGTGTTCTTGTCGACGATGATGGACATGAATGGATTTCCTTGGGGGAGAGTGCGCGTGGCGAAACGTCCGGCCTAGCCGACGGCTTTCACGATCTTCTGGGCTGCGTCGTCGAGGTCATCGGCGGCGATAACATTGAGGCCGGAGGAGTTGAGGATGGCCTTGCCGTCTTCAACTTTTGTACCTTCCAGCCGCACGACCAGCGGGACCTTCAGCCCGACATCCTTGACGGCCTGCACCACGCCTTCGGCGATGACATCGCAGCGCATGATGCCACCGAAGATATTCACCAGGATTGCTTTCACGTTGGGATCGGCGGTGATGATCTTGAAGGCGGCGGTCACCTTCTCGGTTGTCGCGCCACCGCCGACATCGAGGAAGTTGGCCGGTTCCTTTCCGTAAAGCTTGATAATGTCCATCGTCGCCATGGCGAGGCCCGCGCCGTTCACCATGCAGCCGATGTCGCCATCAAGCGCGACATAAGCAAGGTCATGCTTGGAGGCTTCGATTTCCTTTTCGTCTTCCTCGGTCATGTCGCGAAGTTCCATGACATCGGGATGGCGGAAAAGGGCGTTGCCATCGAAGGATACTTTGGCGTCGAGGACACGCAGATGACCGTCCTTCATGACGATCAAAGGGTTGATCTCCAGCAGGCTCATATCCTTCTCGATGAAGGCCTTGTAGAGGATCGGGAAGAGGGTCTTGCCATCTTCGGCTGCCACACCATCGAGTTCGAAGGCACTGTTGAGCCTGGCAACGGTTGCATCGTCGACACCCGTCGCGATGTCGACATCAATGGTATGGATCTTGTCCGGCGTTTCCTCAGCGACGGCCTCGATGTCCATGCCGCCCTCAGTTGATGCGACGAACGACACCTTGCCGGTCTCGCGGTTGACCAGGATCGAGCAGTAGAGTTCGCGGTCGATATCGGCGCCATCTTCGAGATAAAGACGGTTCACCTGCTTGCCGGCTTCGCCGGTCTGTTTGGTGACAAGTGTGTTGCCAAGCATCTCATCTACATGGGCAAGCACCTCATCCTTGGAGAAGGCGAGCCTTACGCCGCCTTTGGCCTCGGGCCCGAGTTCCTTGAACTTGCCCTTGCCGCGGCCCCCGGCATGAATCTGGCTTTTCACCACCCAAAGCGGGCCGCCAAGCTGGTCAGCGGCCGCTGCCGCATCCTCTTTCTTCAGGATGGGGACGCCAGCGGCGACCGGAGCACCAAAACTCTTCAGGAGGGCCTTGGCCTGATATTCATGGATGTTCATGTCATATCCTAGGTTGGACGCGTGCCAGTTCGGGTGAAACGTCAGTTCAAGAAAAAAGGAAAAAAGCCGCGCTGGCGGCCGACGAGGGTTTCAAAACTATCCCAGCTATCACTGTTGATCACCGGACCTTCTTCGAGGGCGTAGAGAATGCCGCTGCCTTGCACGATGCCGAGCACATCGAAGGACTGCGGTGTGTCCAGCATGGTGCGCAGGTTGACGCCATGTGTCGCGCTTTCGCTCCAGCCAAGGCGCCAGTGCGGCGCCAGTAGCTCGCCTTCAAGCAAGGCTTCCAGATCATCCAGCACAGCAAGCCATGAAGAGCCGGTGCCGCTGGGAAACTCGATGCCAAGACCGGACCTCTGGGTATCGTTGGGAATCCACTCGCGCGCCTGATCGGTTTCAGCCCCGACGCGTTGCCAGAAAGTCCGATTTTCGCCCACCATCGAGAGCAGGTGCAACCGCGCGCTTTGCGTCAGCTCTGCATCCGGTTGCTGTTCCAAAACGCGGATGAGGGCGGTTATCAGATCGACCCATCGTGCATCATCACCTGTGAAGCCTGGGTCGTCGCTGTTACTGATAGCGTCCAACCGAGCGCCACCACCCAGTATCTGATCGATGATTGTGGCGGGCGCAAAGGCCAGCACCATGTCACTCGTGCCGGATAACATGTGGGTGTAGGCGGTAAGCCAGGCGGCATCGGAGAAATCGAAATCAATGACCAGCGCACCAGGCTGATCGTTGAGCGCTTGCAGAGCACGACGGCCACCAATCGCCATGGCGCCGATCGACAGAAGCTGTTCGGCCTCCTGGCGGATACCATCGGCGTTGGCATCCATCCACAAGCTCGACAGGTCGATGGTGGCTGTGAACGCCTCGTCCTCATCAAGCCGTGCCAGGGTGGCCCGTGCCACATCCATCTGGGTGTCGAGATCGAAAAAGATGGTTTCAATCACCGCGCCGGAAAACGGTTCTGGACTGGGGTTGGGTGGCAGGTCGAGCCGCAACACCGGCAGAAAATCGAAACCTTCAGTGGCCCCAACCCGATGGCGAGTCTGCAGGGCGAGCTCGATTCCGCGCAGAAACTGCGCTCCAGCCAGCGTGAACAGTTCCGCGCCATCCAGGTCTTCGTTAGTGCTCAACCGCTCGATTATCGGCTGAAGTCCCTCGGCGAAGGAAATTGCATCGGGATCAACCGGCGCCGGAGTAGGAGCAGGAGTCTCGGCGGCCGGTCCCTTCTGTGCAAGCACAGGCGTGCTCATTACCGCAATGCCTGCCATGCACAGGACAGCATACAGCACCAGCTTCGAAGTCCGGGGTGCTGAGGCAAACCTGCGCTGTACAGAAGGGACTGATGGCATGCGAGCTGTCCTTTTGGGACCGTCTTGACGTTCGTCTTAACCGTTGGTCCTAGGCCAGTGAGCTGTCGATGCCGATGCAGGCTTCCATCAGGCCCTTAACCGAAGCTACGGACTTATCGAATTGTTCACGCTCGGCGATGTCCAGATCGATCTCGATAACCTTCTCGACGCCGTTTTCACCAATGATCGTCGGAACGCCGACATACATGTCATCGAGGCCATACTCGCCCTTCAACGCGGCGGCACAGGGCAGCACGCGCTTTTTGTCCTTCAGATAGCTTTCGGCCATCATGATTGCCGACGCTGCCGGCGCGTAGAACGCCGATCCGGTTTTCAGCAGACCAACGATTTCCGCGCCGCCGTCGCGGGTTCGCTGGACGATCTGGTCGAGCCTGTCCTGCGTCATCCAGCCCATCGCCACGATGTCGTCTAGAGAGATCCCGCCGACCGTGGAGTAGCGGGTAAGCGGCACCATGGTGTCGCCATGACCGCCAAGCACAAAGGCGTTCACGTCTTCGACGGAAACGTTCAGTTCCTCTGCGATGAAGTGGCGGAAGCGGGCGCTGTCGAGCACACCTGCCATGCCGCAGACCTTGTTGCGGGGAAGGCCGGAGAATTTCTGCAAGGCCCAAACCATCGCATCGAGCGGGTTGGTGATGCAGATGACGAAGGACCCCGGTGCATATTTGGCGATCCCGGCGCCAACCTGCTGCATAACTTTCAGATTGATGCCCAGGAGATCATCACGGCTCATGCCCGGTTTGCGCGGGACTCCGGCGGTCACGATACAGACATCGGCGCCTTCGATCGCCTCATAACCGGTGGTGCCGGAAAGCTTTGCATCGAATCCGTCGACCGGGGAGCTTTCGGCGATATCCAGCGCCTTGCCCTGGGGGATGCCGTCGGCAATGTCGAACATGACGATATCGCCGAGTTCCTTCAGGCCCGCCAGATGGGCCAATGTTCCACCGATCTGGCCGGAACCGATCATTGCAAGTTTCTTGCGAGCCATTCTTTCCCCCTTTGGAACGCCGACCTATCCACAAGGCTGTGGATGCCAGCGTCCGGCGCCGATCTTGCGCCTATGAAACATAGGTGACGTTAAGGTAAGGTGCCTTCAACCCGTCGTCTGGGTCGTATACCTCCGATCCGGCCAAAGCAAGTTGGGCAAACGCATAAGGCGGGTTTCTTTTCAAGAGCTTACGTTTGGGTAAGGTGAAAAGACCGCGATCAGGCAGCAACGGCTTTGCGGGGCGCGCGCAGATAGTCATCTGAACGCATGTCGATCAGACGCGAAGCCGTGCGGTCGAAGGCGAAGGCCTCATTGCCTGACGGTGCCGAATAGAGTTCGGCAGGTTCGCCATCGGCCGAGGCGACCAGTTTGGTGCGCGTGTCGTACATGGCATCGATCAAAGTGATGAAACGCTTAGCTTCGTTGCGCCTGGCTGCGTCCATGCGTGGGATACCGTCAATCATCAGCGTGTGAAAACAGTTGCAGAGCGCCAGATAGTCTTCCGCGCCGAGTGGCTGTGCGCAAAGCTCGTCAAAGGTGAAGCGCGCAACCCCATGCGCCTGGCGTTCGACAGCCAGTTCGCGGCCTTTGACCGTTATCCGGTAGGTTTCGCCGTCATGCTGGTTGGTCAGCCGGCCCCAGGCCTCATCCATCGCATGATCCGATACCGGACCGAGCGGATTGTACCAGACGGGTGCCGCTTCGAGCTTGTCGACCCGGTAATCCTTCTCCGCATCCAGTTCAAAGATATCGACATGGCGGTACAACAGGTCGACGAACGGCATGAAGAGCGCGCGGTTCAGGCCGTCTTTGTACAGGCCGGACGGCATGACATTGGATGTGGCCACCAGCACCACGCCGCGCTGGAAAAGCTGCGTGAACAGTCGACCGAGGATCATCGCGTCTGCGATGTCGACGACATGAAACTCATCGAAGCAGATGAGCATGGACTCGTTCGCGATGGCTTGGGCAACAGGGGGGATCGGGTCGTCCTGTTTGGTGGTGCCTGCCTTCAACGCCTGGCGGTGGGCATGGATGCGATCATGCACGTCCGCCATGAACATGTGGAAATGCGCTCGTCGTTTACGCTTGATGGTTGCGACGTCGAAGAACAGATCCATCAGCATTGTCTTGCCGCGGCCGACTCCGCCCCAGAGATAGAGTCCCCTGGTGGGCGGTCCGGAGGCTTTGCGTTTGGCGAAGAGCCAGCCAAGTGCACTGGATTTGCGGGCGAGCCGCAGCTCCGCCAGTTCGGCATTAAGCCGGTCAAGCGCCCCGGCGGCTTTGCGTTGCACCGGGTCATCATCAAGGGCACCGGTTGCGATCAGGGCGTCATAGCGATCTGACACCCGCAGGTGCGCCGGTAACAGAGGCGCTGGCGGCTTTGTTTCGGTGAGGCGGGAGGTGGCCACAGTGTATGACGGAAGAGTTAGCGGAAAACCGTCATTGGCTCGCCTGTCTCAAGCTGACCGGCATAACGGGTCGGGCCAGTACGGTAGAGGCGTGCCAGAGTCGCCCCGTCGACACCTTTCAGCAGAACCTGCTGTCCTTCGACGGACCAGGCGGTCAGGCCTGCGACCTGCACATCGCCGCAGTTTCGGGTGGAAGCCCGATAACCACCCTGCCAGGTTGTGAGCGACAGGTTGATCGAGCATGTCGCAACAGGTGTGGCCGCGGACCAGGCACCGATCAGATCGTCTTCGGACACCGCGCTTCCCCCTTCGGTCGAAGAGGGCAAAACCGTGCCGTCGAGTGCAGCCGTTTCGGCAGCACCGTCGAACGACGCGTTGGGATCGCTGCCTGCGATTTCTCCAAGGGTCTGGCTCTCCACAGCCGGTTCCTGGCCGAACGTGATGGGTTGTGGCAGTGCGGTCGAGCTGACAGCCGTCGTGGGGGCTGGCGTCAGAGGGCGCAGACTGCTGCCCCTGCTCATGCATCCGGCCAGAACCAACGCGGCGCTTGCCACCAGGATGGGGACAAGCCGCTTCGGGTTCTTTGGAGAACCGGGCAAAGTCATCTTTGAAAGCAGAGCCATAAATGCTGTCCTGTTGCCAATCGACCGGAGCAAGGGCGACCAAGGCAAAGTTGCCATGGTGGGCAGCTTATAGCGAACGGGCCGTTGCCAATACAACACACCATGTGACCAAGGGTTTCATGCGTGCGGGCAAACTAGGGTCAGGACCCATTCATGTGATTGAAATGGCGTTCGATATGGCAAGCTATACAAGGAAAAGTTCGAAGAGCGGGGTTTATCCCCCGGTCAAGGGCTTTGACGTCGTAGGGCGCCGGCAGATCGAACGTCCTTTGGATCGGGCGAATTTGCACCGGCTGCTGTGTTGCAACCCCTTGAAAGTCGCAAGACTTCCTGCGGGCTTGCTCCTTGTCTCCGCACAAATTCACCTCGACCATTTCAACCAGATGAATGGGTCCTGACCCTAGAATACCGAAAACAGACACAGTCTCTAAGCGGTATGGGCCACCGGCTCCACAGATATCGCGTCCATGCTGGTCAGCTCGTCGACCAGATCGCTTACCGGCTTCCGCAAGTCTTCTGCCAGGCGCAAGTAATCCAGATAGCGAGTACCCGGTGTGGTTTCTTCGTCCGGGCCTTTGGGCAGCTCAATATCCCATTGCCGCACATCGACTGTATCGCCAAGCGCAAGCCTGGAGGCGGCAGGAAGCGTCGCGCCCAGCATCACGACGTGATCGATGCGTGGCGCGCCGGCAAAGGCGTAGAGCGCCAGAGGTTTCAGCGAAAGGCCCTTGGTATCGAGCTTCAGTCGCTGCATGGCGCGCAGCAAAACCGGATCGGACTGAGCGGCATCGCGCATCGTTGCCGAATAGGCACGCAGCGGCATCGGGCCGCCGGTGTTGCGCACGCAATCCAGCGCCAAGGCCTCTGCGAGCAATCCGACGCCGAGGCCCCCGGATCCGACAAACAAAACACTGCGATCAAACATGATCCGCCCTTCAATCCCGTTTTTTTACGCGAAAGAAACCCTCGATTCGCAGTCAATGCCGCTCGCGAATCGATGCTCTGAAAGGTCTCTCGTGAGTTCGGCAGTAGAGCCCAATCTCAACAAAAGTATGACCTTCTGGATACCGGTTTCTGATTAATTCTGCAAGCTGACCACGAGGGAAGCCACAGTGGATTCATCTTCCAACTGCATGGCTGCCGCTACGAGCGCCACAGCGCGCGGGTGAAGATTGATGTCACCGTCAGGGATAGCGATGGACACCACACCGTTGGCATCCACACTGACGCAGACCTGATCGGCGGGGACGAGCGTGCCGGTCGATTCGGTCGCGCCGACGAGCCGGATCGGCTTTTCGGCTTTGGGTGTCTGATTTGCCATACACTACCGTCTCACGGGTTATGGCAGCGTGCAAGCCGAACCCCGGTCTACCTTGAGCCCAGGTCACGTTCTCATAAATGAGGCTGGATTTGACGGCTGAAACGGCAAAGAGATGCAAGGAGCGGTTCGAACAGTGGGCTTTCTGCCCGGTGGAGGGCCGCGACGCGGCAGGTCAAAGCCGTTTCGCTGTCCGAAGGATAGGGCCGGTTTGTCCGCCTACCGCGTTGCAAGCCCTTGAAAACCGAATGGTTTCCTGTGGCCTTGCGCCTTGTAGACAAACAAACTGGCTCCTACCAAATCAACCTCATTTATGGGAACGTGACCTAAGCTCAGTGGTTGACGCCCGCATAGGCCTGTTCGCCCCAGACACGACTGACCGTGCGGTCCCGCCCGCAGGAGGTGCGATAGAAGTTATAGCGCAGCGGATTCTTCTGATAGTAGTCCTGATGGTAGTCTTCGGCTGGCCAGAACATGGGCGCGTCGATGACGCGGGTTGCCACCTGCCGGCCAAGCGCCGTTGACGCTTCATCAGCGGCCGCCTCCGCGATCAGGCGCTGATTTTCATCCAGCACGAAAATAGCAGTGCGGTAGGAATTGCCGCGGTCGCAGAACTGGCCGCCATCGTCCAAGGGGTCGACGGTTCGGAAGAAGCTGTGGGTCAATTCTTCGTAGGTGACGACCGTGGGGTCGTAGACGATCTGTACGGCCTCAAGATCACCGGATGCGGTGTGGCTTTGATAGGTCGGATTGGGGAAGCGTCCGCCGATATAGCCGGACGTCGTTTCCAGAACGCCGTCGACATGGTCGAAGTCTTTCTCGACACACCAGAAACAGCCACCTGCGAAGATGGCCGTTTCGGTGCCGGGCGTAGTGGCGATCGTGCTTTGTGGCGTTGTCGATTGGCCGCTCGCTGTCGAGGCGATGGCCAATCCGGCAAGAGCGGCCAAGGACAATCCAAGAGTGATACGGCGGGATAACAAGGCCATCATGGCGCTCCAATGGTCTGATCATGCGTTCAAGCAGATATGGGGCACCCGACTGGATTGCACCAATCGCGATTGATCACGCCTGCGTCAGCACCGCGTCAGCGGTTTTTCTGCCATCCCTGCCCGACCAGTCGATCCGCTGCGTGGAAAACATGGTGACGGCGAGGATGCCGAACGCGAAAATCGAGCCGGCAAGCAGTGCATAGTCCTCCAATCGAAGGAAGAGATAGAGGATGCAGAACATGCTGGCTATCACCGCTACGACAAGAGCTCCGTAGCCCATGCTTTCGAGCGAGCGCGCACAGTAGGAGCCGATCAACAAGGCTGTTGCAGAGCCTGCGATCAGATAGGCGACCAGAAAGCCAAGATGTTCCGCCAAGCTCAACAGCAGCAGGTAGAACAGAACGAGAGCGAGGCCTACAAACACATACTGCACAACGTGGACGCGCTTGCCGGTGCGCATCTCGATCACAAACACAGACAGGAAGGCGACACCGATGAAGAGTATGGCGTACTTCAGCGCACGATCGACCGATGCGTAGTAGTCGACCGGCTGGAAAAAGCGCACGCCGAACGCGTTTCCGTTCAGCCTATCGAGATGGCCTGAGGTTTCGGCTGTGAAGGCGACTGGAACAGTGCGGGCAAGGTGCGGTAAGCGCCATGTAGCGCTGAAGCCTTCGACGGTGTCGATAGAGGACGTTTCAGGCAGCGCGGCCCCGGTGAAAGACGGGTGTTGCCAGTCGCTGTTGATCAAGGCTGTGATATCGCGCGCAGAAGGTGCGATGAACAATGAGTCCGATCCATTCAGCGACAGACGGATTGTGAAAGAGAAGCCTTGCGGTGGTCCTTCAAAGAGGTCTGGCACATGGATGCCGGCCAGTGGAGCCGAGATGGTCGTGTGTGGATGATTTGAGTCGGATTTTGCAGCATCGTGATAATCCCGCCCAAGTCCAGGTTCGAAAGGACGGCTGTCGTCATCGGTATCGAGTGTCACTGCATTGCGTATAGCGTTCGGCGACGAGATGCTCAGCGATAGCCTTGCCTGGGTCCAAAGGAAGCGGGCGGGTTCGGAAGTGACTGTGCGCCGCGAAGGACTTGCAAAAGTGCCTTCCAACTCGATCTCGGATGTGTAGACGGTGACGTCGAAAATACCGCGAGAGCGAACTTCGGTTGATGCGTCGGCTGTTACGCTGAGATCGTCGGGCAGAAAGACTGCCTCTTGCCGCACTGTGACGGTCGTCTCTTCTCCGGCAACGAGGCGCGTTTCCTCGAACTCATAGGGCACGATGATAAACGGGCCCATGAGTCTTTGCGATCCGCCCCAGGTTTGCGCGATTTCGCGCGCCACATTTTCCGCCCGCTCTTCTCGCTCCGCAACCAGTTGCCAGATGAAGTATGCCGGGATGAGAAGAAGCAGGCTAAGCCCGCAAAGCGTGAAGAACTTGAAAGCCGGTGAACGCTCGATCTGCTCGGTGGCATGAACAAAAGTCGTCGTCATTGAAACTGTCGCCTATAAAGCTGCGCCCCTAGAAAAACCGGGCGCTTGAAACCCCCACGCGGCGTCTGGGTAGGTGGCGACTATGGCGCGTCTTTGGGGACGGGATGACGCCGATGTGATACTATTTGGGCACCTGAACCGTCTGCAGCCCGTCGGGCTTGCCGCTACGAACAGCAGCCCATGATAGCGCTGACTTCGGTCGTTCTGGCAGAGATATGGGCCGAACGTGTCGGTCGTCACAGCCTGAAAGTATGTTTCGCGTTTGACGTTGGCCTGTGCCGATTTCGACGAATTCGTCGGACGGCCCTTTGCGCGGCGTCGAGGAAGTCACGTGCCGCACCTATCAAGAGGAGACGATGATGTTGAAATCAACCATCGGGCCAGCCGTGTTGACGGTGCTTTTAGCCACAGCCGCTGCGATTGCATCGGAGGGGGTACATTGGAGTTATGAAGGTCAGGAGGGCCCGGACGCATGGGGCGGCTTGTCCGAAGACTTCGCCACATGTGGTACCGGGCAAATGCAATCGCCCATCGATATTCCTTCAGGTGTTCATGCGGAGCTTCAGCCGCTGGAGTTGGATTACGACGAGGCCCCGCTGGCTGGTCAGATCGGCAGCCATGGCGCT
>JANQJE010000025.1 GCA_028281795.1 Cohaesibacteraceae bacterium | reverse complement strand
ATATCTCAGCGAACTGAACTCGGAATCGCATCGCACTTTGTCGCGGTCGATCGACCGGTCCCGTACGCGTGGGGAGCAGACTCCCGTCCATGCGATTATCATGGACGCTCTGCGCGAAATGCCGGACACAGCTGCAAGTAATCTGCCGCGCATTCCATCGGCCGAGCGTGCCTTTTTCCTTCCTCTCGATCCCATCATCGCGTCCACGCCGCTGCCGGACAAGCAGGTCGGCATTGTCGACCGGAACTCGCTACGGCCCATCTGGATCTGGATCGCGCGTGATCTGACCCCCGGCCGCTGCGACAATGAGCTTGCCGCGCTTCGCACGGCGGTCGTCGATGAAGAACCAAAAAAAATCCTGCGTTGCGCTGAAGAACTTCAGCGGGTGGTTTGCCAGGAAGCAACCGAATACATCGACGATCTCGATCGAACCGAGGGCTCGCTCCAGATTCTGGAGGCGCAGCTTGGTTCCCAACGCATTCTGGCCGATCTTCACGACGTCATTGGATTCCTGGACCAGCAAGACATTTTCAAGTCGTTCCTGGCCCGTCTGCCGGCTCGATTGCCGGTTGGAAACGCGGGGCTGGATATCCTCGAAGATGCGCTGATCGCCTATAAGGACTATCCGAAAGCCAAAGCCATTTATGGCTTCGCAGGGATTATCGACAGATTGGGCTCGGCCAGCGATCTTGTCCGGTTTGCCATCCTTCATGCCCGGTCGAGCGATCCTGCGATTATTCGCAGGACGGCTGCCAGCGGCGCTGTGCAGGTCGCGCTGAGCGAAGCGATGCTGTACGTGGAAAACCTAAGACTCATGCTGTCGGGTGATCGCAATGTGGATCACATCGTCAGTATCATGCGCCAGTACCATGAACTGATCTCGTCCTTCACACGCATACTCGATGATGTTCCCAACGATCCATGGCTCCGCCGCATCGTAACGGTTCGGGCACAAGCGACGGCACTCCTGACCAAGGAACTGGACCCGCTTCTTCACCTGATCAAGCGCAGTGTCAGCGTGATGGAAGCCGACCGCAAGGAGATTGTCCCGGACAAATCGACCGTGGAGGACGCCGTGTTTGGGCTGACCCTGTTCATGGTGACCCGCGAAATTCGCGACTCGCTTGCCATCAACTCGGTCATTGATCGGTTGTCCAGGGAGATCACTGATGTGCTGGAAAGTCAGGGCAAACAGGCCATTGACCGGCTGTCGGTGACCAGCGAAGAGAACTGGGAGGCCGGGGTGGCGCGTTCTGCCGCGGCCGTCGATCTTTTCCGCCTGTTCTTCGGCGACACCTATGGCGGTTCGCTGGCCCGCCGTCACGCAGCCACGGTGGAAGGCCGGTCCCTCGATCGCGCTGGCTGAGCGGTCTACGCATCTTTGGGCTCTGCGACATTTCAGCTTTTGTGCGGGATCCTCTGGACAAGCGCGCCGCCCAATCCTAGCCATGATCACCGGTCACGAGCCCGTTTAAGGGTTGGTTCAGACGCCCATGGTCGGGGCATGAGGGTGCATACGTGTTGGTTTGGAGTATCTTTGCTGTCCTAACGGCAATCGCGGCGGTGTCCATTTTGCTCCCCTATGCCAGGGCACGGCGCGGTGCGGTCGATCGGGGCGGCTCCGATGCCGAGGTCTACAAGGATCAGTTGGCCGAAATCGAAAAAGATCTGGAGCGGGGGGCTTTGAGTTCGGCCGAGGCTGACGCCGCACGGCTGGAGATTTCCCGCCGTCTTCTGAGGGCGAGCGATCTGCCGTCCCAAACCGAGCCGCTGGAAACCATTAAGACACGCTGGCGTCCAAGGGTCGTTCTGGCCACGGCATTTCTTCTCGTCCCGCTCAGCGCGATCGTGTTTTACCTTTCTTTCGGTGCGCCGGGACTGCCGGACCGGCCTCTGTCCGACCGGCTGGCAACCAGCATCGAGAACCAGGATGTCGCCATCCTCGTCGCGCGCGTGGAACGCGCTCTGCAGGATGATCCCGACGATGCCAGAGGATGGGCTATCCTTGCACCGATCTACGCCCGACAAGGGCGCTTTTTTGAAGCACGGCGCGCATTCGAGCAGCTTCTGAGGATCGAAGGCGATGTGCCGGCCATTCTGACCGACCTTGGCGAATTGATCGTGGTCGAGAACCAGGGCCTGGTGACCGAGGAGGCGATGGGGCGTTTCATGACGGCGCTCGATGTCGACCCGGCTTTCCCAAAAGCGCGATACTACCGTGCGCTCGGTCTGGTTCAGGACGGTGCTTTGGATGAGGCACGGGCGATCCTGGTGGCGTTGCGCAACGATGGCGGGCCGGATGCGTCCTGGGCGCAAAGTGTCGACGCTCTGCTTGCCGATATGCAGAGTGCCGTCCGCGTGCCGGCGCCGGATCAGGCGAGCGCCGATGCCATTGCTGTGCTGCCCGAAGATGACCAGCAAGCAGCCATTGAAGGCATGGTGGCAGGTCTTGCCGCACGCCTGGCGACATCGCCGGAGGATCTTGCGGGTTGGAGCCAGTTGATCCGTGCCTATGTCGTTTTGGAACGGCATGAAGAAGCCCGCCGCAGCCTTTTGACAGCACTCGACCATTTTGCATCAGACGATCCGGCGCGTCTGCGGCTTCTCACCATTGCCGAAGAACTCCAGATTGATGCCATGCCACGGCGCTGATGGCGGTCAAGGGTTCTTATCCGAAGCTACACTTACGGGCGTTTTGCCACGCTTGATGCGTATCAGCACGCTCCTTTATACCTCTGCTAAGGTTGCTCGACCAAACATGAGAGACTGCATGTCATGACCCGCAAGGGCCAACGTTTTCTGCTGATCGGTGTTGCGCTGTCTGTTCTTGCGGTTGCGACCGGCCTCGTGCTGTTTGCCATGCGTGAAAGCATCGCGTTTTTCTCCTCGCCAACGGATCTTTATGCGCAGCCGGCCGTCGAAACCCAGCGTATCCGTCTGGGCGGTCTCGTGGCCGAAGGGACCGTCGTGCGCGGTGTGGGCGATACCGTCACCTTCGGCGTAACCGACACCAATGCCACCATCGAAGTCGCGTACACCGGCATCCTGCCTGACCTTTTCCGCGAAGGGCAGGGTGTTGTGACGGAAGGCTATCTGTCGCCCGATGGAACGTTCTATGCCGACACCGTGCTTGCGCGCCACGATGAGAACTATATGCCGGCCGAAGTGGCTGAAAGCCTGAGAGCTCAAGGCGTTTGGCAGGGCGGTGAAGGCCCGGCCAGCGACTATTAGCGGAGCCAGCTCAAGGAGACGCGCATGATTGTTGAGATCGGCCACTACGCCCTTATTCTCGGACTCGTGCTTGCCCTGGTGCAAAGCGTTATGCCGTTCTGGGGCGCGCGGACCGGCGATGTCGGGCTGATGCGGGTGGCGGACGTGACCGCTCCTGTTCAGTGCGCCTTTCTAGCGCTCAGCTTCGCCGCGCTCACCTATGCCTATGTGGTATCCGATTTCTCCGTTTTGAACGTCGTTGCGAACTCGCATTCGGAAAAACCGATGCTGTTCAAAGTCACCGGCGTATGGGGCAATCACGAAGGCTCCATGCTGCTGTGGGTGCTCATCCTGGCTGTTTTCGGCGCAGGGATCGCATTCTTCGGTGGTAATCTGCCACGCCCGCTGAAGGCCAATGTGCTCTCGGTTCAGGCCTGGGTGACAGTCGCTTTCCTCCTGTTCATCGTGCTCACCTCCAACCCTTTCGAGCGCGTTTTGACGCCGCCGGCCGAGGGCGATGACCTCAATCCGATCCTTCAGGACATCGGCCTCGCGATCCATCCACCGCTGCTCTATCTGGGCTATGTCGGCCTTTCCATCTCCTTCTCCTTTGCCATAGCAGCTCTCATCGAGGGACGGCTCGACGCAGCCTGGGCACGCTGGGTACGTCCCTGGACGCTGGCGGCCTGGGTTTTCCTGACGCTCGGTATCTCGATGGGCTCGTACTGGGCGTATTATGAACTTGGCTGGGGCGGCTGGTGGTTCTGGGATCCGGTCGAGAACGCGTCGTTCATGCCTTGGCTCGCAGCCACGGCCCTTCTTCACTCCGCCATCGTGATGGAGAAACGCGAGGCCTTGAAGGTCTGGACGGTTCTGCTCGCCATCATCGCGTTTTCGCTTTCGTTGCTCGGCACTTTCCTCGTCCGGTCCGGGGTGCTGACATCGGTGCATGCCTTCGCCACCGATCCTGAGCGTGGCCTGTTCATTCTCTTGATTCTGATGGTCTTTATCGGCGGTGCTTTCGCGCTCTTTGCCTTGCGTGCCAGCGAACTGCGCCAGGGTGGTATGTTCGCGCCGGTGAGCCGGGAAGGCGCTTTGGTCGTCAACAATCTTTTCCTGTCGGTCGCGACAGCCACGGTGCTGCTTGGCACGCTGTATCCGCTGTTGCTGGAAGCGCTGACGGGCGACAAAATCTCCGTCGGGCCTCCCTTCTTCAATATGACCTTTGGTCCCTTGATGATCCCGCTTCTTCTGGCGGTTCCCTTCGGGCCGGTTCTGGCGTGGAAACGCGGCAATCTTGTTCAGGCGATGGAGCGGCTGTGGTGGGCCGGTGCCGCATCGCTTGTTGCCGTCGCTTCGATCTTTGCTCTGTTCGGGATCGACGCCTGGATCAAGGCCATCGCCATCGGTGTCGCGGTTTGGTTGATGCTGGGTGCCATCGCTGAGCCGCTTGGCCGGGTGAAAGCGTTTTCCTCGCCGCTCAAGGACACTGCCCGCCGGCTGATCAACCTTCCACGCTCGGCCTGGGGCACGACTGTTGCCCATTTCGGCGTCGGCGTGATGCTGCTCGGTATCGTCGGGGTGTCCGCTTTCGAGGAAGAAGTCATAACCACGCTCAATCCGGGCGAAACCGCATCAATCGCTGGGTATGAGTTTACCTTTGAAGGCATGCGGCCCAACACCGGCGAGAACTATTCGGAGGTCGTTGCACGATACACGGTGCGTGAAGATGGTCTGGTGCTGACGGTCATGGAACCCTCACGCCGCGTCTATCCGGCTCGGAACTTCCCGACCACCGAAGCAGCCTTCCACACGATTGGCTTCTCGCAGCTCTACATTTCGCCCGGCGATCCGACCGACAGCGGCGGCATGGTCGTGCGTTTTTATCACAAGCCTCTGGTGACCCTGATTTGGATCGGCACGATCATCATGTCGGCGGGCGGTGTTCTATCGCTCATGGACCGTCGCTTGCGTGTTGGTGCACCCATGCGCGCCAGAAAGGCCAAGGCCACGGCCATCCCCAAGGGGCTGGAGCCGGCGGAATGATGCGTCTCGCCGTTGCTCTCCTGCTCAGCCTGATGATGGCGCTGCCTGCCCAGGCCGTCTTGCCGGATGAGGTGCTGGACGACCCGGTTCTTGAAGCCCGGGCGCGCGATCTTTCCGCTGAAATCCGCTGTCTTGTCTGTCAGAACGAGTCCATCGATGCGAGCAATGCGCAACTGGCCCGTGATCTGCGCATTCTGGTGCGCGAACGTCTGGTCGCCGGTGACAGCGATGAAGAGGTTCTGGATTTCCTCGTCGCCCGCTATGGCGATTTCGTTCTGCTGCGGCCACCGGTGAACACATCGACCGCGCTTCTCTGGTTTGGCCCGCTCATCGTTCTGGCGCTCGCCGGAACCGCCATTTTGCTGCGCATGCGCAGTCGGCGTCCGGTTCCGGCAAGCGCAACGCAGGCGCTCACGGATGAGGAAAAAGCGCGCCTCGAAGCGCTCTTGAACTCCGACCAGAAATAGCCGCGCTGCTTCCTTCACACAGCCCGATCACCAGAGCGTGCACGGCCGTGCCTTGCGTGTGAGCGCGCACCCATGCAAGCGTTGGCCAACGTTTTCACGCCTGTTCAGGACATCTTCCCATGCCAGCTTCCACCACCCGGGTCTCCTTCAAGGGCGCATCGGGCGCCGAACTTGCCGCCCGCTTCGACAAGCCTGCCGGTGAGCCACGCGCCTGCGCTCTGTTTGCGCATTGCTTCACGTGCTCCAAGGATGTCTTCGCCGCCAAGCGCATCGCTTCGGAACTCGCCGCCCACGGCATTGCAACGCTGCGCTTCGACTTCACAGGGCTGGGTCATTCCGATGGCGATTTCGCCTCGACCAATTTCTCCTCGAATGTGGCCGACCTCATGAGCGCCGTACAGTGGATGCGCGACAATGGTGAAGCGCCCGCCATTCTCATCGGTCATTCGCTGGGCGGCGCAGCTGTGCTGTCTGCAGCGCCCGACATTCCCGAAGTGAAGGCGGTTGCCACCATCGGCGCGCCCGCCGACACCGCCCATGTGGTGCACAATTTCGAAGCCGACATCGCTGCCATCGAGCGTGATGGCAAAGCTGAAGTGAACCTGGCTGGCCGTACATTCACCATCGAAAAGCAGTTCCTGGACGATGTCGCCAGCCAGAACATCTCGGCGCGCATCGGCAGCATGAGAAAAGCTCTGATGGTTTTCCATTCGCCGGTCGACAGCACGGTGGGGATCGAGAATGCCGCAACCATCTACAACGCGGCCAAACATCCCAAAAGCTTCGTGACTCTCGACGGTGCCGATCATCTTCTCACCGATCACACGGATGCGGCTTACGTTGCGCAGATGATTGCATCCTGGTCGGAGCGCTACGTGCCCAAGGCTGAGCCCACCGAGGCCGATGTCTTCGCCGACAGCTTGGGCATGGAACGTATTCTGGTGGCGGAGACAGGTGCCGGAAAGTTTCAGGCCTCGGTCCGGATGGGCCAGCATGGTCTGTTGGCCGATGAGCCGGAAAGCTATGGCGGTATGGACACCGGCCCGGCGCCTTACGATCTTCTTGCGGCTGCCCTGGGCGCGTGCACCACGATGACGCTACGCATGTATGCAGACTTCAAGAAGCTCGACCTGCCGCTTGTCGCCGTCACGGTCGAACATGAAAAGGTGCATGCCAAGGACTGTGCCGATTGCGCCGAAGACCTTCAGGACAAACCCGGCAAGATCGACCGGTTTGAGCGCACGATTCATGTTTCCGGAAACGTCGACCCGCAGGTGCGTGCCAAACTCGTTGAAATCGCCGACAAGTGCCCAGTTCACAAGACCATGACCAAGGGCGCGGCTGTGATCACCAAATGTGCCCCGGAGCAAGACTAACGCCGTTCGCCCGGTCAACATTACAAAGGTTTAACCCGCCTGACATGGTGCGGTAAGGCGCGCACCACCATGTTCCTCGTCATCGCTGGGGGCCATACCGGCCCACGCATCTGTCAGAAGGTGCGAAAATGACTGGCAAAAGGAACATTGGCGACATGACCAAACAGACCCCGACCTCCAACGGTGTTTTCCAAGGCGACGGAGAGGTGAAAGCCGAACCGCGCCGTACACCGCTTGTCACCCGCAAGACCACGCTTGCGCTTTCCGCCATTCTCGGCCTCGGCCTATTGGTGCCTCTTGCAGCACCTGCCGTGATCAGCCCAGTTCAACAGGCGCGTGCCGCTGAAGCTGTGATCCCCGACAGCTTTGTTGCGCCGACCGGCTTTGAAGACCTTGTTGACGCTGTGATGCCTGCGGTTGTCGCCGTGCGCGTTCAGGTGGAGCAGCCGGTCGAAACGTCCAACCGCGATATCGATCGCCTTCCGGACGGTACGCCGTTCGACCGTTTTTTCCGCCGTTTCGGCCCAGATGCTGAAGAGTTCTTCCGCCGTGGCCCTGGTGGACAGGGCCCGGGCCCCCGCCGGGGTGGTGGTCAGGGATCGGGCTTCTTCATCTCTGAAGATGGCTACATCGTCACCAACAACCATGTTGTCGAAGGCGCGGACTCCGTGCAGGTCTTGATGGACGATGGCACCACGTTTGAAGCTGAAGTCCTGGGCACGGACAGCCGCACCGACCTTGCCCTGTTGAAGGTCGACGGCGATGGCTTCACCTATGTCCGCCTGGCCGACGCGCAGCCGCGCATCGGTGAGTGGGTGGTTGCGATCGGCAACCCGTTCGGTCTTGGCGGCTCGGTGACTGCCGGCATCGTCTCCCAGCAGGGCCGGGACATTCAGCCTGGACCGTATGATGAGTTCATTCAGATCGACGCCGCCATCAACCGCGGTAACTCGGGTGGCCCGACCTTCAATGGCCGGGGTGAGGTGATCGGCGTCAACACAGCTATTTTCTCGCCGTCCGGCGGCAATGTGGGTATCGCGTTTGCGGTTCCTTCCACCGTTGTTCAGGACGTGATCGGCGATCTGATCGAAAACGGTGCCGTTGCCCGTGGGTGGCTTGGTGTGAACATCCAGTCGGTCACCGAGGATCTGGCCGAAGGCATTGGCCGTGACTCCACCGAAGGCGCCATCATTGTGTCGGCCGCAGCCGGTTCCCCGGCAGAGATCGCTGGTCTGCGCTCGGGCGATACCATTCTTTCGGTCAATGACGAGTTGGTCGAAGGTCCGACCGAACTGGCCCGTATCATCGGTGCTTATGACCCGGATGAAACGGTGGAAATCCTGATCTGGCGCAATGGCGAAGAGCAGTTGATCGATGTGGAGCTGGGAACACTTCCGAGCGAGCGTGAACTGGCGAGCCAGTTTCAGCAGCCGAATCTGGATCGCACATTGCCCAGCATCATCGATCGACTTGGCATGACTGTGGCCCCGGCCGCTTCACTCGGCCTGGATGTCGATGGTCTGGCCGTTACAGAGCTTGATCCGGACGGCGTCGCTGCCGACCGCGACCTGCGCGAAGGCGACATCATCGTCGAAGTGGCTGGCCAGCCGGTGCAAAGCATCCGTGACCTGACAAGCGGCCTGCGCGGCGCGGCCCGCAATGGTCAGGCATCTGCCCTGGTGCGGGTGCAAGGTCAGAACGGCGCATCGCGTTTCGTCGCGCTGCCAACCGACCGCGGCTGATCGACGGCACGCTGGCCGTTTCACGGAAGTGCTGTTCTCCCGGCCTTCGCCTGTCGCCCCCGGCCGGGCTAAAACAGCCGCGCATGACGGCGTTTCAATACCCCGTCATGCGCACCCCTCCTTACCCATGGCGAGCGGAGTCTGGCTTCCGGACAGAATCGCGCTAACCTCTTCCCGTCCCAACCCAACGAAAGGTTCGATCATGAAAGTGCTCATTATCGAAGATGACGTTGAGGCTGCGGCTTTTATCGTCAAAGGCTTTCGGGAAGCGGGCCACACGCCAAGCTATGCAGCCGATGGCGAGACCGGTCTTGAATACGCCATGTCCGATGATTTCGATGTTCTGGTCGTCGACCGTATGCTGCCCAAGCGCGACGGCTTGTCCATCATCACGGCTTTGCGTGAACAGGGCAAACAGACGCCCGCGCTTATCCTGTCCGCCTTGGGCGAAGTGGATGATCGGGTGGCGGGTCTGCGTGCCGGCGGTGATGATTATCTCCCCAAGCCTTATGCCTTTTCGGAGCTTCTGGCCCGTGCTGAGGTGCTCGCGCGCCGCTCCACACCGGGTGAAGCGCAGACGACCTACCAGGTTGGTGATTTACAGCTCGACCGGCTTTCCCACACGGTGAAGCGGGCAGGGGAAGACATCCCGCTGCAACCGCGCGAGTTCCGTTTGCTTGAGTTCCTGATGAAGAATGCCGGTCAGGTCGTGACCCGCACCATGCTTCTTGAAAAGGTATGGGACTATCATTTCGACCCCCAGACCAATGTGATCGATGTGCATATCTCGCGGCTGCGCTCGAAGATCGACAAGGGCCAGGAAAAGCCCCTGATCCAGACCGTCCGAGGTGCAGGCTATGTCCTCCGCGACACGGCTTAGACCGTTCCGCACCACGGCCTTCAAGCTTGCTGCTGGCTATCTGGTGGTTTTTGGCCTCTTCGCAGGTGGGCTGATCGGCTATCTGGTCTGGGAGACATCTTCGGTCCTCATTCGAGACGTGGACCGCCGCCTCACCGAGGATGCGCGCCGCCTTGGCCGTCACTATCAGCAGGCTGGGATCAACGGACTTTTTGCAGCCATGCAGGACAGCGCCCAGCGCCCCGGCAATCGCATCTATGCGCTGCGAACACCCGACGGTGTCGTGATCGTCAATTCTGTCGGTGATCTGCCGGACGGCGTTTGGGACCAGCCGGGCCTTGCCCGTTTTGCCTACAAGCAGATCGGGATCGATGGCCAGGAGCATGACAGCCGGGCAATTGTCCGTGTGATCTCCCTGCCGGACGGATTCAAAGCGCTGATCGGCCTTGATATCGGCCAGTCGGACGTGATCCGGCAGGCGATCGGCCGCGCCGCGATGGTGTCGATGGGTCTCCTTGCGGTGCTGGCTCTGCTGGGCTGGCTCTACGTCAACAAACGTGTCCTGAAACGATTGGACGGCATCTCCAAGACCACCGCACGCATTATGGATGGTCATCTGTCCGAACGTATCGCGGTCATGGGAACGGGCGATGAGTTCGATCGGCTCGCTGATCAGTTGAACACGATGCTGGAACGGCTCGAACGCCTGATGAACGGTCTGAAGGAAGTATCCGACAACATCGCGCACGATCTTCGCACACCGCTCACCCGCCTGCGCAATCAGATGGAAGATGCCCTGCGTCAGCCGCCTGACAATGCTACCGACCGGGCGGCGCTGGAAAACGCTCTGGGCGAGGCCGAACGTCTGATGGCAACATTCCAGGCTCTTTTGACCATTGCCCGGGTGGAGGCCGGCGGGCGGCGCCATACGCTCAGCCAGGTCGATCTCGGGCAGGTGCTGACCGATGTGATGGAACTCTATGAGCCGGTCGCCGAAGATCAGGGCGTGATACTGACCTTCACGCCGCCGGCAAGCCCGGTCGAAGCGACGGTCAACCGCGAACTGGTTGGTCTTGCAGCCGCCAATCTCATCGACAATGCGCTGAAATACGGTGCGCCGGAGGGAGGGCAGATAAAACTCTCGCTCGAAAAAGCACCCGACGCAGCCGTCATCACTGTTGCCGACAATGGTCCGGGAATCTCTCTATCGGATCGCGAGCGGGTGAAGAACCGTTTCGTGCGTTTGGACAAAAGCCGGACGGCTGATGGGTCCGGTCTGGG
>JANQJE010000017.1 GCA_028281795.1 Cohaesibacteraceae bacterium | reverse complement strand
TGCCATCGATCATGACGGCATTCATGAATTTCGAAACGACAAGGTCACCGAACTTCGGGTCCGGGTTGACTTCGCGTTTCTCTGCGGCGTGACGACGTGACATCGCGTTAAATCCTTAAACCTGAATTCCAGCGGCTTATTTCGGCCGCTTGGCGCCATATTTGGAACGACGCTGCTTACGATCCTTGACGCCCTGCGTATCCAGGACACCGCGCAGAATGTGATAACGCACGCCGGGCAAATCCTTCACGCGGCCACCGCGAAGCATCACAACAGAGTGCTCCTGCAGGTTATGACCGACACCCGGGATATAGCCGATGACTTCAAAGCCGTTCACCAGACGCACCTTGGCAACCTTACGAAGGGCCGAGTTCGGCTTCTTCGGCGTGGTCGTGTACACGCGGGTGCAAACACCGCGCTTCTGCGGGTTCTCTTCCAGCGCCGGAACTTTGTTGCGCTTGATCGGAGCCTTGCGCGGCTTGCGGATCAGCTGATTAATTGTTGGCATCCAAGCCTCTTCCTTTTTGGTCGAACGCTCCGGCCATCCGGCCGACCGCTTTTCGCCTGTTCGATTGCGCCCGATATCGGCTCGCTTATGAGCCCGAGACGCGTACCTTAACGACAACAAACAAAGCGCCATTCGGGGAAAAGCCCCGGGCGCTTCGCAATCAGAGGACCAAAGGATCGCGCCCCCGGTCATGACATGCTTCTATTTGCAGCCAGTCAAAGCAGCGTTTGGAACCAAGCCTGCTTGCAAAAAGCACAAGCACATCGGCTTTGCGAACCACAGCCTGCCGCAAAAGTGAGCGGTGGATACGATGCACAAAGCTGCCGGTCAAGCCCCTGAAGCCCGATTTCGCTGCGAAATCGGGCCTGGACCATCAGAAAATGACGGCTTTGGGATCACAGACGGACAAGACCGTATCCATCTTTGCAAACCTTGTCCGACAGCATCATCAGGCGCAATAAAATTGCGCCGTGTCTGCTGGCCAGAAAAAAGGGCCGCTGCAGACAGCGGCCCCTGATTCTTGCCCTTTGATTCAGGTCGCTTACTCGGCCGGCGTTTGCTCGCTGAGATCTTCCAGAACCGCCTCGACTTCCACGACAGGTTCTGCTTCGCGGGCATCGAGGATGAGATCATCGCGCTTCTGGGCAACCTGACGAACCTTGTTCATCATACGGCCCGTACCGGCCGGAATCAGACGACCGACGATGATGTTCTCCTTAAGGCCTTCGAGCGTATCAACCTTTCCGTTGACAGCGGCCTCGGTAAGAACGCGTGTCGTCTCCTGGAAGGACGCAGCGGAGAAGAACGAGCGAGTCTGCAGGCTTGCCTTGGTGATACCCAGAAGAACGGGCGTACCGGAGGCCGGCTTCTTGCCGTCGGCAACCAGTTGCTCATTGAGCTCTTCGAGCTCGATCCGATCAACCTGTTCACCGGCCAGAAACTCGCTGTCGCCTGGATCGGTGATATCGACCTTCTGCAGCATCTGCCGGACGATCACCTCGATATGCTTATCGTTGATAAGCACACCTTGCAGGCGATAGACCTCCTGGATTTCGTTGACGAGATAGGCCGCCAACTCTTCCACGCCCTTGACCGCAAGAATATCGTGCGGTGCTGGCAGACCGTCGATAAGGAAGTCGCCCTTCTGAACCTCATCCCCATCCTGAAGCTGCATATGCTTCGATTTCGGGATCAGATACTCGACCGTATCCGCATCTTCATCATGCGGCTGGATTGCGATCCGGCGCTTGTTCTTGTAGTCGCGGCCGAAGCGGACAACACCGTCGATGTCAGCCATGATGGCCGCATCTTTCGGGCGCCGGGCTTCGAACAACTCCGCAACACGCGGCAGACCACCGGTGATGTCACGGGTCTTGGCGCTTTCGAGCGCAATACGCGCCAGAACGTCGCCGGCCTTGACCTTATCGCCCGGTGAAACCGAAAGCACCGCATCGGCCGGCAGAAGCGCACGCGCATCGCCGCCACGGGCGGTTTTGAGGATCTCACCCTTCTTGTCGAGGATGACCATGGCCGGGCGCAAGTCCGCACCACGCGGGCTGGTGCGCCAGTCGATGATCAGACGCTTGGCGATACCGGTGACCTCGTCGACCTGCTCGGACATGGACACGCCATCGACCAGATCTTCGAACTCGACCTTGCCGTCGACGTCGGCGAGGATCGGACGGGTATACGGATCCCACTCGGCCATACGCTGACCGCGGCGGACTGTATCGCCCTCCTCAACCAGCAGGCGCGAGCCGTAGGTCACGCGATGCACCGCAGCTTCGCCGCCCTGATCGTCGGTCACAACGATGAACATGTTGCGGCCCGTCGCGATCAGATGCCCCTCGGAATTGCGGGCAATCGCACGGTTGCGCAGCGAGATCTTACCTTCATGGTTGGACTCGATGAAGGAGCTATCGACCACTTGTGCGGTACCACCGATGTGGAACGTGCGCATGGTGAGCTGCGTACCCGGTTCACCGATGGACTGTGCCGCGATCACGCCGACAGCCTCACCCATATTAACCGGCGTACCGCGCGCAAGGTCACGGCCATAGCATGTGCCGCAGACACCGTGACGGGTATCGCAGGTCAGAACCGAGCGGATTTTTACACCCTGAACGCCACTGGCCTCGATGCTCTCCACCATCTTCTCGTCGATCAGCGTACCCTTGGGAACGACAACCTCGAGCGTTTCGGGGTGGATGACATCGTCCGCCGCAGTACGGCCAAGCACACGTTGCCCCAGAGAGGCCACGACCTGACCGGCATCGACGATGGCCTGAACACGGATACCGCGATCGGTGCCGCAATCGACTTCGCTGATGATGGAATCCTGCGCTACGTCGACGAGACGACGGGTCAGGTATCCGGAGTTGGCGGTCTTCAGCGCCGTATCGGCAAGACCTTTACGCGCACCGTGGGTGGAGTTGAAGTACTCCATCACGGTCAGGCCTTCCTTGAAGTTCGACGTGATCGGCGTTTCGATGATCGAGCCATCCGGCTTGGCCATTAGACCACGCATACCGGCAAGCTGCTTCATCTGCGCCGGCGAACCGCGCGCGCCCGAATGGGCCATCATGTAAACCGAGTTGATCGGCTTCTGACGTTTGGTTTCCTCATCGACCTCCACAGCCGAGATGCGTTTCATCATCTCATCGGCGATCTTGTCGGTGCACTTCGCCCAGGCGTCGACAACCTTGTTGTACTTCTCGCCCTGGGTGATCAGGCCGTCATTGTACTGCTGCTCATACTCCTCCACCAAGGTGCGGGTCTCTTCCACGAGATCCTTCTTGGTGTCCGGGATGACCATGTCGTCCTTGCCGAACGAAATGCCTGCTTTACAGGCCTGGCGGAAACCAAAGCCCATAACCTGATCGCAGAAAATAACCGTCTCTTTCTGACCGCAGGCACGGTACACCGCGTCGATCATCCGCGAGATTTCCTTTTTGGTCATCAGGCGGTTGGCGGCATCGAACGGCACTTTGGCGTTCTTCGGCAAAAGATCGGCCAGAAGATAGCGGCCAGCCGTCGTGTCATGAATCTCCGAGACCGGATTGCCGTCATCATCGATCGAAGTGAAACGACCTTTGATCTTCGAGTGCAGCGTGATCACTTTGGAATCGAGCGCAGCCTGCACCTCACCGGTGGAACCGAACACCATGCCCTCACCGGGCTCGTTGTCGGCTTCGATGGTCAGATAGTAGAGACCAAGAACCATATCCTGCGACGGCACGATGATCGGCTGACCATTGGCCGGGTGCAGAATGTTGTTCGTCGACATCATCAGAACACGTGCTTCCAGCTGCGCTTCCAGCGACAGCGGAACGTGCACAGCCATCTGGTCACCGTCGAAGTCGGCGTTGAACGCCGTACAGACGAGTGGATGCAACTGAATGGCCTTGCCTTCGATGAGGACGGGCTCAAACGCCTGAATACCTAGACGGTGCAGAGTCGGCGCGCGGTTGAGAAGTACCGGGTGTTCGCGAATGACCTCGTCGAGAATGTCCCAAACCTCGGGGCGTTCCTTCTCGACCAGCTTCTTCGCCTGCTTCACCGTGTTTGAGAAGCCCTTGGCATCAAGGCGCGCATAGATGAACGGCTTGAACAACTCCAGCGCCATCTTCTTGGGCAGACCACACTGGTGCAGTTTCAACTCCGGACCGGTCACGATCACCGAACGGCCGGAATAGTCGACGCGCTTGCCCAGCAGGTTCTGACGGAACCGGCCCTGCTTGCCCTTCAGCATATCGGCGAGCGACTTCAGCGGACGCTTGTTCGCACCCGTGATGACGCGTCCACGACGTCCATTGTCGAACAGCGCATCCACCGCTTCCTGAAGCATCCGTTTCTCGTTGCGGATGATGATGTCCGGCGCGCGCAATTCGATCAGGCGCTTCAGACGGTTGTTGCGGTTGATCACACGGCGATAGAGGTCGTTGAGATCGGATGTCGCGAACCGGCCACCATCCAGCGGCACCAGCGGACGCAGATCGGGAGGAATGACCGGGACGACCGTCATGATCATCCATTCCGGCTTGTTGCCGGAATTGAGGAACGCGTCGATCAGCTTGATGCGCTTGGCGAGCTTTTTCGGCCTCAGCTCGCCCGTCGCTTCGGCCATCTCCTGCTTGAGCTGCTCGCGCAACACCGGCAGATCGAGATCGCCGAGCAGCTTGCGGATCGCTTCGGCACCGATCATGGCGGTGAAGGAATCCGCGCCATATTCATCCTGCGCCTGAAGATACTCCTCTTCCGACATCAGCTGATACGGCGCGAGCGGGGTCAGGCCCTGTTCGGTGACGACATAGTTCTCGAAATAGAGAACCCGCTCCACATCCTTCAGCGCCATATCGAGCAGTGTCGCAATGCGCGAAGGCAGCGATTTGAGAAACCAGATATGCGCAACCGGCGCAGCCAGTTCGATATGGCCCATCCGCTCGCGACGAACCTTGGTCAGCGTGACCTCAACACCGCATTTTTCGCAGATAATGCCTTTGTATTTCATGCGCTTGTATTTGCCGCACAAGCACTCGTAATCCTTGATTGGACCAAAAATGCGCGCGCAGAAAAGCCCGTCCCGCTCCGGCTTGAACGTGCGGTAGTTGATCGTTTCAGGCTTTTTGATTTCGCCGAACGACCAGGAGAGAATCTTCTCCGGGCTCGCAAGCGAAATGCGGATCTGGTCAAAACTTGGCATTTGGCTCTGCAGATCGCGGCCAAAAACGTTTTGGATTTCCTGGTTCAAAGCGTGTCTCCTATGGGGTGCTGTCCGCCGCCATGCGCCTCTGGCTTTGGGGTGTCCCCTGACAATTCATTGTTCACGCGCGCCAAGGGGCGGGATGCTCGGTTCGGCAAAGCGCCCTGCCCCTTGGTATCTCGGGTTTACTCAGCGGCATCCTGCGTTGGAATGTCGATGACGTCTTCGTCGTCTTCATCTTCCTCGCTCTGCGCCAACTCGACATTGAGGCCCAGCGACCGCATCTCCTTGACAAGGACATTGAAGCTCTCGGGAATACCGGCTTCAAACGCATCCTCGCCACGGACAATCGCTTCGTACACCTTGGTTCGGCCAGCCACGTCATCGGACTTGACGGTGAGCATTTCCTGCAAGGTGTAGGCCGCGCCGTAAGCTTCCAGCGCCCAGACCTCCATCTCGCCGAAGCGCTGGCCACCAAACTGCGCTTTACCGCCCAGCGGCTGCTGGGTCACAAGCGAGTATGGTCCGATCGAACGGGCATGGATCTTATCATCCACCAGGTGGTGCAGCTTGAGCACATATTTGTACCCAACGGTAACCTTGCGGTCGAACTGATCACCGGTCCGCCCATCGAACAGCGTGACCTGGCCGGACCGGTCAAGGCCGGCTTTCTCCAGCATTTCCGCCACATCAGGCTCGCGCGCGCCATCAAAAACCGGCGTCCCGATGGGCACACCTTTCGATAGCTGCTTGCCAAGACCGACAATTTCGTCCTCGGACAGCTTTCCGACCTCAACGGCATCGCCGTAGATGGTGCCTATGCGCTCCTGCAACTGCGCCACATCGGCTTCACGCTTATAGGCATCGACAGCCTGCTGCAACGATTTGCCAAGACCAGAACAAGCCCAACCCATATGGGTTTCAAGGATCTGACCGACGTTCATACGCGATGGCACACCAAGCGGGTTGAGCACCACATCGACCGGCGTTCCATCTTCCAGGAACGGCATGTCTTCCTGCGGCACAATGCGCGAAACGACACCCTTATTGCCGTGACGGCCAGCCATCTTGTCGCCGGGCTGAATCTTGCGCTTCACGGCGATGAAGACCTTGACCATCTTCATCACGCCAGGAGGCAGTTCGTCGCCGCGCTGCAGCTTCTCGACCTTATCCATGAACCGCTGTTCAAGCTGGTTCTTGGACTCATCGTACTGCGCGCGCAGGGCTTCGATTTCGCCCATCAGCGAGTCATCATCCAGAGCAAACGTCCACCACTGCGAACGCGGATATTCGTTCAGCACATCAGTCGTGATCGGCGTACCCTTCTTGTACCCTTTCGGTCCGGCATTGCCCTTCTTGCCCGACAGCATGTCGGCCAGACGGCCATAGACGTTGCGGTCAAGGATCGCCTGTTCGTCATCGCGGTCCTTGCCAAGACGCTCGATCTCTTCACGCTCGATGGCAATCGCGCGCTCATCCTTGTCGATGCCGTGGCGGTTGAACACGCGCACTTCGACAACGGTCCCGCGCACACCGGGAGGCACGCGCAGCGAGGTGTCGCGAACATCGGACGCTTTCTCACCGAAGATGGCACGCAGAAGCTTCTCTTCCGGCGTCATCGGGCTTTCGCCCTTCGGCGTGATCTTGCCGACCAGAATATCACCGGCTTCCACTTCGGCCCCGATATAGACCATACCGGCCTCGTCGAGGTTTTTCAGTGCCTCTTCCGAAACGTTCGGAATGTCGCGGGTGATCTCCTCGGGGCCCAGCTTCGTGTCGCGTGCCATCACCTCGAACTCTTCAAGGTGGATGGAGGTGAACACATCGTCTTTCACGATGCGCTCAGACATCAGGATGGAATCCTCGAAGTTGTAGCCATTCCACGGCATGAACGCGACAAGCACGTTCTTGCCAAGCGCCAGTTCACCCATCTCGGTCGACGGGCCGTCGGCGATGATCTCACCCTTCTTCACCTCATCGCCAATCGTCACAAGCGGACGCTGGTTGATGCAGGTGTTCTGATTGGACCGCTGGAACTTCATCAGACGGTAGATGTCGACACCCGGACGGCCCGGATCGAGATCCTCGGTCGCACGGATAACGATACGCGTCGCATCCACC
>JANQJE010000298.1 GCA_028281795.1 Cohaesibacteraceae bacterium | reverse complement strand
TGTCGGTCAGCGCAACCACACTGCTGACCGCGCTCTTTGCTGGCGGTACGCTGGCGGGCTTTGCTCTTGCGGCTCAACGGCTTGGCGGTTCATCGGCGGAAGCACCGCGCGATCCCTATCGCTACGCCGCCCTTGGTCTCATGATCGGGGTCGTCGGCTTCTCGCTTGTCGTATTCTCAGCACCTTTCGAGTCGGCTCTGATGTTCCGCGCGGCCACGGCACTTGTCGGCTTCGGCAGTGGCCTGTTCGCCGTCTGCATGCTGACCGCCACTATGGATCTGGCCAAGCGTCCCGGCGACAAGGCAACCACCAGTGGGATCGCACTCGGTGCCTGGGGGGCCGTCAACGCGACGGCTGCGGGCCTTGGTCTGGCAGCAGGCGGCGCACTGCGTGACGGCTTTGCATCGCTTGGGGCATCGGGGGTTTTCGGGCGCACCATTATCGACCCGGCCTTTGGCTACACCGTTGTTTATCACATTGAAATTGCGCTGTTGTTTGCAACGCTCATCGTACTTGGCCCGCTCGTTGGGTACCAACGCCGCGCCGCAAAAACCACCGATAAACCGAAGACATTCGGTCTTGCAGAGTTCCCCGGCTGACCGGGAAAAGGAGGACGCCAGATGATCAGCATTTTCGGCCGCAACAGCTTCGATATCGGATGCACTGTTGATGTGCAGAACACATTTGACAGCCTGCATGCCTATGTCGAGCTCGACGGCGATATCCCGATTGAACCGGGCGATGAGGTCATCGTCCATGGACGTCCGGTCGAAGTGCCCTACGGCGAACGCCAGGTTTTCAAACGCACCGCCACCGTGCGCCGCGCAGGCTGGCTGGAACGCACCTGGACACGCATGACCGGCGACTTTGAATTTATGGAACTGTGCGAATTCAGCTTCTCAGAAAGGGCTGCGCTATGAACGTTCACTCTCCCGTCAAAGATGGCACACCTGTCACGTCTGAAGTGAAGGCCCGTGCACCGATCAATGAAACCACGCGCATGGCGCAGGAAACCACTCTGCTGGACCCGCGTTTCTACACCACCGATTTCGACAAGCTCGACAAGATCGACGTCACACCGGTGCGCGAGGAGTGGGATGCGCTGATCGAAGAAATGCGCTCCGACCCGAACAAAGGGCATTTCAAGCGCAACGAAGACTGGGACTCGATCGACATTGATGCGCTCGATCCGCAACTGCGCAAGGAGTTCGTCGACTTTCTGGTATCCTCACTTACAGCGGAGTTCTCCGGCTGCGTGCTCTACAAGGAGATGAAAAAGCGCGGCAAGAACAAGGAAATCTGCGAGCTGTTCTCACTGATGGCCCGCGATGAAAGCCGCCATGCAGGCTTCATCAATGATGCTCTGAAAGAATTCGACATCGGTGTAAACCTCGGCTTCCTGACCAAGGCGAAGAAGTACACATACTTCCAGCCGAAGTTCATCTTCTACGCGACCTACCTGTCAGAGAAGATCGGCTACGCCCGTTACATCACCATTTTCCGCCATCTGGAGAAAAACCCGGACAAGCGGTTCCATCCGATCTTCAAATGGTTCGAAGAGTGGTGCAACGACGAATTCCGCCATGGCGAGGCGTTCTCGCTTCTGATGCGGACAGACCCCAAACTCCTGTCAGGCGGCAACAAGCTCTGGATCCGCTTTTTCCTTCTGGCCGTGTTCTGCACCATGCATGTTCGCGACCAGGCTCGCCCGGCATTTCACAAAGCCCTTGGCGTGGATGTGGAGGAGTATGACATGCAGGTCTTCCGCACCACCACCGAGATCACCAAACAGTGTTTCCCGATCCTGCTCGATCTCGACAATCCGAAATTCCTGGCCGGTTTGAGAAAGCTCAACGCAATCAATCAGGCGATGGGCGAGGCAGACCGTGCTGGCGGTATCGGTGGCAAAGTGCGCAAGTTCGGGCTTGGTCTTCGTGCCGGTCTGGCGTTTGCATCGCTTTATCTGATGCCCACCAAGCCAAACACCATACCGGAAACCAGCCGCCTGCAACCGGCCTGGTAAGGGACAAGACGTGACGAGCTGGCTCGCCCCTATCGGATTTGCTCTTTTTCTCTGGTGGTTCTCCACCGGGGTGATCCTGCTCGCCGATCGTCTGCCCAAGATCACACCGCGCATGACGATGCTCATCGCCACACTGATCGGTCTTGTGGCCCTTTCAGCTGTTTGGCTGACACATGACAGCGCCACAGTCACAGGCGCATTTGTTGGCTTCGCCGCAGGCCTAACCCTGTGGGGCTGGCATGAGGTCAGCTTCCTGTCGGGGACCATCACCGGCCCTCGCCGGGACGATTGTCCGCCCGAAGCGACCGGTGTCCGACGGTTTGTCTATGCAACACAAACCTTGATCCACCACGAAATCGCCATCGCCGCCACGGTTGCAGGCCTTGCGGTCTTGCTGTGGAACGCGCCCAATCAGATCGCTCTTTGGACGTTTGTCATCCTGTGGGGTATGCGGCTTTCGGCCAAATTCAACATCTTCCTCGGTGTTCCCAACATCACCGAAGAGTTTCTGCCGGCCCATCTGGATCATCTGAAAACCTACTTCCGCAACCGCGCTTTGAACCTGCTGTTCCCGGTGTCGGTCACAATTGGCACCATGCTGGTTTTTTGGTTGGGGCAGCAGGCGGTCGGGGCAAACGGTCATGCTGAAGCGGCGCTGGTGCTGCTGGCAACACTGACCGCCCTGGGTGTGATCGAGCACTGGTTCCTGGTGCTGCCCTGGCGGGATGCGGAACTCTGGCGCCTCTATCTCCGCAAGCAAACCGAAAACAACGAAACAACTGCAGACCGGGCTGTGGTTGAACCGTCCAATCTTACCGCTTCCATAACGTCATCAGCCGGACAACGGCGTAATTCTGCCGCGTTATCCAACGCGCATAACAATCGGGGACCTTCCATCATGACGGACACCATCAAATCCAATGACAACAAGAACGGCACAGTCCCGTTTCAGGTCATCGAAAACAACGGCGCACGCTGCCCTGTCGGCAGTTTCCAAGCGCCTCGTGCCGAGTCGCCAGCCGATGCCGAAGCTGACGAGCATATGGATTTTGAATCCTACTTCCAGGGCAAGCTGGACGGTCTGCATGAAGAGGGTCGCTACCGCGTCTTTGCCCACCTGGAGCGGAAAATGGGGGCTTTTCCGAAGGCCGTCCGTCACACGGACAACGGCACACACGATGTGACGGTCTGGTGCTCCAACGATTATCTGGGCATGGGGCAGGATGCACACGTGATCGGCGCGATGCACGAGGCCATCGATCGATGTGGCGCAGGAGCCGGCGGCACCCGGAACATCTCTGGAACCAACCATTTCCACGTGTTGCTGGAACGGGAGCTTGCCGACCTGCACGGTAAAGAGGCCGCGCTGATTTTCACGTCCGGCTATGTCTCCAACTGGGCTTCGCTTGGAACGCTGGGCTCGACGATCCCTGATTGCGTGATCCTGTCGGACGCATTGAACCACGCATCCATGATCGAAGGCATTCGCCACTCTCGCGCTGATAAGGTCATCTGGAAGCACAACGACCCGGAAGATCTGGACAAAAAGCTTGCGGCTATTGAGCCGGGCCGTCCGAAGATCGTGGCGTTTGAATCGGTCTACTCCATGGACGGCGACATCGCGCCTATCGGAGAAATCTGCGAGGTGGCGGAAAAGCACGGCGCAATGACCTATCTGGATGAGGTTCATGCTGTCGGTATGTACGGTCCGCGCGGCGCCGGCATTGCTGAACGCGACGGGGTTATGGACCGCGTTACGGTGATTGAGGGCACACTCGGCAAGGCCTTCGGCGTGATGGGCGGCTATATCGCCGCGTCGACGGCCTTGTGCGACTATGTCCGATCTTTCTCTTCCGGCTTCATCTTCACAACGGCTCTGCCGCCAACCATCGCCGCCGGGGCAACCGCATCGATCAAGCATCTTAAGACAAGCTCGGTCGAACGTGATCGGCAGAAAGAGCGCGTCGCAAAGGTACGGGCACAACTCGACAAGATCGGTATCCCGCATTTGCCCAATCCCAGTCATATCATTCCTGTGATGGTGGGGGACCCCAAGAAGTGCAAATTCATCAGTGATGTGCTGCTTGATCAGTATGGAATTTACATCCAACCGATCAATTATCCGACGGTTCCCAAAGGCACGGAACGTCTGCGCATCACGCCGGGACCATTACACACCGATGATGATATCGCGCATCTGGTGAACGCGCTTAATGACCTTTGGTCGCAATGCGCGCTTTCACGCGCGGTGGCTTGACGCAACGGTTTGGACTGCACCTGGAGTTGGTAAACCAGCTTCAGGTCGGTTCACCGGCTTTTTCTGAACTGCCCCCGGCTTCGTTCGTATAGTTCAAAGACAAAGCAAGCTGGCGCTGACTGTCCTCGAAGGGGAAACGGTCATTGTCCGTCCTTTGTCCAATGACTTCGCGGCAAAACTTGACACTGGTTTCACCTTGCCGTCAGTGTTTCTGCGGAGTGGCATTTCAATAGCGGCCGCAAGGCCAAGGGAGAAAATATGATGAATCGCTCATTCGGAATTGCGATGGCTGCCACGGCCTTCACGATGATCGGCAGTGCAACCGTGGCCTCGGCCCAGGATGCCGAGGCTGGCGCGGCCATATTCCGGCAATGCTCCGCCTGTCATATGGTGGGTGAAAACGCGATGAACCGCGTTGGCCCTCAACTCAATGGCATTATCGGCCGTGATTGGGCCGCCATCGAAGGTTTTCGCTACTCCGACTCACACCTCGAAGCCGGAGAAGCACAAGGCGGTAAGTGGACCGTCGCCATCATGAGCGAATATCTTGCCAACCCGCGCGCCATGGTTCCGCGGACACCGATGGCTTTCGGTGGTTTGCGCACCGACGACGACATTGCAAACGTGATCGCTTATCTGGCCTCATTCGACGCGGACGGGAATGCGGTTGACCCAGCCCCGGTGCTCGAAGAGCACGCAGGTGACATGTAAGCCCGCACTTTCCATCAAAGGCTTTTTTCGAAGGCTGGTGTGAAAAGCACCAGCCTTTTTCTTTGCGCGATATCTGCCTCACGTCATGCGATTTCGGGAGGACTATCATTCCTTGGTTTGATGCGTGTCAAGGAAAGTTGACGTTAAGATAGATTGACTGCTGGGATCGGTAGTTTGTCCTCGACCAGCATGAACAGGGCCAGCCATGCGCATCCTTCTCATCCATCCGAATTATCATTCCGGCGGCGCTGAGATCGCAGGCAACTGGCCGCCTGCCTGGGTCGCCTACCTGACAGGGTCTCTGAAAAAGGCTGGCTATACCGACGTTAGGTTCATCGATGCCATGACCAACAAGATGTCGGACGCCGATTTGCGCGATGCCATCGCCGCAGAGAACCCTGATGTGATCGGCTGCACGGCCATTACGCCATCCATCTACAAGGCACAGGGTATTCTGAAAGTCGCCAAGGAACTGCATCCAAATGCGGTCACGGTGCTTGGCGGGATTCATGCCACCTTCATGTACCAACAGGTGCTCGCCGAAGCGCCTTGGATCGACTGCATCGTTCGTGGTGAGGGCGAGGAAATCTTCGTCGATCTCATTTCGACGATCCACGCCGGAAACTGGCCCGGCGCACGCGAAGCCGTGCGCGGGATTGCCTATCTGGAAGGCAGCGATGTCATCGCCACGCCCGCTGCGCCAACAGTCAAGGATATCGACGGGCTCTCGCCCGACTGGTCGATCCTGGACTGGGAAAACTACATGTACATTCCCATGAACCGGCGTGTCGCCATCCCGAACATGGCGCGTGGCTGCCCGTTCACCTGCTCGTTCTGCTCACAATGGAAGTTCTGGCGCGACTATCGCATCCGCGATCCCAAGAAGGTGGTCGATGAAATCGAAACGCTGGTGAGAGACCATGATATCGGCTTCTTCATCCTTGCCGACGAAGAGCCAACCATCAACCGCAAGAAGTTTATCCAGTTTTGTCAGGAACTGATCGACCGCGACCTTGATGTGCTTTGGGGCATCAACACACGTGTAACCGACATCCTGCGCGATGAGGAGCTTCTGCCTTTCTACCGCAAAGCGGGCCTTGTCCATATTTCGCTCGGCACCGAAGCCGCCGCACAACTGAAACTCGATCTCTTCAACAAGGAAACAACGATCGAAGAGAACAAGCGTGCCATTCGCCTGCTTCGCGAAGCCGGCATCGTGACGGAAGCCCAGTTCATCGTCGGTCTGGAAAACGAAACGGTAGAAACGCTGGAAGAGACCTACCAGATGGCGCGCGACTGGGAGCCGGACCTTGCCAACTGGGCCATGTATACGCCCTGGCCATTCTCCGATCTCTTCAAAGAGCTGGGCGACAAGGTCGAGATATTCGACTTCGACAAATACAACTTCGTGACACCCATCATGAAGCCGGAAGCTATGGATCGTGCCACTCTGCTCGACCGGGTGATGCACAATTACCGGCGCTTCTATATGAACAAGGCGTTCTTCTCCTACCCTTGGAAAGGAACAGGTCAGCGGCGCAAATACCTTCTGGGATGTCTGAAGGCTTTCCTCAAAGCAGGCTTCGAGCGCACATTTTATGACCTCGGCCGCGTCGGCTATTGGGGACCGCAGTCGAAGGGCAATGTCGACTTCCAGTTCGACACAACCAAACAGCGCTTCGATGCCAGCAAGATCGAGTGGCAGACCAACCACAACCGCCCACCCAGCACCATGCATGATGCAGCAAAGGCGATGGCGTGCGGCGGAGCACCGACACAGCTTTCCGATGAACAGATGGCCGAAGCCGAACGGGTTGGCCGGGTCACGCTGTTTGCAGGACACAAAAGCAAACAGGCCGAAAGAGCTGACACCCAGAAGCACAAGGCACAGGCCCCGCTTTGAGCACCGCCGGCGTCATGCAGCCGACACGACCTCTGGCTGATGTAGATCGGACCGAGGGCAGGATTGGCCCGAATGCGATTCTTCAGGTTTTCACGGTGTTGGAAGAAAAAGCCGGTGCCGGCAAACGCGACGCGATCGCACGGTATGCAGGCCTGTCACGTTATCTCCTCAAAACGCCAAGCTCCATGGTGGCGGAAAACGAGGTGGTGCAGCTCCACAAGGCCGTTCGACAAGCCCTTCCGACCACCCAGGCAGACGATGTGCTGCGCGAAGCCGGCAGCCGAACGGCACTGTACATATTGGAGCATCGCATCCCAAAGATCGTCAAAAGCGTGCTGAAAAGGATGCCCGCGCGAATCGCCGGTCGGGCACTCCTGCATGCCATCGCCAGACATGCATGGACATTTGCAGGCAGCGGCACGTTCCGGTTCGAAGGCGGGTATCCGGCAAGGATTGAACTGGCCGACTGCCCAGCCTGCTTCCAGGTCTACGGGCCAGGTGAAGAATGCGTGTATTACACCGCCACTATGGAAGGGCTTTTTCGTGCACTCGCGCACCCCAACGCCTGTGTGCTCGAACAGCTTAGACCTGATTCTGATGGGCGGACCCGTCATTTTCGCTTAGTATGGCAAGCGTGAAGGCTGCGATCACTGCCAAAAGCGTGAAAGACCGATGACCCAGATCACCATCCCAGCCATCGCGGATGACGGCACCCTTTACCCGATAGAAAAACTGAGAGCGCACGAGCTGGGCGTGTTGCATCTGGCGATATCGGTGTTTGTGTTCAGCCCTGCCGGGGAGTTGCTGATCCAACGCCGTGCGCATGACAAATACCATTGCGGTGGTCTTTGGGCCAACACCTGCTGTAGCCATCCTCACTGGAACGAAGACATCGCCGCTTGCGCACATCGCCGTCTGCAGGACGAACTGGGCGCCAGCCTGCCGCTGCAACCCATTGGTATCGTTGAGTATCGCGCTGATGTCGGCAATGGCCTTACCGAACATGAACGAGTCCACATGTTCACTGGAACGGCCGATCCCGACATGTTCCAACTCGTTCTGAACCCCGATGAGGTCGCTGAGACACGCTGGGTATCGATAGCTGCGCTCGAAAAGGAAATGGCGCAAACACCGTACGCTTTCACGCCGTGGTTCCGACTCTATGTCGAGCGCTGGTCCGACCTTTGGACACCCGCAGCTTAGCGTCAAAAAGCAGCCCTGAAAAATGAACGCGATCCACACGCCAGGCCTTGGCTTGTAAAGTTAAATTAACGTCCAATTTTATTGACACATTGGTTCGCAACACCGTACTCTGTCGACTGTCGGCACTTGGCTCAGACGGGTGGTGACGAACCCCAGCGGACTGCTGCTGGAACCAACAGAACGGACGAACAGGGTGATGCGCACCTTCCTGCAATCTGAAGTTCAAACGGCGTGCACAAGTGCGCCGGGTGACCCCGTGTTGCAGCCTCTATGCTTCACTTTCCTGCCGTTCCGCCAACCGCACATCAGTGCCCAGGCCCCCTACGGCTTGACCATCTTTAACGCATAACGGAGCACTTGGAGGGCGCTATGGATTTTTCGCAATTCGACTTCGTCAACTTCACCAGTTACATCGATCTCACGCAAATCCTGCTCTACATTTTCTGGGCCTTTTTTGGCTATTTGCTGTTTTATCTTCAAAGAGAAGCGCGTCGCGAAGGCTTTCCCTTGGAATCCGACGAAACGGGCGCGGTTCACAGCAGCACCTTCTATATGCCGACACCCAAAACGTTCCGGCTGCCGCATGGGCATGGCGAAGTAACCGTTCCGAATTATGAGCGCGAAACACGCGAACTGGCCCTCCAACCGGTAGATCCTTGGGGCGGCGCCCCCAAAGAACCAACCGGCGACAATCCGATGCTCGATGGTGTCGGACCTGGCGCCTACGCCATGCGTGCCGACGTTCCGGACATCCTGAACTCCGGTGAGGTCAAGATCCGCCCGATGCGCATGGCATCGGCTTTCGCGATTCCGGATGGAGACCCAAACCCCATCGGCCATCCTGTTGTCGGCGTGGACAAGGAGATCGGTGGAACGGTCGTCGATGTATGGGTCGATCAGGCGGAAAGCGTCATTCGCTATTACGAGATCAAGGTTTCCGACGATCCCGCTGTTCGGACCGTCCTCCTGCCGGCAAACTTTGCGGTGGTGAAGACAAAGCCTGATCTGCGTCTTTACGTTCATGCCATCAAGGCAGAGCACTTTGCGGCCGTACCGCTCACGTCCAGCCCTGATCAGATCACCATGCTCGAGGAAGAGAAGATCATGGGCTATTACGGCGCCGGTTACTTCTATGCGATGCCCAATCGCACGGAGCCACTATTTTGAACTACATCCACAATCATGACGATTATGCCACTGAGCCGATCCGCGGTCTGCCTGCGGCGTTGCCCCGGGGCGAATTCGTTTTGTGGCAGGGCGCACCGTCCTGGCGGGTTTTCGCCCGCCAGGTTTTTCATACACGCGCCATTGCAGTCCTTGTCGGTCTGGCGGCTACCCTACGGGTGATCAGCAGCATGGATGCCGGAGCAACTCTGGGGATGGCACTCGGTGAGGCCGGGATCATCCTCGCGTTTGGGATTGTGGGGCTTTCGATTTTATCGCTGTTGGCTTGGCTCGTACAGCGGACGACCGTTTATACGATCACCAACAAACGCATCATGATGCGTGTCGGCGTGGCCATACAAAAGACCTTCAACATTCCTTTTGCGACAATGGACGGCGCAGCACTAAAAATGCACGGCAATGATGCTGGCAGTCTTTCGGTCGCTCTGAAGCCCGACACTTCTCTGGCATATCTGATCCTGTGGCCACACGCCCGCCCATGGCGGATGGGCCACACCCAGCCGACACTGCGAGCAATACCCAAGGCCGAAGCGGTTGCTCAATTGCTGACGGATGCCTTCACATCGTATGTGCAGACAAATGAGACGATTGCCAGACTAGGCTCGACCAGCGACGAACAGGAAGCGACTATCAAGAGCTCAAAGGTTGATCATGAGCATCGTCGTGAGGAGTCGAGCCAGACGAAGCTCAAGGATGACCCCCACGCCATTCCCCGTCACCTCGTTATGATGTCAGCCGGCGCAGCCCTCTTTGCTCTGCTCGCGGTGATTTTCGTTCAGTGGACCGGGGCCGATGGCCAGCGCACCAGCGAAGAGGTCGTTGAGTTCTCGCAGGAACTCCGCTTCATGCCTTTGGACGATGATCGCATTGCTGTGGTCGATGTAGCTAGCGGCAACGTGATTACGACTGTTGAAGGCAACACCGACGGACTGATCCGCGGTGCCTTGCGAGGTCTTGGTATGACCCGAGACCTATCCGATCTTGATCCAAGCGCACCTTATCAGTTGCAACGGCTGGCAGGGGACGGCGTGTACCTGTCCGATGCACTGACCGGTCGTTCGATCCGGCTTGAGTCCTTCGGCCCGATCGAAACTGGCGCCACAGCCGACCTTCTGCAGCTCGGCCGTTCGGGCGAATAGATCAAGCAGGCGGGCTGGGGTTCATCAAGCTTCAAGCTTATGGACCCAGGGTCATACATCAAAGAGCCCGGCATATAGCCGGGCTCTTTGTATCTGACACCTGATGACACGCGCTTCGCCGGAACAGATCTTTCCCAAATGCATGACACCGCGAAGCAGCCGATCCAACGCAACGCGGTCTGAGACGAGACGCAATGTCCGATACTGACGGCATGCGGACAGACTCGGGCCCCTCGCGCCCAAAAGCGGCGGATCTGACCGGTGTTCTTCGCCTCCGGCCACTCGCTATGAAACGGTGTTGCCTGACATCATCGCTCAGCCATGAACATGAAAGCGACACGAGACACGCAGGCCGCCTATGGATGGCTCCGAAGTTTGAGCCCCCATAGACGCCCGCTCCATAGCGTCGAAACAGCAGACAGCTGAAACCGCCCTCTCCTTCTCAAAGGACAGGGTCATCACAAAAAAAAACGCAGAAGACATGCGGCCTGGAAACGCTCATCACAGGCCCAAGCATGGTCAACAAAAGAAAGCGCCGACCACAAGGGTCGGCGCTTTCACAGTCCTGCAACCAAAGCAGACGAAGCCTAGTTGGTTGTCGTTGGGGCCGCCGCGTCATCGGTCGCCGGCAACTCGGCTGCAGGGGCAGCCTCCACCGCAGCGGGTTCAACGACAGGCGGTGGTGCCGGCTCGACACCCCACTGGGAAATCGTCGAGTCCGGCGTAATCGGCCACCAGGTTAAATCCTCCGGCACCACACCATGCTTCATGCCCCACAGTGTCCAGTCATCAACCACAGTGCCTGTGATCAGAATACCGATACCGCCGGTGAGCGTTGTCAGCATCGCGAACCACCAGGCCCAACGGTGAATGGACTCCATCGAGGCGTTGAAACCCATTGTCCAGCGCCAGAACAGGGCGGCCCGTTCGGATGCCGTGCCGCGATCTGTAATCTGCTCAATCTCACGCTCGCCACCATACCGTGTGACCGCAAGGATCGTCGCACCGTGCATGGCAAACAACAGAACCGAGCCATACAGGAAAACGATCGACAGCATATGGAACGGGTTCCAGAAGAGATTCCCCCATTCAATGGAGAAATTGTTCGTCCAATCAAGGTGCGTAAAAATGCCAAACGGAACCGCATGATGCCAGCTGCCCATCAACACCGGACGGATGAAGCCCAGCACCAGATAAAGCCAGATGGCAGCCGCAAAGGCATAGCAAACGTGCAGGCCGAGCCCCAGTGAGATGGCGCGGCGATACATGCGCACCCACCACAGCAGAATGGAAACGGTTATGAAGAAGCCGGAAATCAGATACCACCCGCCTTCACGCAACGGTGGAATGATTTCCAGACCATATTCCGGACCTGGCGGATCAAGGGTCAGCCAGAAGAACTCGCTGATGAACCGCGATGGACTGTACCCGACATCAGCGGCCATGTTGAAGCCGATGATGGAAAATCCGATCGCAAAGAAAAGAATGGACGTCACGCCTGTGAAACCGAGATAGATCGGCCCAAGCTGCGCATTGCCGATCTTGCCGATCCAATAGCTCAGCGAGCCACCCTTCCGTTCAAAATCTGCATCATCAGGGATATCGACGCCCGGCTCGACATGCCCCATCACCTGCACACGGGTGAATAAGTTCTGATAGTTGTTCATGATCGGACCCTCCTAAGACCCGCCCGATGAGAAAATCGGCCACGGCTCGCGCAGAAACTCCCACCAATCGATCCATGAGCCGGCATAGATCGGCCCGGAGATGATGATGCACACCGCGCTCCAGAAACCAGCATTGAGCGCCAGGAACAGACCCAGCCGGTGGATACCCAAGGTGCCGATCGAGTAGCCGATCGTGTCCCGGAAGTACGTATCTTCATGCTCCGGCGTTTTCACCGTTCCGCCACGCTGCGGATTGACCGCCGAAAGCACCATGCCGCCATGCAGCGCCAGCGCGAACGTCGTGGTGAAGAAGAAGGTGATCGCCACCATATGAACGGGGTTGTAGTGGAAGTTGCCGTACTGGTAGCCGGTGAACCAAACCCAGTTGAGATGGCTCATAATGCCGTAGGGAAAGCCGTGTCCCCAGGCACCCAGCATGAACGGACGAATAATGTTCAAGGAAGCAAAGGCGAGGATCGCGATCGAAAACGCGAACGGCACGTGATAACCCATGCCGAGCTTGCGACAGATCTCCACTTCACGCAGCGCCCAGGAGGCAAAAGCCCCGAACCCGCATATGGTAATAATCTGCCAGAAGCCGCCTTCCCTCAGCGGCGCCAACCCGAGCCCATGCGATACATCGGGTGGATTGATCGATAGCAGCCAGATGTTCCAGGTCGGCCCCAGAGCAGCGGCATAAACGATCATAACAGTGCCAACAAAGGTGAAGAAAACCGTCGTGACGCCAAAGAAGCCCACGTAAAACGGCCCGACCCAGAAGTCGAACAAATCTCCCCCAATAAGCGTACCGCCGCGCACGCGGTATTTTCTTTCAAAACTGAGCAGCGCCATTGTCGTCTCTCCATCACCGGTCGGCCCGACAAGCCGGCACGATTCTTCCTTTGAATAGATTGGGTGGCGGGCAGAGCCTGCAGCGGGCAAGCCGTTACAGATTTCCGTCCGCCACCTTAGAGCCTAAGGATCCCCCATCACTGGGTGCTCATGGCTGCCGGCTCATTGAGCCATGAGCCATACCGCTCCGTGCTGAGCTGCACAAAGTGGTTCACGAGCACCATCGCGAAGGCAAAAGCTAGGATCCCTATAAGTGCCCGTCTCGGGTCAAACAGGAGCCAAATTCTCCACATGTTCTCACACTCCTTATTGTGCCGGTCAGAACCAGGGCCGCCACATCCAGATGAGGATGTGTGCAACCAATGTGAGAGCAACAAAACCCAAGAAACCCTGCATGAAGTACTTGTGTAATTCTTGCGCTTCCTGCGGGCTGAGTCCGGACAATGTGCCCTTTTCTGAAGCCATTTACATGACCTCCACTTCTAAGCCTTTCGGCGGTTACCGCGCACCTCCCGCGCGGCGGGGATTGCCAAAGAGCACCGGGGTGCCTCTGACGCTGGTCCGGCGAACCGGGCCAACTCTTTCAAAACCCGGATCAACCGGGTCAAAACCAAATGCCTGCGCGAACCTGCCGGTCCGCACAAACGGCGACGGGCTCCTAACCCATGAATGCGTAGCCGGCTGCGGTGCTAGCCGCCGATCGCGCTTCTGCAATAACGGAGGGACGGCCGCTGCTTTGCGCACCAAACACACGCCAGGGCAGGAGCCGGGCAAGCATCACGAACGGCAGGGCCAGTGTGAAAATCAAGACAAACAGCAACCAGAACTCGCGCCGCTCATCGCCGCGCGCGCGAAGCGACGGGATAGATGTATCGGTCATGAACTGATCTCCACGGTTGAGGATTTCGACTTGAAAACAAGGCTGATGAGGAACAGACGCATCAGGCAAACTCCCGCTCTTTCTTGGTCCCGCTGGCGCGTTGAACGGTCTCGGCGCTGACATGGCGCAGGCCCTCTGCACGGGCGGCATGCTCCGCGGCATCGCGCAGCCGCTTGGCGGCGGAAATGCGCACCAGAACGGGCTCCGCCTCGACAATCTCATCGAGCACTCGCTTGGCGTCCTCGTCCCAGGCAAGCTCCTCATGCAGGCGGGTCGGCGTCGCCTCGACCTTGTCCATCTCGGTCCCGAGCGGAAGGATGTTGAACAGCGCATCGAACAGCGCGTTGCACACCTCCTGGATCAGGTAGGTCGCTCCTGCATATCCCATGAAGGGGGTGCCCGTGTGCCGCCGGATGATCGCACCGGGGAACGAGGCAGGAATGTACATCGCCCGCGGACCGTGGCCGCCGGCCATCTCCGAGAGATACATCCGCTCATTGTATGAGCCGAACAGGATGAGCGGCGTCTTGGTATGAACCGCCTCGCGCACGGCTGCGTTGTCAGTCTTCTTGCCGGTGTGCCTTGCGATGGAGAACGTACAGGGCAGGCCCATTTCACTCTCAAGGAAATGCCGCAAACCGCGGGCATAGGTCTCGTTCGCCACAACGGCGAAGCTGGCCGTGCCGAAGAAATCCTGCGTCACCGACCGCCAGAGATCCCAGAGCGGCTTGATGGTCGTATGCTTTTCCTGCTCAATGAAGGGTTCTGGATCGAGATCCAGAAGCTCACCCAGCTTGCGCAGGAATTTCGTCGTTGAATGCAGTCCGATCGGCGCCTGCAGGTAAGGCCGGTCCAGGCTCTCGCAGAGCAACCGTCCGAACTCACGGTACATGCAGACATTCACCTCTGCATCGGCAAGCTTCGGCACATCGGCCAGATGGCTTCCGAGCGGGAAGGTCATGTTCACCTTGGCGCCGATCCCTTCGATCAAACGGCGGATTTCAGCCAGATCGGACGGCGTGTTGAACGTGCCATAAATCGGCCCGATGATGTTGACGCGGGGCGCCTCGCCCTCTTTGCGTGCCTTCAGCGGCTTCACTTTTTTCGGACCATATTCCGTCCATAGCCACTTGATGGCGCGATCGGCGCTCTCCCATTGGTCTTCATCGATCGTGCGCGGCAGAAAGCGCTGGATGCTGGTGCCCTCCGGCGTCACACCACCGCCGATCATCTCAGCAATGGAACCGGTCACGACAACGGCAGGCAGGTCCGGATCGAGCGTGGTGTGCGCCCGGCTCATCGCCTCTTCGGTGCCCTTCTGACCGAGCTCCTCTTCAGCAAGCCCGGTCACCACAATGGGCAACTCATGCGGGGGGAGTGCATCGGTGTAATGCAGGACCGAGGTCACCGGCAGGTTCTCGCAACCCACGGGGCCATCGATGATAACCTGCAAGCCCTTGATGGCCGTGAAGGCGTAAACCGAGCCCCAATAGCCGCCTGCACGGTCGTGATCGAGCACTAACATCCCGTTGAGCCCTCCACGACTTTCCTGGTCTTGGCGGCTATCCGCGCGGCATACTTCTTTTTGAAATCCGGACGCAGGCGCGGCGTGCTCTCCCAGACACCAGCCGTCTCGCCGCTACCGACACCTTCAAAAAAGGCAGTCATCGTGTCGAAACGCTCTTTGTTGGCGAGCGCGGCATTGACGACTTGAGCAAGCGAACCTGCCCCGGCCGGTCCCATCAGGGGACGGGCGGAAATCAGATTGGTGAAATAGAGGGCCGGGATCGAAAGCTCTTTGGCCTTCTGCACCACGGGTGTCGTGCCGATGGCAAGATCAGGTTCAAATCCTTCCATCGCTGCAAGATCCTGCTCCAGCGAGGCGCGGAACTGAACCTCGATGCCCTTGGACTCCAGCCACTCGCGGTCTGGATCGGAGAAGCGGGTGCGCGGCAAGGCCGTACCGACATAGCGTACGTCGGCACCGCTCTCGACAAGCAGGCGCGCAACCAAAAGCTCGGAACCCTCATAGCCGGATAGTGTGATCCGCCCTTTGATCGGCATCGCGGCCAGCGCGCCCTCAATGGCGGGCAAGATGCCTGCCTTGGCGTTCTGCACTTTTTTGCGCGCAACACCACAGGCTTCGCCGATGGCTTCCAGCCACTCCGCAGTGCCATCGCGGCCAACCGGGGCTGAGCCGATCACAGTGCGGCCCGCAGCCTCGAACTCGCGGAAAGCCGCCGTGTAGAAGGGGTGGAGACCGGCAACCGCCGCGCAGTCCAGCGCAGAGTAAAGCTCACGCCATTCCCGGGTCGGTACGACGGGACCGGCGGCAAGGCCCAGCGGTGCCAGCATCTGCGCGATACCCACAGGATCAGCCGGGAACATTTCACCAACCAGTGTAATCGTAGGCCGATCGGCACGCGGTGCGGATGGCGCGGCAACCGGGCCGCTCATCGCCTCTTCACGGGCATAGTTCAGCATGGCGCCGGCCAGCACATCCTTGGCTTCCGCGTGAGTTGGAATACCAAAACCCGGCACATCGATCCCGATGATGCGGACACCGTTGATTTCTTTGGGGAGCAAGCGAAGCGGGACGCCCGACGCCGACGGAACGCAGAGGTTCGTCACCACGATGGCGTCATAATCGTCGGGGTCGGCAAGATCGAAGACCGCTTCGCGAATGTCCTCGAACAGCTTACCCGTCACCAGCGTTTCGGAGTTGAACGGCACATAGCCGACCGAACGCCGAGCACCATAAAAGTGAGATGTGAAAGTCAGACCATAAACACAGCAGGCCGAGCCTGACAGCACCGTCGCAGTGCGCTTCATCCGCAGGCCAACCCGCAAGGACCCGAAAGCCGGGCACATGCTTTGAGGCTGATCGTGAGGGCCTGTCGGATAGTCTTTGGCGAACTGCTCCAACATCTCCGACTGCCCGGCCGCCTTGGCGGCTTCGAGCATCGTGTCCTTGCCGGCATGGCAGCCTTCACCGCCCTCAGAGACAGTTGGCACCGGTCGGTCAGCCAATTCGGCCACCGGCTGCAAAGGCACATTGTCGATCAGAACCTGACCGGCCTCATCATAAACCACCTCACACACCTCCACATCCTTGCCGGACGTATCGGGTGAAAGAGCTTCATGACTGTCGACGCGGTCCATCATCGCTGCCTCACACCTCGTCGTAGACAACTTCGAGGGAGGGTTTTTCGACGTAGTTCACGCCGCACATATCAGCATAGGAAGCAGGTTCCAGCGTGTATCCGTTGTCGCTTTCCTTGCCCTTGAACAGGTCCAGAAGCTGTTCATGCGTCAGCGGCGTTGGATGCTGTGGCGGAGCTTCGGCAACGTTCAGGCCAAGCTCTTCGAAAAGAGGGCCCCATTCGCCGCCCGGCTTGCCGATAATGTCGTAGTTCGCGCTCTTTCTGCGGATGTCTTCATCGGCCGGAATGGACGCAAGCACCGGAATTTGAACCGCCTCGGCAAAAGCCGATGCTTCACCGGTCCCGTCATCCTTGTTGATGACCATGCCGGCAACGCCGACATTGCCCCCGAGCTTGCGGAAATACTCCACGGCCGAGCAGACATTGTTCGCCACATAGAGCGATTGAAGATCGTTCGAGCCGACGACGATGACCTTCTGACACATGTCGCGGGCAATCGGCAGACCGAAGCCGCCGCACACCACATCCCCGAGAAAGTCGAGCAGGACATAGTCGAAGTCCCAATCGTGGAAGCCCAGTTTTTCAAGGGTCTCAAAGCCATGGATGATGCCGCGCCCGCCGCACCCGCGGCCCACTTCGGGCCCGCCAAGCTCCATCGCGTAAACACCATCGCGCTTGAAACAGACATCACCGACCTCGACTTCCTCACCGGCCGCTTTCTTTTTTGACGAGGTCTCGATGATGGTCGGCGTTGAGTGTCCGCCGAACAGGAGCGACGTGGTATCCGACTTCGGATCGCAGCCGATCAACAGCGTCTTCTTGCCTTGCTGCGCCATCATGTAGGAGAGGTTGGCAAGGGTGAAAGACTTGCCGATACCGCCCTTGCCGTAAATGGCGATGATCTGTGTTTCCTTGGTCACCGGGCCGGTATGCACGGCATCCGGCTCCTCGGCCGCCTCAGCACGGACCAAAGCCTGCGTCTCGATCAGGGTATGGCGTGCCGGAGCCTCGGCAACGTCGGCAGCGGGGCTGGCGTCATCAAGCATGGACGTCATGATACGTTTCTCCAGTCGAGCACCATTTTCAGGCAATCGGGATCGCCGAATGCCGTGCGATAAGCGCGGTCGGCTTCATCAGCAGACGCATTGTGTGTAATCAGGCCCTCCAGCGAGAGCTTGCCCGCATCGATCAGACCAAGAACGGCTTTCAGGTCTTCCGGCCGCCATTCGGCGGCAACGCGCAGCCGCGCCTCACGCATGAAAGCAGGGGGGAACGCGAAACTGAGCGGTTTGTCGTAAAAGCCGGCAAGAACGATCTGCCCGCCCCGCGCCAGGCGTCCAATCAGGCTATCGAGCAGCGCACCATCACCGCTGACATCGTAAATGGCGCGGTAATCGGAACGCTCATCCTTGTCCGGATGAACCACTGCATAACCTTGAGCTCCGGACGACCGCTTGGTGTCGGTTTCCCAAACCGTCGGCGGTTCATCCGCAAGGCTCGTTGCGATGCGCGCAAGCAGCCGACCCAACACGCCATGACCGACGATCAAATCGGGTAAGACGGCATCCGGCTGGGCAAGCGCATGATACGCGGTCGCCGCCAAGGCCAGCAGAACACCGTCCTGCCCAAGACCTTCATGGATGGCTGGAGCGCGTTCAGACGGTAGCACCACACGTGCGGCCGATCCCCCGAACAGTCCGCGAACGTCACCGAAACACCGGGCGCCGGGCACAAAAACCGTCTGGCCGATCCGATCAACGGCATCCGCACCCGCATCAACGACGCGTCCCACCGATTCGTAGCCCGGTACCAACGGATAACCCATGCCGGGAAAGTCAGGCATGCGCCCAGACCAGAGAAGCCGTTCCGTTCCTGCGCTGATCCCACTCCAGGCGACATCAACCACCAGATCGTCCGGCCCGGGCGCAGCCAGGTCGAGGTGACTTAACGTCAGCGTCTCCGGGGCCTGAAGAACGACAGCCTTGGTGGAAAGGGAATGGGTCAAGGGTCAGCTTTGCGTATCAGAAGACTTTCAATCTGACTGACACTCTAAATTGACACACTTATCTGTCAAGTAGATTTGACACTTAGGGCAGGTTTTCCCTCATACAGCTTCGGCGACAAGGACACGCGTCAGCAAGGGACTGAACGTGCGCGGACTGCTGATCCGGCCAAAACCGGTTTGCTTCAGAAAATCGCGCAATTCCGCCTCGGTTCGGGGACGACCGCTGCGCATCGCCAGAAGATAAAACCCGAAGTAGGCATCCCCGGCCTTCTGTGCGCCTGCTGTCCCCGCCATCGGTTCTGCAACAAGAAGGGTCTGGCCGGGGTCAAGCGCGGCCCGCACCTGACGCAGCAGGAACAGCGCCTTGTCGTCATCGTGATCATGCAGGATCCGGAT
>JANQJE010000296.1 GCA_028281795.1 Cohaesibacteraceae bacterium | reverse complement strand
CGACAGGGATGCGAACCTCCCCGGCGGATAGCGCCTCGACACCAGCACCATCGCGGCGAGGAGTGCGGGCGAGCAGCCAATGCCAAGCAGGCATTGCCCGAGGATCAGAACGTCCACCCGATGCGCTGTCGCAGAAATGACACCCCCGACCAAGGCCATGACGAAGGCGATTAGAACTGTGGTTCTGGGTCCATATCGGTCGAGAGAAACACCGACAGCCGGTTGAGCCAGTGCGAAGGCCAGATGAAAGGACCCCGCAATCGCGCCGAGGGTTTGTGCCGACGCATTGAACTCGGCTGCGAGAGGTTCTGCCGCGATGCCGGTAACTGTGCGGAAGGCATGGCTCAGGATAAAAACGAAAATCAGGGCCGCCAGCATCAGAGGCACACTTTTTTCAGAGCGTTGAATGCTTGTATCAAGCTGCACTTTGAGCGCTCCGCTTATCTGCCGCTTCGTATCTTGAGAGCCTCATCGCATCAGGTCGTTGAGCACGGGATAAGGCATCCGCCGTCAACCCATGGTGACTGTCAATTCTCTTTCCTGCCTTTCAGCGTTGCGTTTGAACCGGTGAGGCGGCTCAGAGGACGGCGTAAAACCGATGGATCGGGCCTCCATCACCTGTACGCGATTTGGTGATTGCAACGATGTTGTTCAGCCAGGCATAGCGCGGATCGCCGGTCTCAAATCGCGGTGCGGCGCGGAAGTAATAGCGCCATGCACCATCCGGATCGTCCGTCTTTGTGACATCCGCCGCATATTCGGCATCTTCCGGGTTTGACCAGAACCGTCCATGCCAGTGGACGTAGATCAACGCGCTGTCATGGGTCTCCCATGTGAAGCGCACGTCAAGATCGCCGACGCCATCGGGGCGAATGTTCACCCAGTCCGCTCCTGCGTCTTCGGTCACACGCCCGCGCAGATGCGGGCCGTCGAAGGTGCCACCAGTCACATTGAAGATCACGCGCTGCCCGCCTGGCCCTGCGCCCGTGGTGGTTGGTGGCAGTTGAAGCTTCACCCGCGCCTCTGTCAGAAACACGAGCTTGGGCGGTGCTTCCGCATCCCATCCATGGGAGCTGAGAACCACACCGCCCCCGTTGGGGTCCATCTCATGTGCGTGGCTCTTTCCTGCCAGCGCCGCCGCTCCCAAAGCCCCAGCGCCCATGAGCATGCTTCTTCGAATTCGATCCATCGGTTCTTCTCCTATTTCTTCATATCGTTGGTGGATGCCTGATAAAGCTCGATCAGCTCACCGCTTGGTCCCTGCAAGAAGGCCATGCGCATAGGTTCCGGGCGGGCGCCGGACATGATCACATCAAGCGGCGTGCCGTCCCATTCTTCGTTCGGAACGGGAATGTCGAACGGCATCCCGCCAGCTGTCAGGGCTTGCGCATAGGTAGCATCGACGTCCACAACGGCGAGGGCCAGATGGTTCATCGGAAACCCGGGCGGCGACATTGCTCCATCACCCGCAGGGTGCAATTCGATGTAGCGGCCCTCGCCGGCCTCAAGGAACACACTCGCCACGGTGAATGGGAACCTGTGTGTACCCCTCAGGCCGATGATGTCATCGAACTCTTCGCGCAGTGTTAGACCGAGACCTTCCGTGTAGAAGCGAGCCGATTTGTCCACGTCAGAAACGAAGAGACTGACATGGTGCAGAACGGGGCCGGTCGTTGAGCCAAACACCCAGTCTGCCGACTGAGCCATGCTCGATGGTTCTGTGATGTGTTGCTCTTCTTCCGCCATGGCATGCACCTCTCAGTCCCGTCCGTACCTGCATAACAGAAATACGTGCGCTCCGCACATATCGTCAAGTTGAAAATCGTGCGGTGCGCACATATTGTGCTGCCATGATGGATAGAACAGCCAATCTCCTTGGGGTCGTAGGCCTCGCTGTTGCCGACCGGATTGAGGATGTCGCGCGCGATATTCTGGGGCGGATCGGTGAAACACCGGCCGCTCTCGTGGTCATCGGACACGGAACAGGGCCGTCAAACGACGGGCTTCGCCGCATCTTGGGTTTATCGCACCCTGGCACGGTCCGGCTTGTCGATAGGCTCGTAGCCGATGGCCTTGTCGAGCGGACCGAGGGGCAAGATCGGCGCGCAGTTGCACTGCGGCTCACTGTTAAAGGTCATAGCGTTCGCAACGCGCTACTTCAGGGACGCCTGAAAGCTGTCGACACTCTATTGGAGCCGCTGTCCGAGAATGAACGAGAGGTGCTGGACAAGCTTCTCGTCAGGATTCTGACCTCTATGGACACGACGGTAGCTGATCGACGCACGCTCTGTCGTCTTTGCGACGTCCAGGTTTGCTCGAACTGTCCGATACCAGCCAGTGAGGGGAGATTGGCGTGATCTAACAAAGACTGAAGCGAGACCACGCGCTGTGTTGGTTTACCAGAGCCGTCGTTCCTGCATCGCTTGGCATTGGTGACTTTGGCGCCCTAAGCTGCGGTTCGCGGGTGAATCAACAGATGACCGCATTTTGTGTCACGCCATACCACGGCAATGTCCCAAGCAGAGACTCGTCAGACTTGATAAAGGATCTGATTCCTCAATATATTGATTTTATTGAAAAAATTGGCGCACCCGACACGATTCGAACGTGTGACCTCTGCCTTCGGAGGGCAGCGCTCTATCCAGCTGAGCTACGGGTGCCCTGATGCTGGCGCACCACGCTGGATACCCGATGCGGCGCTTCTGTGCAATGCGAAAGTGCCGGTTCGCTTACAAGCGTCCGCACCCCGACCGGCGTCAGTCCGGCAATTCGATCTTCAGGCCGGTAAAGTCGTAGTCGAGGCTGGTGGTGATCGACGAACCGTCCGAGGCCGGTTCCGTGGCTTTGACGGCGAACGCAGACGGAGCTTTGCTATCGCAGCGGATCAAGTCGAAAGGTCGAGCATAGGGATCAAGTTGCCGCCCGATCCAGTCTTGCCCGCCTTATCAGCCATTCCGCGACGCGTTCTACATCCGGGTGGCCGCGTAGTTTCGGGGCGCGACGAAGGTAGTAAAAGTAGTCCAGATCGACGGCAGCGTCCGAAAGTTGCACCAGGCGCTGCGCTTCCAGGTCCCTGCGGACGAACTGCAGGCGACACAGAGCAACGCCCGCCCCCGATATTGCGGCCGCGCGGATCAGGCTGGAGTCCTCAATGGAAACCCTGAGCGGAGTGGCGCCCTCTTCTGTGGCGGTGGATGTGACTTCATGCCAGGTTCGCCACAACCGAGAATCTTCATCATGGATCTTGCGGGCCTCGCGCATGATCCGGGCCTTGTCGCCGTTGAAGCTGCGTAAAAGATCCGGCGCGCAGACCGGCGCGGCCCGTCCGCTGAAGAGCAATCGGTCACTGCGTTTGATGCGGCTGCGATGCGCGAAGGAGATCAGAAGGTTCGGTGGAAGCCGCGCCGGTCGATCGAAGAGCGCGAAGCCCAGATGCAAGCTCAGTTGCGGCAGGTCTTTCGCCAGGTCCGGCAGAACATCCGGAAGCCATAGCTGCGCTACCATGGGGATGGCCCCGATGCTGACGACTTCACGTCCGCGGATCGGAAGTCGGTCGACCTCATGGCGGATCGAATCGAACGCCTGTTGCGTCGTTTCGGCAAGGCTTTGCCCCGCCTCGGTGAGCTCCGTGCGGCGGCCTTTGCGGATAAAGAGCGGCACCGGGCTCCAGGCTTCCAGGGCGGCAACCTGATGGCTCACCGCAGAATGCGAGAGGTTCAGGTACTTGGCTGCTCCCGTGACGCTTCCGGAGATGCGAATTGCCTCCAAAGCGCGCATCGCCGACAGGGGAGGCAGTCTCATGGTCGCTCATCCATAGACATGTTAGAAATTTGAACCATTCGTTCGAAATATTCGCTTTTTTTGTTCGCAAATTCAACTCATCATACGGGAAATTGGCGTGCAAATGAGTGGAATATGTCGAACAATCTGACCATTGGGCTTGCGCAGATGACTTCTGGCCCGGAGTTCGACGGCAACATTGCGGCGCTTGAATCAATGGCGGAACAGTCGGCAGAGCTCGATTGTGACCTTTTGGCCTTGCCCGAAGTCGCGGGCCTTGTGCAGCAGGATTTCGCATCCGCGGCTAAGGTCGTTTGCGATGCCGATCAAGACCCTTGGACAAAGGCCTGTGCAAGGGTCGCAAAAGAGTTTGGCTTGTGGGTGCATTCCGGTTCTTCGCCGGTCAAGGGACCGCAGGGCAAATTCCGCAATCGGACCGCCCTGATGAATACCGATGGCGAGTTGGTTGCCGAATACAGCAAGATTCATCTGTACGACGTTGACCTGGAAAAGCAGGCGCCCATTCGCGAATCGGACCGCT
>JANQJE010000273.1 GCA_028281795.1 Cohaesibacteraceae bacterium | reverse complement strand
GACAAACAGACGATCCCCCGCCCGCCAAGCGTAACGGAACCTTCGCTCGGCTTTTCCAGACCTGCAGCAAGGCTTAGCAGCGTCGACTTGCCAGCGCCGTTAGGACCGACGATGGCGACCTTCTCGCCGGGCGCGGCGATCACATCAATAGCGGACACAGTTCCTGTGCTTGCCTGCGCAAAACAAAGGCTTTGCGGCACATTATCCAAAGCTGCTCCTTTCGCCCTGGAGCGACGGGCCAGGCGGGGAACTGCGAGAAGATCTGCACATTTGTCGCGCGCAACGCGCCATCCGCGATGCCGGTCCCAAACTCCTGCGAGATCGCGCAGGGGCTGAATCATCAACGCAACAGCGGCCAGCGCGCCGGCCGCTTCAGCGCCTGACGCGTTGCTTGCAAGGGCAGCGAAAAAAACTCCAGTAGCTGCCAGTCCCGATACGGCATCGGGAATGGCACGCAACAAAGCGGCGCCGCGTGCACGTTGCAGAGCTGCATCGATCAGTTTGTCGGTCCGCTTGAGAATGTGACGCGTTTCGGTCTGAACCCGTCCCAGGAGCCTTAACTCCGGTGCGTGAGGCACGCGTTCGCTCATATCAGCCGCCAACCGGGCGCGCCGGCTTCTCAAACGTCTATGTGCCGGGCCAAGTTTCGGACCGACCAACGCCATGGCCAGCATGCCGGTTGCAATCGGGATCGCCGCTGCAACGCCCAAATGGGGATTGAGAAGAAACAGTGCCGCAGTGGCCAGCGGCAGCACGATCAGCGAGGAGATCATGCGCGCCAGACCAAGACTGACCCAACCGCGCACAGCGGCAAGATCGCCGACAAAGCGCAGCGACAGGGCGCCACTGCGGCGCCCTGCAATGTCGCGGGCCGAGACCTGTGCCAGATGGCGAAACAGTTTGACCCGCAGCGAAGCGACATAGTCCTGGCCGACGCGCTCGGCGACAATGCGCTCGCCGTAGCGGAGACCGGCGATAGACAACCCCGACAACGCAATAAGCGCCAAAGCCATCCCGGGCATTCCCGTTTGGGCATCGCGGAATGCGGCAAACACATCGCGCGTGGCGAAAGCGGCAACACCGGCCGATGCGGCCTGACCGAGCGCCAGCGCGATAATGGTCAAGATGCCCCGGGCTCGGCCCTCGGCAAACACTTTTGGCATGGTGCTCATAGGGCGACTTCCCTTAGGCGCTGACCCGGAACGCACGGCCGCACACAATGCCTGCATCGTTCTTCCGGACAGGCATTGTCTGTTCGAGGTTGACGCGCCTGCCCATCGATTTGCTCAGGAATAATAATCCGGTCGAGACCACCGCGTAGGACGCACTGACGGAAATCATGGCCGCAGGCGGACAGCGCAATGAACGAAGCACGGGGCTCAAGCCCGGCATCGTGGGCTGCATCTTGGAGGGCACGCGTCCAGCGGATGGCCCGTGCCATGCGATGGACTCCCTGCTGGGTGTCGATCGCGGGGCCAGTGCGGGTGTTGCGGTCACAGACATTGTCGTCAGCGCCGACACACACCTGGGTTGGAATGGTCAGAAAGCGCTTGAACTTTTCGCGCGTGACCGCCGACCATGGATCGGGTCGCTCGGCACACGGCGTAAGACCGTATGGAAAGCGGGTTTCATCGGGGAAGGTGTACCAACCCGCCGATGCCGTCGTCAGCCGCGCCACAAGCTCCGGATGCAACATTGCAAACCTGTGCGCGAACTGTGCACCGCCGGAGAAACCGGCCAGATCGAACTGATCCGTTAGCCATATACCTTCCCGGCGCAGCTTCCTCATCAACGTCAGCAAGGCAAGGTCGGCCCGGCCGCGCCGGACCGCCTGCTGGTAGCGCGGCCATCGCTGCGCATCGAAGAGCGGAGCGATGACCGGCCGGCCCAAAACCGATGCGCGTGCAGCCAACAAGTCTGCCTGCTGACGTGCGTTCCGGCGGATGCCATGAACGGCAACAACAGGTGTCTGGGTTCTAGAGATGCGATCGGGCAAGGCTATCCAGCAGGAGAGCCCATCAGGATCGTCCTCAGGCCGGTGCACGAGAGAGTACATCGGCTGCTGGAGGTTCTGCGTCGCATACGCTGTCGCTGTTGGCATGGTTCCGGTCCTTTTTTTTGCGATCAGGCCGCAGCGCCGAACACTTCTTCGGCACGGTGGCTGGGCAGCATGTCGAAGATCATATGGATGCGATCCTGATCACCATCGTTGAAAGCCTCGTGCATCTGGTCGTTGTCGAACCACCAGAGCTCACCTTCCTTCATCCGCACCTCCTCATCGCCGGCCTTCAGCCAGGAGCCTTCGGTGGACCGCAGAACAAGATGATAGCGATTGCGCACACGGTAGTACTGACCGCGATCTATGTGCGGATAGACCCGTTTGCCGGCTGGCAGACAGACGATCTTGGCGCGGCCCAGAATGCTGTCCTGCTCACGCGCGAAGTCGTCGAGAAACGCGCGGGCCAGAACAAAGCGGCGCGAACCGGTCGTCCAACGGCTTTCATGAACGTCGCAGCGTTTGCGGTCACCGATGGCCGACTTACGCAGACCGCGCAGTGGAATCGCCATAGCCTCGCGTTGCACCTTGATCTTGTCCTGGCGACCGGTGGAAAGCGCCCATGCGTCGTCCACCTGTTCGATCTCATCGAGAAACGGTCTGGGATCGACATCAGATTTCAGGCGTTTGAAGTATTGCATCGTAGGTCCTTTCGGTGGCTTGGGACTGTCGCCCCAGGGTTGGAGATGAGCGCTTTGGCTTGCGCCCGGCAGGTCATGATGCGCCCCCCTTTCAAGGTCTTGCACACCATGGCGAAAATCAAATAAGATATTGATTTTCATTCATAAAATACTCATCTGTCATGACGATCTCATCGGGTGATCATCGGCTTTTCAGACACTGTTCATGTTGGTGATTGTGTGCGGAAGACGCGCTAGTCGAACCGGTAGCCGGCGCCGCGAACGGTCGCGATCTTGTCGCCATAGTGGCCGAGTTTTTTACGCAACCGGCCGATATAGACATCGACGACATTGGTCATCGGATCTTCCTGCGAACTCCAGATCGCGTTGAGGATCCGCTCCCGGCTCAACACCTTGCTCTGATTGCTCAGCAGAAATGCGATCAGATCGCGTTCCTTGGCGGAGAGATCGACCTCGACACCGTCAATGCTCAAGCGCAATGCGGATTTATCGAAGACAACACCCTGGTAGGCGAGTTCACATCTGCCGCTCTTTCCCCGCGCGTAGCTGCAGTAACGGCGCTCCAGGGCTTCGATCCGCGCCATCAGTTCATCGAAATCGAAGGGCTTGGGCAGATAGTCGTCAGCGCCTGCACGCAGTCCGGCCACCCGCTCATCGGTGGTGTCGAGCGCCGTCAGCATCAAGACCGGCGTTCTGATACCCCGTGCACGCATGCGCTTACAGACGTCCGTTCCGGAGATACCCGGAAGCATCAAATCAAGAACAACGACATCGAAGTCGCGCGACTCCATGTAGTCGAGGCCTTGTTCGCCTTCGCTGGCGTGCTCGACCATCCAGCCCTCGGCCTTCAATCCACGCCGAATGAAATCGGCGACCCGCTGTTCGTCCTCGATAAGGAGAATGTTCATCTCAGCTGCCCATTCCTGTTGTCGTGGTGCTGGCAGGAAAACGATGCAGCGCAGCCTTTATTCCGATGCCAAACCAAGAATTTTCGATTTTTTGATCATGACGGGAGGGCATCAGGATGCTGTGCGGAGCGTCGGACGCGCCGGTATGTTGATCACGGCTATCAACCCGCCTCCTGCACGATCGGCCAGTTGTGCGGTTCCGCCATGAGCTTCCATGATCGCGCGAACGACAGGCAGCCCAAGACCCGTCCCGTCGCTGTAGTTCCGGGCAGCGTTCGACCCCCGGAAGAATCGTTCGAAGGCATGTGCTTTGTCGGTATCGGAAAGGCCCGGACCATTGTCTTCGATGGCGATGCGGAACCCTATCGGTGCATGGTCGATGCGCGCTACGATGTCCGTGCCGCCATGACGCCGCGCATTGTGCAGCAGAGCCAACACGCATTGCCGAATGCGCAGTGCATCAATTTTGGCCGTCGCCTTTTCAACGGACGGTAAAATGGGAACATCGTTGCCGAACAAGGCCAGCGTCTGCTCAAGCAAGGCATTCAGATCGGTCTCCTGGACATCGAGGTGTATCTCTCCGGCTTCCTTGCGCGAGATGAACAGAAGATCGTCGACCAGTCTGTTGGTGTGCTTGGCCGTGTCGCGAGCCCGCCGAAGCGCTTCCTGATATTCGGGAATTGATTTGGGCTCACCACGCAGGGCGACTTCGCTCTCGCCCTGGATGATGGTCAGCGGCGTTCGAAGCTCGTGGCTGACATCGGCGAGCAGTTGCCGTCGGTTGACCGCAGTTGCCTCGGCTTCCGCCAGCAGATGCTCCAGTTCGCTGGTCCGTTGTTTCACCGCACTCTCCAACCGCGTGTTGTGCGCGGTCAGCATGTTTGTGCGCGTGTCGACGCTGGCAGCCATATCATCGAGCACCGCCCCAATCTCGGAGATTTCATTGCTGCCGTGCGGGTTGATGCGGCTTTTGAAATCGCCCGCTGAAAACCGCCGTACGCCGTCGATCAGCTGGCTCAATGGCAAGGCGATCTGGCGGCGGTACATGACAATGGCCAACGTCGTGATCAGAAGTGCGACGGCGGCAAAACCGTAGGCCAGCCTGATCGCCTGCCGCGCAGCCGCTGCCGCCATGGCCCGCGTTTCCTCCACCTCCCTGTATTCTTCCCGCAAGACCTCATCGACCAGCGTGATGAAGTCACGGTCGATTTCGTTGTCGAGAATGTTGGACAGGACCGCCCAGCGGTTGCGGATGGAGTCCGGACTGGCGTCCAGCCTGAAGGCCTCGAACTGAACGATCAGATCCTCGATCTTGCGTTCGATGCGGGAGAGCGCCTGCAACTCCTCGATTTCTTCACTACCGACCAGTTCGATCTCTTCGCCGATCACACGGCGTATCCCTGCGATATCGGTGCGGATTTGGGCGATGAGCTGGGCTTCTCCGGCGCCGCGATCGCGGTCGCCAATGAGCATCGCATCGCCGTATTGTTTGAACAGTTGATAGGTGTTCGCGATGAGTTGGAGGTGTCCCTCATAGGACCGATGCGCCAGGGAAATGCGTTGCTTGAAGAACTCCGACCGGTCCGTGGTCCAAATGGCAATCGTGGTGCTGCCAAGGGCCATCGCCAACATCAAAGCAGCAAACAGACTGACGAGGTTGGCGATCTTCATCACGCCGTCCCGGCGGCCAAACCTGATCGTTGGAGGACCGGCCTGTTGGACGGGGCGGCGGATATCATGATCGCGCAACTGGAGAACCCGATCATGACGCCCCCGCAACGGGGTTCGCCGCCCACGCCTTTAACAGTTTGCGGTTGAACCGGTGTCACGCCGCAATCCGCGTAGACCGCCCCGGTATTCTCAGGAGTGGTGCCACGCGCATGGCGATCTCGACGGGATCGCACAGTTGCTCGCGCGTCACATGCGGGACGCCGACGGCAGAGACAGCTTCCTGCACGGCCAGCGGTGAGCGCGTGACCATGCCGGAAACAGCGAAGGGGCGCAGTCCATAGCCCTGCAGAATCTGAACGCCACCGACCGACCCAAGGGCGTCGGGGGCAGCAAACATCAGGCCATCCAAGCGGTCGCGGATTTTCGAGCTGGCGAGAATGGCGGCCGTTTCCCGCTGAAACACTCCGTCGGCAATCTCCACAACAACGATGTCTGCGCCTTGCATCGCGGCTTCGCCGATCAACGTTTCAAAGCTCTGTTCGATGCGCGAGAGGGGCACACGGTAGGTCGACGCAAGACCGGCATCTGTGAAGTCGAATGTTGCAATACCAGCGTCCTCATAGGCCAGAAAATCGCCGAACGATCCCGTCCCGGTTACTTTTGCACCTGCCACAGCATGACCGGCGCGTTGCAGACCATAGGCCAGGCTGGCGGCGGCCGTCGTTTTACCGGCGTTCATCGAAGCGCCGAACACGCCGATCACCGTGACGCCTTCAGGCGCGGAACGTTGGGGAAGCCCGTAACGCTCGACATTGATGATGGCGCCGCTCGAATCGGCGAGCAAGCCAAGTGGCCGCACCTGCGTGGGGGGAGACATACGCTGGTGGGCATGTTCGACGGTGCCAACCACGCCGCCGCCGGCGAGCAGATGGCCGCATTCGGCTGAAATTTCGGCGCGGCCCTGAAACTGATCGGGGGCATAGCGATCGCCGACACAGGCAACGAAAAGATCGCCGACGTAGCTTTTCTTGTAGCGTTTGGATGTGAGTTGGAGCCGTTTGTGCTGGTGGATATGCGTGACCTCACACAGCACAAGATCGCCGGAACGCGCCGCGTCGAACTGTGTCGACATGGCCGCCACATCATCGCGGTCGACCCGGCGTGTGGTGAAGGTCCAATGAGCGGTGGAAAGCATCGGGGGAAGGTCGAGGTTAGAAGGTTGCATCTGAGGCTCCTGTCGGAAAACGGCTCGCATCGTCAGAGGCTAGCGCGAAGGGGTGGAACTGACTTGTTGGCGCAATGAACGCCGCGTTTTTTCAAGATGAACGCGGGATAAACGGAGCGGCATGGGCCTCCCTGACGGGCAAGCCTTCATGGCCATGACCGATACTGATCGGGTTGCTTTGCGCATTGGTCGTCTCCTGCGTTTTGCTGTCTCAACGGACAGCGCATAAGGGAAACGAGAGAGGCGCAGGTCTATTCCAACTGACCGCCAATTTTCTGAAGATGACGAGAAAGCATGATGCGTTTTCTGCAAGAAGACGCAGCGGCAACACTACGTGGGAGGGTGGTCAATCGATCGTCAAACGGGTGCGCCGTCGAGCCGTTGAGGTTCGCCCTGTCCATCGGCGGGATGCACTTTGGACGCTTTCAAAGGAGAGGTAGCGCGGCCTGGAAGAGGCAAGTTCGAGTTTAAGGAAAGTCGCTCTCGGCACGTGCCATGCAAACGCCTGCCGCTCGTTCCGCGCTTTGCAAGAGGACACTAGAACGCTGATCAGGCCTTCCCGGCGATTGCGCCGCAATCACCTGCCAGGCCGACGTCTTGTTGCTCCGGAAAAGACTTGGCGCACCGGGGAAGATTCGAACTCCCGACCCCCAGATTCGTAGTCTGGTGCTCTATCCAGCTGAGCTACCGGTGCATCGTGTGATGCCTGCGCAATCGGCGCTAGTCACCATCAAGGCGCGCACGATTAGCCTAGCGCCGGTGCAATTGCAAGCGGCTATCGGACGCCTGTTTCGAACACCCTTAACCGGCGTCTTCAACTCGGGCATTGGGAAGTGTGATGGCAAAAACAGCACCCAGAGTTCGATCGCATTCCGAAGAGGGGACGAGCCGGATCGTGCCGCCATCGGCTTCAGCAAGTTCCTTAGCAATCGCCAGACCAAGACCGGTGCCACCGCGCCGTCCGGCATCTCCATGAAAGGGCAGGAACAACCTCTCCTGCACGGTTTCGGGAATGCCGGGCCCAGTGTCGGCCACTTTCAGACACAAGGCATCGCCAATGAAGTCCGCGCTGACCATCAACCGAAGCGGTTCGTCGCTGTCAGTGACAGCTTCCAAAGCATGGCGACCATTGCGCATCAGATTTAACAGGATGCGGAACAGGTTTTCCTGACCGACACGCACGGCGAGCGCTGGATCGATTTCGTTGGTGAAGTGCAGCGAGTTGTGACTTGTCAGACCAGCAAACTCCGCCGCCTCGTCCACCAGACCGGCAAGCGCGAACGTTGCGCGATCGGGCGCCTCTTCGCGCACCTGACCATAGGCCAGCGCCGCCTCACAGAACGAGACGGCCCGGTCGATGGCGCGGACGATCTTCGGAGCGATGCGCTGGACATGCGGGTCGGCGATCATATCCAGACGTTCAGAGAGAAGGTGCGCGCTCGACAAGAGATTGCGCAGGTCGTGATTGATCTTGGACACGGCCAGACCGACATCGGCAAGTCTGCGCCGCTCGGTCAGCATGGTGCGGACGTCGGACTGCATCGATGCCAGTCGCTGCTCGGCTGTCCCCAGTTCATCGCCGCGACCTGACGGAACGATCATGGAGCCAGGGTCCTCTGGCGCGTCGGCAAAAGTCGCCATGGCCTGGTCAAGCCGCCGCAGCGGTTTCACGAACAGCGCATTGAGGCTGAGATAGACCAGCCCGGCCGTGATCAAAGAAATGACGATGGAGAGGATGAGGATGTTGCGGGAAAACTCCAGCATCGCATCGCGCATGTAGTACTCTTCCACCACCACTTCGACGTAGCGGCCCGTTGGCGGTTCCGGTGCACCATGAATACGCAGCACATTGCCGCCGTCCAAAAGCGTCTTGAACGCGTCCCAGATCGAGGTCAGCGGATTGGACGTCGATATGTCGACATCGATGGCCATGTTCGCAACCAGCGGGCCATCAATGCCCGTACGCTGGGCCAGAACCTGACGTCCAGCGTCGCTGGCAACCACAAGTTCATGGGCCTGCAAAGTCTCCAGAAGTACCTGCTGCATCATGGCGTCGCCCGCCGCACCTTCCGTGCCATAAGTGGCCGGGTCCAGAGCCGCCACCGCTAGCTCGGCATCGGCCAGACGGTCCTGCAGCCAGGTGTTGCGGAAGTTCGCAATCGAGGGCACGAAAATCAGAACCTCGGCCAGCATCACGAACAGGATGGTCAGGACGAGCAGTTTGGCTGAAAGCCCGGTGCCCTTGCGGGTCAGGGCTTTCTTCGCCGGTGTCACGGCGGTGCCAGGATTTTGGATACCAGGGTCTCGCATGGCCCTCATTTACCCACTCTAACCGAAGCGCTGCAAGAAGGTGATGATCTTGCGCAGCGTCGGGTTTTCGGTGGCGCCTTTGTAGTATTCCACTGCCGCGCGGCGACCGACCTCCGACAGCGTCGGGTAGGCTGCCACCCAGGAGGTGATGTCGGACACTTTCATTCCCTTGGCGATGGCGAGGCCCCACAACGCAATGATCTCGCCGGCCTTGGGTCCAACGACCACGGCACCGAGAATCTTACCACGCTTGGTGGTGAACACCTTGATGAAACCTTCGGTGGTGCGTTCGGCGATGGCGCGGTCATTCTCGTGGAAAGCCCAGCGCAGAATACGAATATCCGGTGTATCTTTGAGGTCTTCCTCGGTTGCGCCGACAGAGGCCACTTCCGGGTCGGTGTAGGTGGTTTTGGGCAGCACCGTCATGTTCTGCTTGATCGGCAGACGGAACAGGATGTTCCGCGCAATCAGGGCACCATGATAGCCGGCCACATGGGTGAACTGCAGGCCACCGGCCACATCGCCGATGGCGTAGACTTTCTTGTTGGTGGTGCGCATCCCGGCATCCACCTTGATGCCGCGGCGGTCATAGTCGATGCCGGCTTTCTCCAGATCGAGACCTTCGACGTTCACTGCGCGACCAGCGGCCACCATGATGTGTGACCCTTTGATGGTTTGCGTCTCCTTTGTCTCGCCTTCGCCGACCTTAACTGTAACTTCCACACCATCGCCATCCTTGGCGACACCGGTCACCATGGCATGCTCATGGATGTCAACGCCCTCGCCTTCAAGCGTGGTCTTGACCAGTTCAGCCGCTTCGCGATCCTCGCGGCCCAGCACTTTCAGGCCTTCCAGAACGGTAACTTTGGAACCGAGACGGTTGTGCGCCTGTGCAAGCTCCAACCCGATGGGGCCAGCACCGACAATGATCAGATGTTCCGGCAACTCCTTGCGGTCGAAGATCACCTCATTGGTGATGTAGGGCACGGTATCGAGACCGGGGATCGGCGGGACGGCGGGGCGTGAGCCAGTCGCGATAACGATGCGCCGAGCCTTCACCGTGGTGTTGCCGACCTGAACGGTTTGCGGTCCGGTGAAGCGCGCTTCACCGCCCAGAACCGTTACGCCGAGGCCTTCATAGCGCTCCACGGAATCCACCGGTGCAATTGTTCCGATGACCTCGTGGATGTGATCATGCACCCGCGCAAAATCGACATCGAACGGCGCGCCTTTCTTGCCTTTGGCATGGACGCCGAATTTCGGACCTTCCATGATCGCATGAGCGTGCTTGGCTGCCGCCAAAATGGCTTTGGACGGGACACAGCCGACATTCAGGCAGTCGCCACCCATCTTGTGTTTTTCGATCAGCACGACCGGCACACCGAAGCTCGCCATGACGGCTGCGGTGGTAAGGCCGCCCGAGCCGCCGCCGATGACAACGACGTCGGGTGTGAGGGTCCGCGGCTCGTCACCTGGCGGCGCGGGCTCCAGAGAAGGGGTGTTGGAGGGGACAGTGTTGGACATGATGGTTCCTTCGCACGAACCTCTATGGCTCGCGCCTCGGATGCCGGTTTTCAAGCTTCCTGCTTCAGGGGCACCGCATCCGATCTTGGTTGAGAGTTAGACCGTGTTCTTTCAAGGGAGGGAAGGCCGATCGGGTGAGCGACCTCCCTTCATCGGCGGTCACGACGGCGCGTTGGACGCGCGGCGCGCGCGCCAGGCTTTGGCGATGGGCGGGATCAGGGCTACGGCGCCGAGCGCGGCAAACGCAATGATGATCTCTGTGGTCACCAGCGAGGCCAGATCGATCGAGCAGGTGCCAGCCGCGGCACAACCTGGATGAGCAGCTTCCTGCGCCATGATTACACTGTCGAGACCCGAGCCGACAAACGCGTAGGCAAAGGTGCCAGGCGCGATACCGAAGAAGGTCGCCAGAATGTAAGAGCGCAGCGGCAGATTGGCGAGCGCCGGAGCGATGTTCACCAGGGTGAACGGAAAGATCGGCGTCAGTCGCAGAAACAGAAGATAGTTGAAACCGTCCTTCTTGAAACCTTCCAGCAGTTTTTTGAGGGTCGGCCCGGCCTTTTCGGCTATCGCCTGACCAAAGGCCGTGCGGGCTGCCAGGAACAGCGCTGTCGCACCGACGGTGGCGGCAACAACGACCGTGAGACCGCCAAAAAACCAGCCGAACAGAAAGCCGCTGGCGATCGTCAACAAGCTGGCGGCAGGGAAACTAAGCGCCACGGCGACAGCGTAGAGCGCGCCGAAAGCAAGAATGGACAGGGCGAAGTTATCGCTGATGAAACCGGCCAGCATTTCGCGTTGGCGGATGAGCGCGGAAAGGCTGAGATGATCGTTGAGGCCGAAGGCGAACGCTGCCGCCATCGCTCCGGCGATGGCAACAAGCGGGCCGAAACGTTTGAGCAGGCCAAAACGGGAAGATGGAGCTTTGGGCATTTGGGGAGCAGGTTTGCTGGTCATTACAGCGTCCTGTGATGAAGGCGGGGCCATGGGTTGTATTCCTCTGGTCTGCCCCGGCGATTGGCAAGGGCGAAGGGTGAGCGCGGTGTTGCGTTGAAGGGGCACATAGCAGCGCTTCCTTTCCAAATCATCGGCCTCGCGCACCATCACACGGCCTTGTGAAAGCCCGTTATGCCGGGCCATTGCGGCGTGATCCAGCGTGAGAGAGATGTCATCTGCGAAGCAGCGCCATCCAGCGGGCTCTCAGCTCGGCAATATCGCGGGAATCGATTGACTTTTCCTCAAGGCCGCCCCTATAAGCGCGGCTTGTTCTGGCGCTTGTGCCCCAATGGGGTTTCGGTTCGCCAGCAACCCAATTCAACAACGGGTAAAAATGGCAGGCGCGCTCAAGCGCACCCATACCCCTATAGGGACGCTTCATCGGCCTCTGGTTGGCCCTTGGAGACCCGTGACCTGAAGAGTTTGACAGATGAAACGTACATATCAGCCCTCCAAGCTCGTGCGCAAACGCCGGCACGGTTTCCGTGCGCGTCTGGCGACCAAAGGCGGCCGCAAAATCCTGACCGCCCGCCGTGCACGCGGCCGCAAGCGTTTGAGCGCCTGAAGCCCGCCGATCGGCAGGGTGGTGTCCCTTGGCCGGCATCCTTTTCCCCGGAACAGCCAGACGCCGTTCCGATCCGGCTCTGCACAGGCTGAACAAACGCCGGGACTATGTTGCGGCACGGGAAGGAAAACGGGCGCATTGTGCGCCCTTTGTGCTTCAGGCCAGACGTCGCGATGACGATGGTCCGGCGCGTGTCGGGATCACCGTCACGCGCAAGGTCGGTGGTGCCGTGGTGCGAAATCGTATCAAACGACGTCTTAAAAATGCTGTTGCGACACATCAGGGTCTAGGTTTTCGTGCTGGATATGATTATGTCCTCATCGCACGGGCGCTGGCTGCCAGCGTGCCGTTTGACGCATTGACGAGCGCGCTTCAGAGCGGGCTGACCAAGGTTCACGCAAGCGCACGCGCCAAAAAGGCGCCAGACAACGCCGGGTAGTCTATGGAAAACCGCAATTATATTCTCGCCATTGCCCTCTCGCTCGGCATCCTGGTGGCCTGGCAATATCTCTATGTCGGCCCCCAGATGGAAGCTGAACGTGCTGCGCTGGAAGCCCAGACATCCCAGACGCTGGATGGCGCAGGCGCACCCGTTATTGTCGACGAAACCGCACCAAGCGCCGCAGCCTCCGGGGCAACGGTTCCGGGCGGTGCTGGCGTCCCGGTGACTCTGGATCGGGAATCGCTGATTGCCGGCACAGACCGCGTCGCCATCGAAACATCGCACATCACCGGCTCGATTGCGCTTCAAGGCGCCCGTATCGACGATATTCATCTCTCGGAGTATCGCGAAACGCTGGACGAGGATTCCGACACCGTCGTTCTTTTCTCTCCATCAGGATCGGAAGATCCGTTTTATGCAGAATTCGGCTGGGCGCAGGGCGCCGGTGGCGCCGCATCGCTGCCTGATGCCTCAACCCTCTGGCAGGTTGAAGGCAACAGCACGCTGACCGCCAGCACGCCAGTCACACTTGTCCATGACAATGGCGAGGGGCTGCTTTTCCGGCGGGTCATCTCGGTTGACGAAGACTATATGTTCACCGTCCGCCAAGAGGTTGAGAACACCTCGAACGCCGGTGTTCTGCTTTACCCCTATGGCCTGGTTGCCCGGCATGGCGAACCGCGAACGAGCCGGATGTTCATCCTGCATGAGGGTCCCATCGGCTTCTTTGGCGAAGAAGGGTTGGCCGAACTCGACTACGACGATCTGCGCGATGACGGCACCACCCAGTATCGCAATGTGGAAAGCGGCTGGCTCGGCATGACCGACAAGTACTGGGCCGCGACGCTGATCCCGTCCGGGCTCGACTCATTTCGCGGCGAGTTCCGCGTCGAACAGATCCCAGCTGGCGAAAGCTTCGTCGCGGCCTATCTCGGCGGCGGTTTCGAAGTGGCTCCGGGGGCAGTCATCGGTCTTGAAAACAAGTTGTTTGCCGGGGCCAAAGAGGTCGCCATCGTGGATGGCTACGAGGCCACCCTGGGTGTCGAGCGCTTCGAGCTTCTGATCGATTGGGGCTGGTTCTACTTCCTCACCAAACCGATGTTCTTTGCCATCAAATGGCTGTTTGGCGTGTTCGGCAATTTCGGCGTGGCGATCCTTGTGGTGACCGTTTTGATCAAGCTGGTCTTCCTACCGCTCGCCAACAAGTCCTACGCGTCCATGTCGAAAATGAAGAAGGTTCAGCCGCAGCTGAAAGAAATTCAGGACCGCTACAAGGACGACAAGCCTGAGCTCCAAAAGCACATGATGGAGCTCTACAAAAAAGAGAAGATCAATCCCATCGCCGGCTGTTGGCCTGTACTGATCCAGATTCCGGTGTTCTTCGCGCTCTATAAGGTGTTGTTCGTCACCATCGAGATGCGCCATGCGCCATTCTTCGGCTGGATTCAGGATCTTTCCGCCGCCGACCCGACATCGCTGTTCAACCTGTTCGGTCTGTTGCCCTACGACCCCACACTCGTTCCTCTCATCGGTCCGCTGCTCGGGCTCGGTATCTGGCCTATCCTGATGGGCCTGACCATGTTCATCCAGATGAAGCTGAACCCGACGCCGACCGATCCGACACAGGCGATGATCTTCACCTGGATGCCGATCGTGTTCACGTTCATGCTGGCCACCTTCCCGGCCGGCCTTGTGATCTATTGGACGTGGAACAACTTCCTGTCGATCATTCAACAGGCCGCCATCATGAAGCGGCACGGAGTGAAGATCGAACTGATGGACAATCTCAAGGCCATGTTCTCCAAGAAAGCGGCCAAGCAACCGGCTGAATAAGCCAGGCAGATGAGCATCGATGAGGCCGATCTGGAGGCGAGCGGCCTTTCCGGCGACTTGCTGGATGCAGGCGATCAACTGTTTGCGCGCGGGTGGCTGTTCGAGAAAGGTGTTGTCGCTGCCAATGGTCTGCCGACCGATGGCCGGATCGAGATAGCCTTTGCCGGACGCTCCAATGTCGGCAAGTCAAGCCTGCTCAATGCTCTTGTTCGTCAAAAAGGTCTTGCCCGCACGTCCAACACACCCGGCCGCACACAGGAGTTGAACCTCTTCAGCGCAGACGGCATGCCGTTTCGGATCGTGGACATGCCGGGCTATGGTTTTGCCAAAGCACCCAAAGATGCGGTCGATCAATGGAACCGACTGATCCGCCGTTACCTTCAAGGCCGTGCCGAACTGGCGCGCGTGTTCGTGCTCATCGACTCCCGTCATGGGTTGAAAAAGAACGATCTGGAAATCCTCAAAATGCTGGACGAGACTGCCGTCAGCTATCAGATCGTGCTCACCAAGATCGACAAGTTGAAACCAGGACAAATTCAGCGGGTAAAGCAGTCGACGCTTGAGGGCATCGCTCGACGCCCGGCCGCCTATCCGTTTCTGGCTGTCACATCATCGGAGAAGCGCGAAGGGGTCGATAGGCTGCGCGGCTTCATCGCCCGGCTGCTCGATGATCTTGGCGCGCTTGAGTTCGAAGACGACGACACGTCAAAAACTTGACCTTTGCTCCCAAAACCTGTCCTTCCTCTCCCCTCAACTCTTTGACGTTCGTCGCAAGTCCACCCAGGCCTTCTGCCCATGCCCTATGATGACGATCCCAATGTGCCGCTTGAAGCGAAGCCCGTGCGCCAGGCCCGGCTGATCAGCCAGGTGCTGCCTTTTATGCAGCGCTACTCCGATCAGACCATTGTCGTGAAATATGGCGGCCATGCCATGGGGGATGAAGCGCTGAGCCAGGCTTTTGCCCGTGACATCGCACTGCTGAAGCAATCGGGGATCAAACCCATCGTGGTGCATGGCGGAGGACCGCAGATCGCATCGATGCTTGAGAAGCTCGGTATCGAAAGTGCCTTTGAAGCGGGGCTTCGCGTGACGGACGAGAAGACCATCGAAGTTGTCGAAATGGTCCTGGCCGGATCGATCAACAAACAGATCGTGCAGGAGATCAACTCCGCCGGAGGCAAGGCGATTGGTTTGTGCGGCAAGGATGGCCGGATGGTCACGGTACGCAAAGTCACCCGCACGGCGCGCGACCCCGATTCCAACATCGAGAAGGTCGTCGATCTTGGTTTTGTCGGTGAGCCTGAAGAGGTGCGCCCATCGGTGCTGGATATGGTGACCCGCGAAGCGCTGATCCCCGTGATTGCCCCCGTGGCGTCCGGAGCGGATGGCAAGACCTACAATGTGAACGCCGATACATTTGCCGGGTCGATTGCAGGCGCGCTCAACGCGACGCGTCTTCTGTTCCTGACCGATGTGGACGGCGTTCTGGACGCCGACAAGACCCTTATTCCGGAACTGACCGTGGCGAAAGCGCGCGCGCTTATCGCTGACGGCACGATTGCCGGCGGCATGATCCCCAAGGTCGAAACCTGTATCCAGGCCGTGGAAGCTGGTGTTGAGGGTGTTGTCATCCTCAACGGCAAGGTGCCTCACTGCGTGCTTCTGGAACTCTTCACCGCGCATGGCGCGGGCACGCTGATCACGCGATAGGACACAATACGGCATGGCCAAAAAGCACGAACAGCATCAAGGCCTTGAAGCGTTCGCCCGCATCGAGCACTGGATCTTCGATCTCGACAACACGCTCTATCCGCGTCACTCGAACCTGTTCGAGCAGATCGACCAGAAGATGACTGCCTATCTGTCGCGCCTGCTTGGCCTGGAAGCTGATGAAGCCCGCAAGGTGCAAAAGGATTACTACAGGACCTATGGCACCACATTGCGCGGCCTGATGATCGAGCGCGGGATTACGCCCGACGATTTTCTCGATTTTGTGCATGACATCGACCATTCGGTGCTGGAACCGGACCCCAAGCTCGATGAAATGCTCGCTGCCCTTCCAGGCCACGCCTATGTCTTCACCAACGGCACCAAGAAACATGCTGAAGCGGTGCTGGACCGGCTTGGTGTATCGACCGATTTCCAGCACGTGTTCGACATCGTGTCGGCCGATCTGGTACCCAAACCGAACGGTGAGACTTATGACAAGTTTCTCGATATCACCGGGATCGAGCCGTCCCGGGCCGCGATGTTCGAAGATCTGTCGCGCAATCTGAAGGTGCCGCACGAACGCGGCATGCTCACCACTCTGATTGTACCGCGTGGCACCCGGGATATCTTCCATGAGGACTGGGAGTTTGAGGGACGTGACGACAATCACGTGCATTATGTCACCGATCACCTCGCCGACTTCCTTGAGGATGTGCTGGCCGCCAGGCGGTAAATCTCGCACGCCCCGCTCTTTAGATTTGCAGGAGAGACACCATGCATCACGCAATGACCGACCACGCCGCCATCGAGGCAGTCGTGACCAAGGCCTTTGACGACCGCGAAAGCATTGACACCGGCACCAAAGGCGAGGTGCGCGATGCTGTCGAAGCCGCGCTCGATCTTCTGGACAAGGGCAAGGCGCGTGTGGCGACGCCGGGTGACAATGGTCAATGGACGGTCCATCAGTGGTTGAAGAAGGCGGTGCTTCTTTCCTTCCGTCTCAACCCTATGGACATCATCAAGGGAGGCCCGGGCAATGCCGTCTGGTGGGACAAGGTGCCTTCCAAGTTTGACGGCTGGCAGGCCAGTGATTTTGAGAACGCTGCGTTCCGCGCCGTACCTGGCTGCGTGGTGCGGCGCTCGGCCCATATCGCACCGGGCGCCATTCTGATGCCATGTTTCGTGAACCTCGGTGGCTATGTCGATGAAGGATCGATGATC
>JANQJE010000265.1 GCA_028281795.1 Cohaesibacteraceae bacterium | reverse complement strand
GCAAAGAAGACTGCAAAGAAGACAACCACCCGTCGTCGTCCCGCTGCCAAGAAGGCCGCTGCGAAGAGCCCGATCCGCGTTGCGGCTCACACCGTGATCGACACCGTTGAAGGCAACGTTGTTGACGGTTTCAAGGCTTTCCGCGCAACGGTTGACGCCAAGGACCTTCAGGCTGCTGTCGACGCACAGCGCAAGTATGCCGAAGCCGCCATCAAGCGCACCCGTCAGGGCGCCGAAAAGGTTGGCGAGATCGCTACCAAGGCTGTGAAGGAAGCTGGCGAGCCGCTCGTGAAGCGCGTTCAGGACGTCCGCACCCGCGTTGAAAACAACGTCAACGAAGCTTTGGGCCGCGCTGCGTAACACGCGCTCCCAATAAGCCTGATCAGGCTAGACGCCCGGCTGCTCCCTCCCTGCAGCCGGGCGTTTTTTTGTGCGCAGGGTTCAGGTTTCGAGTCAGACGGCAGGTTTGGCACGGCGCTCGACGAGAGCAAGGCCCAGCGCCGAGGCGATCACCCCGAGCGCAAACAGCGCGATGCCGGAGTGAACGTCGGCCGTGGTCAGCACCTGGCCATTGAGAATGATGACCAGCAGCGCCAGCACCAGGACATCCGCCATCGACCAGCGCGAGAGGGCGGAAAGCCGTCCCAGCAACCGCGCGAGTTTTGCGTCCGGCTGGCGCATCCGCTTCAGCGCCACCAGCCCCAGTACGATCTTGCCGACGGGAAACATCACCGACACCGCAAAGACAAACCCTGCAAGGATCACATCACCCCGCTCGGCCATCGCGATGATGCCGCCGAGAATGGAATAGGTCTCTTCATAGATCCAGAACGAGCTGACCGAGATCGCCGGCAGGGTCACGCCCGCGATCATCAGCCCCAGCGCCGCCCATAACAGAATATTGGCAAGCCGGTTGCGCGGCGACGGCACGGGCAGGGACGGGGAAGCGGTGTTCATGCCGAAAGCCTATCGCAAGCCGCGGTCGCTGTCCTGAACCGGACATGACAATCACATCGCAACCAAATGCGGGGAATAGGTCAGGCCGCTATGGCCTTTGACTGAAAAAGCTCCGGCAGAAAGTTTTCAAAGCACCCGACTTCTTCAACATTATGTCTTATCCACGCGACACGCTGCGCAGCGCCAAAGCGGCGCGGCAGAACCGCGGCATTGATAAGCCGTCGCAGTGGCCCGGCCCCCGCGCCAGCACGCATGCAGCTCTGGTAGATCGCCCCGTCGGGTGAGTCCTTGAATACATGATCTAGCTCCAGCAGCCGGTGGCCTGCAACGTCCAGATGAAACCCGACACCGCGCCCGTCCCACCGATGGATGACAGCGCGGGCATCGGTGGAGAAGTGCTTGTCCCTGCCGAACACCTCCTGGATGTGCACCCGCTCTTTGGGCGCCACACGGCCGGCCTTATTCCGGGTGAACTCAACAGCCACATGATCGCGGGGATGCCATAGGTGATAGGCAGGCAGCGTTTGCCCCCGATATGTGGCGGTGCCATCAAACACCTGGAACCACCATTCCAGCATCTCTGTGGTAACGCCCGTCAGCGGCGCATGGTTCAGCCGAATTTCATACCGGCCGTCACCCAGCTGCGTTTCAACAACATCGCAGTCGTCGACCGCGCGAAGTGTCCATCCAAAGTCGTATGGAGCCGGAAGTCGTTTTCCCAGAGATGCCACGGGTGCCTCCTGTTTGTTGGTATAGTCACTACTATACGCTCTTCATCCGGCATGTAAAGTGGCTACTATACCAATGACCCAGCAACGATTCGAAAGGCCTTCAGCCATGGCTTCAGACACGTTGGATGCCTTGAAAACGTTTGATGCGCAGGCGAAGACCCCGCGCAACGAGATTGAGGCGCGCATTCTTCACGCAGCGGGCCACGTCTTTGGTGAGAAGGGGTTTCACGATGCCCGCACGGCTGAGATCGCCAAGGCCGCAAAAACCACCGAGCGGACGCTGTTCAAGTATTTCCCGACCAAGGCCAGCCTGTTTGCCGCTGCGCTGATGCCTGCTGTCGTGTCCATGACCGTTGGCGAAGGACTTCAGCAGACGCGGGACCTTTGGGCTGCGACGTCTCCGGACTTCGAGACCTGGCACGATACGCTCGTGCGCACACGGCTTGAGCAAAGCCGTAAGGTTGCCCCCCAATTGCGCATGCTGATCGCCACTCTGTGTACGGACGACGAGGTGCGCCGCTGGTTCGTCGATGCCTGGCGCGACCAGGTCTGGCAGGCTGCTATCGAGGCGCTGGAGAGGTTTCAGGATGAGGGAAAAGTGCGCAGTGACATACGCCCTGAAACAGCCGCCCGGCTCATCGTGTCGGTGAACCTGGGATATGTGCTCACAAGGTTCATTCTCGCACCCGATCATCCATTCGATGATGACGCGGAAATCAACGCCAACACAAAGCTGATGGCCGAGTGCCTGACACCGCGACCCCAGAAGCCCCGTAAGAGAGCATGACTGCTAGCCACTGCTTAGGGTGATGGGATGACGTGGGGCCTCAGTGCAGTTAGGATTCACGACCCTGCCCCGATTCAGCAACACCCCATCCTCACCCTGGTAGCTTCCCTGCATGAGCCAGCTTCTAATTAATGCCTATCTGGCCGAGCTTGACCGTATCCGCAAGGTGGGCGGCTCGCTCAACGAGCAGACGATCCGCCCGGCCTTCCGCCAGCTGCTGCGCGAGTGGTCCCGCGCTGACGATCTTGTGTTCCTCGAAGAACTGGAATTCGCCACCTCGCAGAAGAGTAAGGTCTATCCCGACGGCACCGTCCTGCACGACCTGCGCGTGCCGCTCGGCTTCTGGGAGGCAAAGGACACCAAGGACGATCTGGATACGGAGATTTCCAAGAAACTCCGCTCCGGCTACCCGCAGACCAACATCCTCTTTGAAAACTCCGAGACCGCCATCCTCATTCAGAACCGCGAGGAGGTGACGCGGTGCGCGATGACGGACACCATCGCGCTGGAAAATCTCCTGAAGCTGTTTTTCGGCTATGAGCGCCCGGAAATCTCTGAGTTCCGAAAGGCGGTTGAACAGTTCAAGGAAGACCTGCCGCATGTGCTGGATGAGTTACGCAAGCGCATTGATGAGGCCTACGACACAAATGACGACTTTCGCGAGGCAGCGGATGCCTTCCTCACTCAGGCCAAACGCACCATCAACCCGGCGGTGGCGGAAGCTGATATCCGCGAGATGCTGATCCAGCACATCCTGACGGAGGAAATCTTCTCCCATGTCTTCAACGAAGGCGATTTTCACCGTGAAAATAACATTGCCAAGGCGCTGTATGGGCTGGAGGAAAAGTTCTTCAGCGGCGCCATCAAGCGCGAGACGCTGAAAGCGCTGCAGCCCTACTACGCCGCCATCCGCGCCAACGCCGCGCAGATCACCGCACATGCTGAAAAGCAGACCTTCCTCAAGATCATCTATGAGAACTTCTATAAGGTCTATAATCCCAAAGCCGCCGACAGGCTGGGCGTGGTCTACACCCCCAACGAGATCGTCCGCTTCATGATCGACGGGGCCGACTGGCTCTGCCAGAAGCATTTCGGACGCTCGCTGATCGACCGCAATGTGGAAATCCTCGATCCCGCGACCGGCACCGGCACCTTCATCTGCGAACTGCTGGAACATTTCCGCGGCCAGCCGGATAAGCTCGCCTACAAATACCGCGAAGAGCTGCACGCCAACGAGGTGGCGATCCTTCCCTATTACGTGGCCAACCTCAACATCGAGGCGACCTATGCTTCCATCAGCGGCAAGTTCGCTGAATATCCCAACCTGTGCTTCGTGGACACGCTGGACAATGTAGCGGCGCTCGGCATCCGCTCTGGCCACCAGCACGATCTCTTCGGCGCCATGTCAGAAGAAAACGTGGAACGCATCAAGCGCCAGAACGCCCGCAAGATTTCGGTGGTGATCGGTAACCCGCCCTACAATGCGTGGCAGGAGAACTTCAATGCCCGCAATCCCAACCGCGCCTACAGGCGTATCGACGAGACCATCAAGGATACCTATGTCCTGAAAGGTACGGCGCAGAACAAGAACTCCGTGTACGACATGTACACACGTTTCTTCCGCTGGGCGACCGACCGACTGCATGACGATGGCATCGTCGCCTTCATCACCAACCGCAATTACATCGAGAAGGCGGCTTTTGACGGGTTCCGGCAAGTCGTGTCGGAGGAATTCGCCGAGATCTACGTGATGGATTTGGGCGGCGACGTGCGCGCTAACCCCAAGCTCTCCGGCACGACCCACAACGTGTTCGGCATCCAGACCGGCGTCTCAATAGCCTTTTGCGTCAGTAAGAAGGGAAGGTCGGGCGCCCTCATCCGCTACGCCCGCCGCCCGGAGATGGAGCGTGCGGAAGACAAGCTCGCCTTCCTCGCCGGCGCCCGCCTATCGAAGCTGGACATGCAGACAATCACGCCGACTGAGCGCCATTCGTGGTTGGACCAAACCGACAATGACTGGGACGAGTTGTTACCATTGTGTGGCCGAAAAACTCGGAACCGACGCGAGCCGAGAACAATTTTTCAAATTGTATCAAATGGGATTCAGACCAAGAAGGATGAGTGGATATACGATTTTTCAAAAAAAGGCCTCACCCAGAAGACCAGACACTTTCTCAACGCTCTCACGATAGCGAAGAGTGATAAAAGTAAATTCAGTTCTGTAAAGTGGGATCGAGAACTTGAAAGGAGGTTTGCCTCTACCGAGAAGTTCGATTTCGACGATCACCGTCTTATAGAAGCAAGTTTTCGCCCCTATGTACGGAAGCATCTATATTTTGACAGCTTTCTTGTAAGCATCATGTTTTCCGTGGAAAAAATATTTTCCAATGGAGAAAAAAATCAAAATATTTGCTTTCATGGTATTTCGGCAAATCAAGAATTCACTGCTCTATCAACGGAAAATGTCTTCGATATCTGTTTCCTAAAGACTGGCAACGGGAGCAGTTTAGGAGTTGCGCGCTACCGCTACACGCCCTCTGGCGAGCAGGTGGACAACATCACCGACTGGGGGTTGAAGCAGTTCAAGGCCCATTACGGCACCAACCGCAAGAAGCCGATCACCAAGGATGCCATCTTCCATTATGTCTATGGTGTGCTGCATGACCCCGTGTACCGCGAGACCTATGCCATCAACCTGAAGCGTGATTTTCCGCGTGTGCCGTTCTATCCGGACTTCTGGAAATGGGCCGAGTGGGGCGAGAGGTTGATGGATTTGCACATCAACTATGAAAGTGTCGAGCCTTGGCCGCTAGAGCGCCTGGACGTGCCGGACGACAAGGCGCGGGAGGCGGACGTTGCGCCCAAGGCGATGCTCAAGGCCGATACGGATAATGGCATCATCCGCCTTGATAGCGAGACCACGCTCTCCGGCGTGCCGGAGAGGGCGTGGGACTACCGGCTTGGCAACCGCTCGGCGCTCCACTGGATACTGGATCAGTACAAAGAAAAAAAGCCGCGCGACCAGACAATCCGCGAAAAGTTCAACACCTACCGATTCGCCGACTACAAAGAGCAGGTCGTGGACCTGCTCATGCGCGTGACGCGGGTGAGTGTGGAGACCGTGGAAATTGTGGACGCTATGCGCGGCGCCAAGCGTGACTGATGCGCGCTGTCCGCTGCCTACCCACCATGCCGCGTCTGCAGCGCTGTCTTCCGCCCGTCACCGGTTGGCTGATAGACGACGCTGAAGCGGCTGTTGGCCTCGGCCCAGGCATCTTCTGTAATGCGGTCGTCGCCGTCCACAGCGTCATAGCCGCAGCGGGCGAGATAATGCAGCTGGTCCACCAGCACACCGCCTGTTGCCCGCAGCTCGCCTGCAAACTTGCCGCGATGGCGGATCAGGCGGCCATAGGAGAAACCGCGACCGTCCTTGAAAAGCGGAAAGTCGACGGCAATCAGCCCGAAGCGGTCGAGGTCATCCATGATCTCGTCCGGGTTGTCGCTGCTGTCCAGCGCCACGCCGATCGGTTTGTTGCGCGTCAGCAGTGTATCGCGATCCTTCAGCCAGCGCGTCATGCTGATGAGCGCGTGGCAGTCTTCCGGCAGGTCCGCGTCATCGTCCACGCGCACCCATTTGTCGTCACTGACAGCAACCCCGTCCTTAAGCAGCGGCATAGAGGGTCTCCTTGAAGGGGTCGATGCCGATCCGTCGGTAGGTCTCGAGGAAGATTTCCCCGTCCTGACGGTTGGCCACATAGGTTTCAACAATGGTCTCGATGGCGCCGACGATCTGCTCTTCGGTAAAGGCAGGCCCGACAATGTCACCGACTGCCGCGTTCTCGTCTGCGGAGCCGCCAAGGGTCACCTGATAGAACTCGACGCCCTTCTTGTCGACGCCGAGAATGCCGATGTGGCCCACATGGTGGTGCCCGCAGGCATTGATGCAGCCGGAAATCTTGACCTTCAGCTCACCGATGTCGTGCTCCTTGTCGAGATCCGCAAAGCGCTCTGAAATCATCTGGCCGATCGAGATCGACCGCGCATTGGCAAGGTCGCAATAGTCGAGGCCGGGGCACACGATCATGTCGGAGATCAGCCCGATATTCGGTGTCGCCAGCAGGGCCGCATCCAGACGCTTCCACACTTCATAGAGGTCGGACTTCTTTACATCCGGTAGCGTCAGGTTCTGCTCATGCGTCACCCGCACTTCATCAAAGCTGAAGGCCTCGGCGATGTCTGCTACGGCATCCATCTGAGCGTCTGACGCGTCACCGGCAATGCCGCCAATCGGCTTCAGGGAAATGTTGACGATGGCATAGCCCGGTACTTTGTGGTCGGCGAGATTGGTACGTGCCCACTGGGCAAACGCCTTGTCCTCAGCCAGTGCCTTTTCATAGGCCGCATCCGTGTCTGGCAGTGTTTCGTAGGCGGGCGGTGCGAAATACGCACGAATGCGCTCAATTTCACCATCGGGAAGCTTCAGATCTTCGCCGGCGCCACCCTTGGCAAATTCTTCCTTCACTTGGCGCGCGAATTCTTCCGCACCCAGAGCATGCACCAGTATCTTGATCCGTGCCTTGTAGAGATTGTCGCGGCGCCCATGCATGTTGTAGACGCGCATGATCGCGTCCATGAAGTGCAGCAGGTCCCGGGCGGGAATTTTTTCACCCACCAGATGCGCCACCATGGGCGTCCGGCCCTGGCCGCCGCCGGCATAGATGTCGAATGCCGGTTCGCCGTTCTCACCCTCAACGATGATGATGCCGACATCGTGCATCTTGATGGCCGCGCGGTCATTGCTGTGACCCGTCACCGCAATTTTGAACTTGCGCGGCAAGAATGTGTATTCCGGGTGGAACGTGGACCACTGGCGCAGGATTTCCGCCCAGATGCGCGGGTCATCAATTTCGCCGGCTGCGACGCCCGCATACTGGTCTGAGGTCACATTGCGGATGCAGTTGCCCGAGGTCTGAATGGCGTGCATCTCGACAGTGGCCAGGTCCGCGAGAATGTCCGGTACGTCTTTCAACTTCGGCCAGTTGTATTGGATGTTCTGGCGCGTGGTGAAATGGCC
>JANQJE010000253.1 GCA_028281795.1 Cohaesibacteraceae bacterium | reverse complement strand
CATCATCGGCTCAACCTCTGGAACCTGACGCGTAACCTTGTCCTTCACCGCTTGCGCAATGGCGCGGATGTGATCCGGTGTGGTGCCACAGCATCCGCCGACAATGTTGACAAGCCCGCTAGCAGCAAACTCCCCCAGCATGCCCGCCGTTGCTTCGGGCGACTCATCGTAGGCGCCAAACTCATTCGGCAGACCCGCATTGGGATAGGCACAAACAAGCGTATCGGAGACCTTGGAAAGCTCGGCGATATGCGCACGCATCTCCTTGGCACCCAGCGCACAGTTCAATCCGATGGAAAACGGCTTGGCATGGCGCAGCGCATACCAGAAGGCACTCGGTGTCTGGCCCGACAGCGTGCGGCCCGAAAGATCGGTGATCGTCCCTGAGATCATGATGGGCAGCGTGACACCCATCTCCTCGAACGCTTCATCGATGGCAAACAAAGCCGCCTTGGCATTCAGCGTGTCGAAGATGGTCTCAACCAGCAGGAGATCAGCACCACCGGCGATCAGCCCCCTCGCCGCTTCGCCATAGGCATGACGCAGATCATCGAAGGTCACCGCACGGTAACCGGGATTCTGAACATCCGGCGAGATGGACGCCGTCCGGTTGGTCGGCCCGAGCGCGCCAGCCACAAAGCAATGCCGACCCGGTTCTTCGGCCATTACCTCATCAGCCGCCTGCCGCGCCAGGCGCGCGCCCTGCTCGTTCAACTCATACGCCAGTGACTCCATCCCGTAATCGGCCTGGGCAATGGTGGTGGAGGAAAATGTGTTGGTCTCAACAATGTCCGCTCCGGCCTGGAAATAGGCTTTGTGAATGGCGCGGATCGCATCCGGCTGAGTGAGGATGAGAAGGTCGTTGTTGCCCTGAAGATCCTGCCCCCAATCGGCAAAACGCTCACCGCGGAAGTCGGCTTCGGAAAGCTTCAGATCCTGAATTTGCGTGCCCATCGCTCCATCGAGAACGAGGATGCGTTCACCTTTAAGTTGATTCAACGCATGAAGGCGAGCAGCAGGGGCCTCTTGATTCAGACTCATAAGACGAAAACCTTATCCTAAGCCAATGACATGCTTACGTTTTCAGTCGCCACTTGATTCACTTTCTGATCCATTTTTGCAGGCCGCATGCCGAGCAAATGGCATATGGCGAACACCAGATCACTCTTGTTCATCGTGTAGAAATGGAAGTCCTTGATGCCGTGCCGGCGTAGCCCATCGACCTGCTCCGCAGCCACCGTTGCCGCCACGAGTTCATGCGTTTTCGGATCGTCGTCCAGACCGTCGAAGCGCTCGGCAAGCGCCTGGGGAATGCGGGCACCGCAACCCTTCGCAAAGCGCGAAATCGACTTGAAGGAATGGATGGGTGCGACACCGGGAACGATGGGGATTGTGATGCCCGCATCCGACACCCGGTCGAGGTAACGGAAGTAGTCGGTGTTGTCGAAAAAGAACTGGGTGATGGCACGGGTCGCACCGGCATCCACCTTGCTCTTCAACACGTCGATTTCTGTTGCCCAGTCCGGGCTCTCCGGGTGACGTTCCGGATAGGCCGAGACACTGATTTCCATCGCATGGCGCGCACGGATGGCAGCCACAAGATCGGCGGTCGACTGATACCCCTGCGGATGCGCATGGTAGGCACTGCCAACCCCATCGGGCGGATCGCCACGCAGCGCAACGATATGGTGCACGCCTGCATCGCGATAGCTGTCCACGACCTCATCGACCTCGGCCCGGGACGCGCCGACACAGGTCAGGTGCGCAGCGGGATCGAGGGACGTCCTTTCCTTCAGCGCCGCCACCATCTTGTGCGTGCGCTCCCGTGTCGATCCGCCAGCCCCATAGGTCACCGAAACGAACTTGGGCTGCAGCGGGGCCAGCCGATCGATGGCATGCCGCAGCGACCGCTCCATCTTCTCCGACTTGGGCGGAAAAAACTCGAAACTAATGTTGAGCGGCGAGTGAGCCTGCTGAGCATAGGTTTGTGACGAAACAGACATGGGGCGTCCTTAAGCAAACGCGACAGGCGCGGAGGCGGCGGGCGGATCGACCAGAATACGGGTATCCTGGGCAAGCCAAATGTTGACCGGAAGAGCGGCAGCATCATTGCCGGACCCGGTGTTGAGGATCGTGGGACGGGTAACCTTCAGACCGATGGCCTCCAGCCAACGGCAAACTTCCGCCCCATCGAAACCAAGACGACGATGTTGATGCTGACTGCGCAGTGCTTCCAGCCTGTGCGGGCCGAAATCGACGATGAGAAGCCGTCCCGACGGCGCAAGCACACGCGCCGCTTCTGTAAGTAGGGGGCGTGGATCATCAAAAAAGTGCATCACTTGATGGATGGTGACAAGATCCTGGCTGTCACGCGGCAAACCGAGCGCCAACCCGTCACCATGGCGAACCTGCGCATGGTCGATGGCGCTCTCAGCCAACGTGGCACGCGCAACCTGAAGCATGGCATGGGTAGGGTCGATGCCGACACCGTTGGCATAGAGGTCTTTCAGAAGCACCAGCATGCGTCCGGTGCCCGTGCCTATATCGAGAAACTGATCAACACGCCGTCTGCCCAGCATGTCCAGTATCGCCATTTCAACCCGCTTGTCCGGCACAAGATCGGCCCGCAGCGCATCCCAACGTGCAGCGTTCTCCTGAAAAAACGCCTGCGCCTGCGAACTTTGCTCGGCCTTCAGGCGTGCGAGGCGCTCAGCATCGTCCTGCAGGACATCATTCTCCAGACCCACAAGATTGGCGACAGAATTCCAGATTGCGCGAAGCGCCTCATCCTCGGCCACACGGTAATAGACCCAGGCACCTTCAGGAAAGCGGACAATCCATCCGGCATCGGAAAGCAGCTTGAGATGCCGGGACAGCCGGGGCTGGCTTTGTCCCAGCAGACTCGTCAAATCCTTGACGCTCAAATCACCATGTCGCAGCAGCGCCAGGAGCCGCAGCCTTGTCGGCTCGGCAAGCGCCTTGAGAGTTTCGATACTGGCATCAAACGAACGCATAATCACACGCTATCAGAAAAGACATAAAGATATCTTTATGCGGATATGATCATGCGTGCAAGTACGAAAAGGCCCGGCTGAACCACTGTCCGCCGGGCCAGTCGTAAAGGAAAATTGCGACCCGTTCAGATCAGGCTGCGCGCGAAATCTGCTTCTTCTTCCATTCAGAGAAGATCTGTTCAGCCATCGGCCGGTCCATCGTGTCAAAAGCATGCATAGCTGCGCCACGCTGATCGCGATCAAGCCGGCGCAACCAGGGACCAAGCCTCAGGAACGCACCTACGGTATCTGCCGAAAAGCCCATCGCTTTGCAGACGATAAGAAATGGCTTTGGATCTGCACGAACTGTCCAGTGTTTGGCCTCCTCAAGCGAGACACCAGCACAAAGAGCAAACATCACAACAGCCTCGGGAAATTTGCCTGCGCGTGCCTGTGCGAAGACCGACGCTTCACTCACCGGCTGCTTGCGCAGCGCCATAGAAACCGTGCGATGGGCAAGATCGAAATCGTAGTGCGAAAGCCATTGCTCGTTGGAGAGGCGCTCCGCCGCAAGGCCGGCCGCCTCGTTGAGGCGTTCGGCCACTTCGGATCGACCGTGGCGGACCAGCTTGTCGCGCACCGCCGCGGAGGCGACATCGACAAGTGCTTTGACAACGCTCGCCGGTAAATCATCGCGATCCGCAAGAGAGTTCTGAAGCTTCTCATCTTCGCGCGAATCCTTGACCAGCTTCACGTAGGACGCATCGGAGAACTCAGCGCCTTCGTTGCTTGCAAGCTTGACCTTGACGGGGCTGTTGCCATGCTCAACGAGAGCAGCAGACACCTGACTTGAGAGCTTCGCACGCCCTGCAATGGCGTCCATATGGTCGAAGCCCTTTTCCTCGACAATCTGGGTTAGATCATCGTCAGACAGGAGCGGGCTTTTCTCCAACAACGGCCGAGCGACCTGAATGGGTTCATGGGCAAGCTTGCGCACCATACCGCGCGGCGCTTTGGCCAACGGCGCGAGTTTGTTGGCAACGAAGGCAAGTGCCTCTTCTTCGACAAGATCCGCAAGCCGCACCAGAACGTCGTCATAAACGGCGAGCAGTTCCGGATTCACTCTTTCAGTTGTTAGCGAATACAGTTGCACCACATGGGCCATCAACCGATTGCGCTCAGCTTGAGTGTGCGTGCTCTCGACACGCTCAAAATCCACCAGTTCACTCATGATAGCAGCTCTTCTCCGGCCTCCACCTTGGGTCTGAGTGGAAGTCGTAGCAAAGGCCCGTTGGCAAACGCTCAAACCGATCATTCAAATTGTAGCGATCGCGCAATCCCCGACGTCAAGGCGGCATTTATTCGACAAAGTCATAATCGCCGTCATCGATGTACCGCACGAACTGCTGCAAGGATCGATCCCAGAGATCGAGATAGGCCGCAAAACTCTCACGGGTCATCGGGCCATCTGCGAACAGGAAGTCCATCTCCAAAATGGCCGAGTTCACATCCGCCGTGTAAAGCTTCGTCCAACGCTGATCCGTGTTCCAGTCGTTCATGGCTTCAAAGGATGCCCGTCCCGCGCTGTTGCGTTGAGCCCGTAGCGCAAGGGAGGTGCAGTCTTCATGCTCCGTGCAGCCGTAGAAGATGATGTTGTAGTCGACATTGCCGACACTCGTTTCGATGAACGGGTCATTGAACTGATCTACGGTGACGATGGCCGTCTGGCCGCGGTCGCGCAGCAGCTTGGCAACGGCGGCAGGATCTTGCGACGCAATCATCTGCGCAACGGCCGGGTGAGCCATGGTGGCGAAGCCAGCTGCAAGGAACAACCCGGCTATTCGGAACATTGAACGGTGAGCTCTCATCGGCCAAGACTCAAAGACATCAAAGGCACCAAACTGGCGCAGCCAGCGGCAAAGCTCAAGCGCCCGCGTCGAGACGCTGGCTAACTCTGCGGATCATCACACCGTTGAAAGGGTCCGCTGAGCCAGGGCCGCCAGACTCCGTCGTCTTCATCGATCGCGAACCATGTCATCGTGAGCGTGTCGCTCTCGCGAACGATGTCGACTTCCCAACGGCGCTCTATGGCATCCTCCCCGCATAAAACACCGGCGCGATACGTCATGTCTGCGACGGGATTGATCCGAAGCACCCGGCAATAGAAAAACCAGCGCGACAACCATTGACCCCGTAGCCGATAAGGCGCGTCGGCGGCGCTGGCAACCGTGTTGCTCGCTCCGACGTCCTCTTGGGCCCGGCACTGTTGAGGCTCGCCCCAGTCCCCCTCCAATTCGGGAGGAATCTCTTGCGTATGAGCTCGTGAAGCGGCGGTGAGGAGCGATACCAGAGCGAGCGAAGACAAGAAGATTAAGCGAAGCTGGGTCATGCATAGACGCTAACGAAGCAGCCCGCCCAAGGAAACCGCGACCGGCATCACACCTGCGCGAGCGCTGCGCGATCACCAGGGAATGGTCTGCCCGTCCCAGGCTTTGAATGAGCCCGTGCTTTCCAGGCTCAGCTCATCGATCACCTGAACCATCCCGGCTGCGCTTTCCTCAACGGAGATATCGGCCCTAGCGCCCCCCATATCGGTGCGCACCCATCCGGGATGCAAACTCATCACGGCAATGCCTTCCGGCGCAAGATCGGCTGCCAGGCCCAGCATCACCTTGTTCACCGCCGCCTTGGACGCGCGGTAGGCGATCCGATCGGAGTTCTGCGCCGCCATCTGACCCATCCGTGAGGAGATAATCGCGATCTTGGCCCCTTTCTTGGGGCGACGAAGAGCAGGCAGAAGAGCATGCACAACGCGCAGCGGAGCAAGTGTATTGATCGCCAAAGTGCGCGCAAAAGCGGGAAAATCCATGCTCAGGGCGTTGTCGGTCTGCGGACCGATAACACCGGCATTGTTGATCAGAATATCGAGAGGACCATTCACCACTTGGGTCAGCGCATCGACGGCATCGCCATCTGCGACATCAAGCGGCACAGGGATGATGAGATCACCGAAGCGCTCGACCAGACCATCAAGATCATCGACGTTTCGGGCCGTGGCGTAGACCGTATCTCCGCGCTCCAGATAGGTGGCGGCCAGCTGACGGCCTATACCGCGTGACGCACCAGTGATGAAAATCTTGGGCATCAGTCGTGACCCCCTCAGTCAGGCTGCCAAGTCCATTGTTCGGGCACTTTGAGTTGAACCGTTTCATCGTGCCCGATGGTGCCCGGAACCTCTACCCAGGCAACCAGTCCGCGCAGCCTTTTGGCCGCTTTAGGGAAGCTCAGTGCCAATTCTGTCTGATTGTGCTCCGGATAGTTCTCAGCGATCTTGGCTCCGGCAAACCGGCAGGGTGCATTCTGTCCATCAATCCGAAGCGTCACACCGTTTTCGAAGAACAACACTGTACGCGGCGGCAGCATGGACAATCGCGGGACACCCGCCAGAACCATATTCGCGCCGATCCATTCCGGCGCGATCCGTACAATGCCCATGCCGTTGGCAGCCTGCGCAAGCTCATCAAGACAGACGATGGAAAGCTGCCGCTCATTGCGCATTTCCGTGCCGCGCGCATACCAAGGTTCCCGTCCGCCCGACTTGCGAGTGTAGCCAGCATGGATGTCACCGTCGATGCCCTCAAAGCTCAGAACCAGATGTTCCACGGGCTCTGTGACCGATGTGTCGCCAAGCGCCGCGAAGAGTCCAGCGACCCTGGCTTCATGCTTAAAAGCCGGACGGATCGTGCTCACCGCGTCAGACGCTTGTAGGTAACCCGCTTCGGGGTGACGCTTTCTGGGCCAAGACGGCGAATCTTGTCCTGCTCATAGTCGTGGAAATTGCCCTCGAACCACTCGACATGGCTGTCGCCTTCAAACGAAAGCATGTGCGTAGCGAGACGATCCAGGAACATACGATCGTGCGAGATCACCACAGCACAGCCGCCATACTCTTCCAGCGCATCCTCAAGCGCCGCCAGCGTCTCGGTGTCCAGATCGTTGGTCGGCTCGTCGAGCAGCAACACATTGGCGCCGGACTTCAGAATCTTCGCCAGATGGACACGGTTGCGCTGCCCGCCCGATAGCGTTCCGACAGGTTGCTGCTGGTCGCCGCCCTTGAAGTTGAAAGACGAGCAATAAGCCCGCGAATTGATCTCCTTGGTGCCAAGCTTAATGATCTCATCGCCGCCGGAGATTTCTTCCCAAACGGTCTTTTTGGGGTCCAGCGCGTCGCGGCTCTGATCGACATAGCCGAGTTGAACGCTCTCACCGATCTTGATCGATCCCTCGTCAGGCTGCTCCTGACCGGTGATCATGCGGAACAGCGTCGTCTTGCCTGCACCGTTTGGGCCGATAATGCCAACGATCCCGCCCGGGGGCAGATTGAACGACAGCTCGTCGACCAACAACTTGTCGTCAAACCCCTTTTTCAGACCTTCGGCCTTGATGACATTGTTGCCCAGACGCTCAGCGACGGGAATGACGATCTGCGCGGCATTCGGCGCACGCGCCTCAGCCTTGGCCAGCAGTTCTTCATAAGCATTGATACGCGCCTTCGATTTGGTCTGACGCGCCTTGGGGCTGGCGGCAATCCACTCGCGTTCGCGTTCCAGTGCCTTCTGACGGGAGGCCTCTTCGCGGCCTTCCTGCGCCATGCGCTTAGCTTTGGCCTCCAGATACGCCGAGTAATTGCCCTCATAGGGGATACCGCGGCCGCGATCGAGTTCAAGAATCCAGCCCGTGACATTGTCGAGGAAGTAGCGGTCGTGGGTGATGATGAGCACAGCGCCAGGATACTCGCGCAGGTGCTTTTCCAGCCACGCCGTCGTCTCTGCATCCAGATGGTTGGTCGGCTCATCGAGCAGCAACAGATCGGGCTGCGACAACAACAATTGGCAGAGCGCCACACGGCGTTTCTCACCGCCCGACAGATTGTCCACCGATGCGTCGCCCGGCGGGCAGCCAAGAGCATCCATGGCCTGTTCGACCTGACTTTCCAGATCCCAAAGATTCTGACTGTCGATCAGGTCCTGAAGCTGTGCACCCTCCTCAGCCGTTTCCTCCGAGTAATTCATCATCAGCTCGTTGTAGCGATCGAGAATAGCCTTCTTGTCCGCTACACCCAGCATCACGTTTTCCATGCAGGTCAGGCTGGTATCGAGCTGCGGTTCCTGCGGCAGGTATCCACAGGTCTTGCCGTCTGCCAGCCAGGCTTCGCCGGTGAACTCTTTATCGAGCCCGGCCATGATGCGCAGAACCGTCGACTTGCCGGCCCCGTTGGGCCCGAGAATGCCGATCTTCGCATCCGGGTAAAACTGCAGATGGATGTTGTCGAGAACCTTCTTGGCGCCGTACGCCTTCGAAAGCCCCGACATATGATAAATGAATTGCCGCGCCATAAACGCCCCGTGTGAACCTGAAAGAAGGGATGATCTCCGCCTTCTAATCGCCGATGCGACGCGGTGCAAACACCAAATGCGCCCCCGGGCCAGCCGCCTCAGCGTTCTGCGGAAAAATGCGTTTTCAGATAGGCCAGAATGGTTTCGCGCGCTTCCTCGCCATAGTCCGGCATACCCTGGTCGGAGATCATCCAGTCCCAAAGATAGTCCCAACGTTCGTCGGTCAGGCTCTGCTGCGCAAAGGTCTGAACGGAGTGGCAGGCGCTGCACAGGAAATAGGTGTCCTCGACCCCCGGTGTATCCGGCAGGTTGCCGAACTCAGGGTTCAGAGGCACGTCTGACGACGGGTCGGTCACACCGGGCATCATCGGGTTGGGCGCCATCGGATCTGGCAGCATGGGATTCGGCATTGCCGGGCTGAGCATCGGGCTTGGGCTGGGTGCCGTGAGCATCGGGTTCTGTGCCATCGATAATGGTGGCAAAATCAACGTGCCCAAAACAACGATACAAGCAGCAGAGAAAAAACGCATAAGACCAACCATGGCAGGAAGGAAACACGGGCGGGATACTTTCCCGCCCGTTGGAAGAATATTGCTCAGCCGCTTAAGCTGCGATCACCGCAATCCGGTGCACCATATTGTTGCCGTAACCGCGCGGGTTCCAGCCTGGCGTTGTCACCGGTTGGGTGCGCCCCTCGCCATCCGTGGCCCGCGCCCAGACCTCATAGTAGCCGGGCAGCGGCACCGCGATGGAAGCGCGGAAATGCTGCCAGGCATACCGGTTCACCGGAGCATCCAACTCGGCCCTCTGCCACGTCTGGCCAAAATCGATGGAGGTTTCCATACCGGCGACCTCTCCGTCGGCCCACGCATGACCGCGAATGTCGAAGCCATCAGCCGCGACTTGCGCGCCGGTCATAGGATTGGTGATGAGCGACTTCACAGGCATCGTCTCCATGATCACCATATCCTCCTCGGGCACTTCGGTGCCCGGCGCCACAGGATAAGCCGGCAGGCGGTAGGAATACCCCCCCATTTTCGGACCGTCATGCACCTGATCGCGCACCCATATTCTGGTCAGCCATTTCTGAGAGGCGGAGCCTGGATATCCGGGCACGACGAGCCTAAGCGGGAAGCCATGAACCGCCGGAATGTCTGACCCGTTCATGCCAAAGGCGATGAGCGCATCCTCTTCCAAAGCTTTGGCAATCGGGATGCCGCGCGACAACGGCAAGCGGTCGGGGTCACCAGAGAGATGCGGATCGTTGCCGAAATGACCGGTGTAGACAGCACTCGGCTGCACTCCAGCTGCATTCAGCACATCACGCAACCGCACACCTGTCCATTCAGGGCAGCCAACGGCACCAGTCGTCCACTGGTTGCCGGATGCACCGGGCTGAAAAAAGGCCCGGCCATTGCCACCACACTCCAATACCAGATTGCGTGTTACCACTTCAAAATCATTGCGCAGATCGTCCAGCGAAAGCTCAAGCGGTGTATCCACCTCACCGTCCACGGTCAGCGTCCAACTTGAAGCATCCATGTCGAGCGCATGGAACGGCACAGCGCCGTTGTTGCGCACGAAAAGCCGACTAGCGGGTGTTACCGCATCATCGAGCAAATGTGCTGGCGTTTCGGCATTGATGGGACGGTCATTGAGAAGCGTGAGCCCATCCTTGTCGTTCATGACGACCATGTCGGGTTCCTGGGCATGGGCAAGACCGACGGGACGGTAACCTTCCGGCATATAGCGGCCAAAAGGAATGGCCATCCCCATCATGGCGGTCATGGCCGCTAGGCCTGTGCCTTTCAGGAAGGTGCGCCGACCTTCTTGCGGGCTTTCGGTGCCCGCAACTGCACCGTTGCTTTCAACGGCATCGGCTGCACGGTGTTCCAAATCAGTGCCACGGCTTTCCATGGGTGCATCCTCCTCTTAACGTCGTTTTCTTGAACGAAACGATCAGTCAAACAGTAGTGCGTCAAACCGGTTTCGGCGAGAGTTGCAAAAACGTTTTCGCGAACCGCCTCAATCTCCAAAATGTGACTAAGGTCACTATACTCCCTTGCCCGACCTACTATTTTGCTGACACCATAGCGCTGTTCTTGACCACTTGGCTGACGGATGCCTCTTGACCCACTCGCCGCTCTGGCGATCGTTTTTGGCCTGCAAGCCAAGCATTTTTTGTTCGACTTCGTTTTCCAAAGCGCCTGGCAAATCCGCAACAAAGGCCGCTATGGGCATCCGGGCGGACTTGTGCACGCCGGCTTGCACGCGCTTGGAACGTTGGCGGTAGGGTTGGTGGCAGCCTTTTTTGGCGCGTTGAGCCTGCTGGCAGCCGTGCTTATGGCGGTCGCAGAACTGCTTGTTCACTATCATATCGACTGGGCAAAATCGCAGATCAGCCGGCGGTTGAGCCTCACTCCCGACCGCCGAGGTTTCTGGATAGCCCTTGGCGTCGATCAAGCCGCTCATCAGGCAACATATTTCGGCCTTGTCGCAGCTGTGATACTCATGAACCCAATGGTTTAAGCGGCAATAAGGACACCGATCGTCACGCCGAGCACAAGCGCAAAAACAACCAGAGCCCAAGTGATCGGCTGCCTGAAAACGGTCTTCAAAACGTCCCCGCGCTGGGCATCGCTCTGGCCTGGCATGACACCGCTGCTTTGCACATCCAGAGCGCTGTTCAGGAACTCCACCTGGGCCTCGTTCAATCCTGCCTGAAACTGTGCCAGATACCGTTCCCGCTCTTCACCCGTTACCTGGCTCTTATCCAGGCTTTGCTCGAGCCGAGCACGAGACCGCTCAAAGAAAACAGCCAGATCGTCGACTGAACGCGGTGGTGCTTTGTGCAAAGCATCGAGGAGCATCTTGGTGAACACGCAGAAATCTCGCCTTTCAAGCGACCGGTAAAGCCCGCATTAGAAGGACAAATCAAGCGGGACTGCAAGGAAACGCCGGTCCAACCCTTCAAAGCCCAGTTGATAAACGCTGATCAAGGCAACGGCACGGCCAGCAGCTTCGTTAAAGGGAGCCAGAATTGCCGCCAGGCCATAATCTGCGGGGCAAGCACGGGAGGATGGAAGACGCTGGTCGCGATGAACGGCCTCCGTGCCCTGGCCTTCGATGTCGAGCAGCAGTTCAAACCCTGCCGTCTCCACCATGCCGAAGCAATCGCGCGGGCTTTCCATCGGCAAGACGGTCAATGTGAGCGTGTGCAAGGGATCGATTGGGTTGAGGATCGGACGCGGATAGAAGCCGAGCGACGCCTCGCGTGAAGGAACCTCCAGCGGCGACGCTGAAGCAAGCAAACGGAAGCGGGGCATGAAACCCAACGAGGCATGGTCCGCCATCGCGCGTGCAACAGCAGCAGCGCGCACGTCTTCAAGCGGTGTCGTCTCATCATCAGCGCGCTCGCGATAAGGCGATCCAGGCATCCAGATATCAGCTTCAAGATCAAGGACAAAAACATCGGAAAAGGCGAAGCCCGAACCATCTTGAATGCCATACTGCTCAAACGCGAAGTGGCGCCCGTCCTTTGAGTAGCCAAGCACGCGATACTCAGCCATATCAGCCGCCGGAACAGGGCTCGCAAGAGACAAAACAGCGGCGACAAGCACGAGTTGCCAAACCAAGAAACGTTTGAGAACAATCATGCTCCAACTCCTTTTCCAAACCCGCCCGGCAAACTTAAAGGCCCATGACTGAAACATCCATCGACTGGGATGCCATGGACGCGCTCTACGATGAAGCGCGTGAAGCCGATGTGACGGGCGACACCGGCAAGGCAGTCACGCTATATCGCGAACTGTTGCAGCGCGATCCTGACGATCATCTCGGCGTTTCGCTGCGGCTGGCCAAGCTCACCGGCAAACATCCCGCCAAAGCACCCAACGCCTATGTCGCGGCCTTGTTCGACCAGACTGCCGAGCGGTTCGATTCCATCCTTGTCGACGAATTAGGCTACAACGTGCCACTGCTCATTGCAGACGCCTTGAAGTCTCTTCAGCTTGGCCCCTTCGATAGCTGGCTGGATCTTGGGTGTGGCACCGGTCTGTGCGCCATGGCATTGGAAGAGGTCACCAAAAGGCGAACCGGTGTTGATCTGGCGCCTACCATGATAGAAATCGCTCATGAACTGGAGCTTTACGAAAAGCTCTACGTGGGTGAGGCGGTGTCCTTTCTGCGTTCGTCCCAGGCAGCCGGACCTTACGCGTTGATCACAGCAGCCGATGTCCTGCCCTATATCGGTGATCTCGATCCATTGTTTGGGGCTCTCGAAACACATACCGCGCCTGGCTCGGTTCTCGCCTTTTCCAGCGAACATCTTGCGGGCAACGCCTGGGACTTTCAGGTGGGTGCCCACAAAAGATTCGCCCATTCTTCCAACTGCATCACCCGCACGCTCAAAGCCCATGGATGGGAACAATTGCGCACGGACAGGATCACTGTCCGCCTGGAACAAGGCGAGCCGGTGCCCGGTGAACTGGTGTTTGCAAGGCGGGCATGACGAGGCTGCCTTGAATTATTGTGCAGCGCAGCATAAGCTGCATCAGCATTGGAATCGTGCCGCGGCGCATGTGGCACCGGAGGGTGACTATGGCTGGACTCATCATCACTGTTGCGCAGCAAAAGGGCGGATCGGGCAAGACAACCTTGTCGGCGCACCTCGCGACCGCACTTGCCTATAGCGGGATGAACGTCGCGATCCTCGACTGCGATCCGCAGGGCAGTCTCGGCGAGTGGTTCGAAGCGCGTGAACAAGCTCTTGGAGAGGACGACACCGGTCTTTCCTTTCGCACTGCATCGGGCTGGGGCGCCCGGCGGGAAGCACGCAACCTGGCCGGAAGCCATGATGCTGTCGTCGTCGACACACCACCCAAGACCGACACCGAAGCCCGGCCAGCCATCGAAGCGGCGAGCCTTGTCATTGTGCCTGTGCAGCCTTCGCCGATGGATGTCTGGGCCTGCGGGTCCACTTTGGCATTGGCCGACAAGGAGCGGACCCCTGCCCTGCTTGTACTGAACCGGGTGCCGCCACGTGCCACGATTACCGAAGAAATGGCCGAGGCGCTGGCGGGAGCAGATGCACCCCTTGCCAAAACTCGCATCGGCAATCGTGTCGGCTTCGCTGGTGCGATGACCCAGGGCCTGACCATCATGGACACCGACAAGTCGGGAAAAGGCGCTGCGGAAATGAATGCGTTGCGCGCCGAAGTCATGAAAGCTGCACGCGCGGTTTAGAGCATGTCTTGTTTAGATTGGAGCGATTTGATGGACGAGGTTTTGTGTGTTCCACAAGGAAAACACCGCAGCGCGATGCCGCGCATCGTGCGAGGATTTTGACGAAGTGGGCGCGCAAAAGATCGCCAAGCCGCAGGTCAT
>JANQJE010000217.1 GCA_028281795.1 Cohaesibacteraceae bacterium | reverse complement strand
ATGAAGGCTCGTTCGCCGCCCTTGAGGCCGGTGGATGCGAAACCCGTCTGCTCAACGTGCTTGAACCGGAGAGCATCGCTGCGGCTCTGGAGGCCATCGGTGCTCCCGATGTGCTCTTCAACTGCGCGGGCTATGTTGCCAACGGCACGATTTTGGAGTGCGACGAGGAAAGCTGGAACTTCTCGCTCGATCTCAACATGACGGCCATGTTCCGCATGACCAAGGCATTCCTGCCCGGCATGATCGAGCAAGGCGGCGGAACCATCATCAATATGTCATCCGTGGCCTCCAGCGTCATCGCCGCACCGAACCGTTTCGTTTATGGGGCGACGAAGGCCGGGGTGATCGGGATGACCAAGTCCATTGCGGCGGACTTCATCGGTCAGGGCATTCGTGCTCATGCCATCTGTCCCGGAACGGTCGACAGCCCCTCGCTGGATGAGCGTATCCAAGCGCTTGGCGAGACAATGGGTGGGTATGAAGCAGCCAAAGAGGCGTTCATCTCCCGCCAGCCCATGGGCCGTATCGGCAAGCCGGAAGAGATCGCGGCGCTGACGGTCTATCTTGCCTCCGATGAATCGGCGTACACAACCGGCATGATCCATGTGATCGATGGCGGTTGGAGCAATGTCTGACACAGATGTTCATGGCGGGAACGTGCTTATCGATGCGCTGGCAGCGCAGGGGGTAAGCCGCGTTTTCTGTGTGCCTGGCGAAAGCTATCTGGCCGCGCTCGATGCGCTGCACGATGCCAGCATCGAGACCATCGTCGCCCGTCAGGAGGGCGGTGCAACGATGATGGCCGAAGCGCACGGCAAACTGACGGGCACACCGGGCATTGCCTTCGTCACCCGCGGGCCCGGCGCCACCAACGCGGCCTCCGGCGTGCACGTTGCGTTTCAGGACTCCACGCCTTTGATCCTCTTCATAGGACAAGTGGCCTCCGACCAGCGCGACCGCGAAGCTTTTCAGGAAGTCGACTACCGCGCCATGTACGGCCCGCTCGCCAAGTGGGTTGCCCAGATCGATCGCTTGGACCGGATCGGCGAGTATGTCAGCCGTGCCTTCCACGTTGCCCAATCGGGTCGTCCCGGGCCGGTTGTGCACGCGCTGCCGGAAGATGTGCTTTCGGCACCACTCAGCGAACGTCCGACACCGCCAACGGCTGCCACCTTGCCCAAGAGTGCACCGTCAAACTCGGAAGTGTCGGAGCTGATGGATCGGATTGCCGCCGCCGAACGCCCGTTTCTGATCGTCGGTGGCGGTGGCTGGACCGGCGCGGCTTCAGAGGCGCTGGCACAGTTTGCCCAGACCGCCCAGATACCGGTTGGAACGTCCTTCCGGTGCCAGGACTATATCGACAACCGCCACCCCAGCTATGCAGGCGACGTCGGCATTGCCCCCAATCCGGCTCTCGCCGAAACCATCAACGAAGCGGACGTGATCATCGCGCTGGGTCCACGCCTTGGGGAGATGACCACCACCGGCTACACGCTCCTCACGCCGCCCAAGACCAGACAGGCACTGATCCACGTGCATGCCGATGCAAACGAGCTTGGCCGCGTCTACCATCCCGACATGGCCATCGCAGCACGGCCCGCTGAGGTCGCAATGGCACTGGCAGAGCAAGCCAGATCACCAAAGGCCGACCGGTCAGCCTATATGGACAGGTGCCGAGCCGCTTACGAGGCCTGGCAGAGGCCTCAGGCAACGACAGGCCCGTTGCGCATGGAGACCGTCATCTCCCACCTCAACGAAACACTGGATGAGGACGCCATCCTGACGAACGGTGCAGGCAACTACGCCGCCTGGCTGCATCGCTATTACCGCTATCGCGGTTGGCGGACTCAGCTCGCGCCGACGTCGGGTTCTATGGGCTATGGATTGCCGGCTGCCATCGCAGCCAAGCTGGAAGCACCGCAACGCGATGTCATCTGCCTGGCTGGTGATGGCTGTTTGCAGATGGTCGTTCAGGAATTCGGAACGGCTGCCCAGTATGGCGCCAACGTGGTTGTTCTGGTCGCCAACAATGGCGTTTACGGCACCATCCGCATGCACCAGCACCGGACGTATCCGGGCCGACCATCAGGCACGGCATTGAAGAACCCGGATTTTGCCGCACTTGCCAAAGCCTATGGCGGTTATGGTGCGACGGTTGAGCGCGATGAGGATTTCCCGGCGGCTTTCGCCAAAGCACGTCAGGCAGGTTTGCCTGCCATGCTTGACCTCAAAATCGATCCTCGCGCACTCTCGCCGCGCATGGTGCTCGACGAGGTTTAGAGCATGCTCTAGTTCGGCAGGATCTTGCCCGGATTCATGATGTCCTGTGGATCAAGGGCATGCTTTATGGCCACCATCACATCGACCGCATCGCCCAACTCCCGGCGCAGATAGCCGATTTTTCCCTGACCGATACCATGCTCGCCGGTGCATGTGCCACCGGCTTCAATGGCCAGATCGCTGAGCCACGCGATATAGGTTTTGGCTCGGGCGACCTCATCGTCGTCATCCATATCGATCAGCGGGATCACGTGAAAGTTGCCATCGCCGACATGACCGACAATCGGCGCAAGAAGCCCGTCGGCATCCGCGCGGGCCTGTGCTTTGCCGACACACTCGGCCAGCTTGGAAATCGGCACACAGATATCGGTGGCAATGCCTTTGGCGCCAGGTCGCAGTTGGAGGGCTGCCCAATAGCTATCATGGCGGGCCTGCCAGATTCGAGTGCGCTCCTCCGGACTGTTGGCTGAAGGGGTGGTGTGCCCGCCATTGTCTTCAACGATGTCGCGGAAGAGCTCCATATACTCGCCAACCGCGGTGTCCGACCCATGAAACTCGACCAGAAGAAGCGGCATCTCATCAAAGTTGAGATTGGAATAGTCATTCATCGCGCGCACTGTCAGCGCATCCAGCAATTCGATACGCGCCACAGGAAGCCCATACTGCATAGTGGCGATAACAGCCCTGCTTGCCTGGTCCACCGAAGCAAAGCTCGCTGCCACACTACCAACCGTCTCAGGAATACCGAACAGCTTCAATGTCAGTTCGGTGATAATGCCCAGCGTCCCTTCCGCACCGATCATCATACGGGTCAGATCATAGCCTGCCGAACTCTTCGGCGCCCGCTGACCGGTGCGCATCACTCGGCCATCCGGCAAGACGACCTCCATGGAAATCACGACATCCTTCATCGTGCCATACCGCACCGCATTGGTGCCCGACGCGCGTGTCGACGCCATACCGCCGAGCGTGGCATCCGCCCCCGGGTCGATCGGAAAAAACAGGCCCTGGTCGCGCAAATGCTCATTCAACTGTTTGCGCGTGACACCGGGCTGAACCACGCAGTCAAAATCACCGGCATGGATTTCCAGCACCTTGTCCATGCGCGAAAGATCAATCGACACGCCACCCTGCGGTGCGTTCACATGGCCTTCAAGCGATGAACCGACACCATACGGGATCACCGGAACATTATGCGCCGCACATGTCCGCACGGTGAATGCCACCTCGTCTGTGCTTGTCGCAAAAACAACGGCATCAGGCGGCTGATTGGTGATCCAGGTTGTGGTGTGTGCGTGCTGTTCACGGATGGCTTCACCAGTTTGGAACCGCTCGGCAAAACGTTTCGAGAGTACATCGCAGATGTCAGACCATGTTTGATCAGAGTACCGCTTGGCGGACGGTGCAGTTTGAACAGACGAAGGGTTAGCGGCCATTGAGAATTCCATTCTGGAGCAAAACCATGACGTTTGGGTAAGGCTTAGACTGCACAATCTTTCATCAAACAAGAGGCGATAATGCGGAACATGCAAAGCTTAGATTGCTGATGCCTGCCGCCGGTGCCAGAACACCAAATTAGCTTTCGCCAAACAAAGGGCAATGCACCGCATGGCAACCGAGCTCAAAACCAAACCGTCAAACCCGGGGCCAGTCGAGCCGCCCATCGAGGTCATCCGCAACGAGGACGATCATTTTCTCCGCGAGTTCATTGCCTCGATCAAACAGGCCCTGGCCAACGGGAATGCGGACGAACTGCGCGGGCTGACCGAACAGCTGTATGTGTCTGAACTGGCCGAAGTTCTGACGATCCTCTCCGAAGAGGAACGACCCAAGCTCATCGAACTCATCGGCGAAGGCTTCGATTTTGCGGCATTGACCGAGGTCGATGAACAGATTCGCATCGATGTACTCGATGCACTGCCGCTGCATCTGATCGCTGCCGGCTTCGTCGAGCTGGAATCCGATGATGCCGTCTACATTCTTGAAGACCTGCCGGAAGATGCCCAAGCGGAGATTCTTCGCACCATCCCAACGCTGGATCGTCTCGCACTGCAACGGGCGCTCGACTACCCTGAAGAGTCGGCCGGGCGACGGATGCAGTCCAACTTCATTGCTGTCCCGCCTTTCTGGACCGTGGGCCGCGCCATCGACTACATGCGCGAAGCAAGCGATTTGCCCGAAGAATTCCATGACCTCTTTGTCGTGGACCCCGGTTACCGGCTCCTCGGTTTTGTGAAGCTCAACAGGCTGCTGCGATCCAAGCGCCCGGTAGCCATCGAGTCTATTATGGACGAGGTTCAGGAAATCAGCGCTGAAACGGATCAGGAAGATGCAGCGCACACCTTCCAGAAATACGACCTGACCTCTGCCGCCGTCGTCGATAAAGGCGGCAGACTTGTCGGCGTGCTGACAGTCGATGACATCGTCGACGTCGTGCAGGAGGAAGCCGGCGAAGATATGCTGGCGCTGGCCGGTGTGGGCGACGAGGAGTTCTCCGACAGCGTGCGCACCATCACGCGCTCACGCCTGCCATGGCTTTGTATCAATCTTGCAACGGCTGTTCTTGCTTCGCTTGTGATCGGTCTCTTCGATGCAACACTGGAACAGATGGTCGCTCTGGCCATCCTTATGCCCATCGTGGCCTCCATGGGAGGTAATGCGGCAACGCAGACCATGACGGTCGCAGTGCGCGCCATCGCAACGCACCAACTCGATCCCTACAATATGGGACGTGTCGTCCTGCGCGAGACCTATGTCGGGCTGGTGAACGGAGGCGCCTTCGCCCTGCTGATGGGCATCGTCGCCATTATCTGGTTCGGCGATGCCGGGCTCGGGCTGGTAATCGGCACAGCTATGGTCGTGAACATGCTGGCTGCCGCGCTAGCGGGTATTCTGATCCCTATCGCGCTCGACCGGTTCAGGGTCGATCCGGCCATCGCCTCCAGCGTGTTCGTCACGACGGTAACGGATGTCGTCGGCTTTTTCGCCTTCCTCGGGCTGGCTGCGCTCTGGTTCGGGATTTAGGGTTAGAACCCTAATCAGATCCAGCGTCGTACGCGTGATGTATAGTCAGCCCATTCACGGGGAAACTTCGCCTCCAGATGCGCTTCTTCGCGGGTGATCGCAAAACGCATGATGGCATAGCCGAGCGGCGCGACCAGCGCGATATGCCAGACGGAGCCGAGCAACAGGCCGATACCCCCCAGGATCAGCAGATTGCCGAGATAAATAGGATTGCGCGAATACTGAAAGGGGCCACCCGTCACCAGGGCGTCCGATCCGCGATGCGGTAAGATGGTCGTTTTGGCGCGGCGGAACGTAAGGGAGGCCCAGACATCAAGGGCCAACGCACCTGCGATGAGCGCAAGCCCGATGAACTGGTTCAGCGGTGAACTGGCCACGGCAATCGGCATCAACTGGTTCAGCGAAAAGCCCCCCAGAATAGCAATACCCAGTAGAACCGGAGGCCATGGGAAAAGGTTGGGGCGATCCTTGATATTCCAGTTGGTCATACAGCGTCCTTTTCGCCCCGTTTTTCGTGTTGGAAGCATCTGGCGTGAGCAACTTTGTTGCAGTGTCGCAACACACCGCTCACCATCATCAACGAAGCCTAAACAAAATGATGATAATGGTTTTCCAAATGCAATGCTGTGATATGAGACGCGCCGCATATATGCGCCAGTCAAAATTTGGAACACCGTTCGCCATGCTCAAGCGGATCACTCTTTTCATTCTTGCCCATGTGGCCTTCTTCGGCGTTGCAGCCGCTATCGTGGCAGCGTCCACGACGGATGCCGATGCTCAGCGGAGCAACAATCCCTACGATATGCGTTTTGTTACAACGCAAAGCGAGCCGCTGCGGTCTGGTCCTGAAGCGGGCAGCCTGGTCAAAGGTGAAATCGCATCGGGCATTCGTGATGTAAGGTTGCGCTGGTGCCGCCCTGAATTCGACATCCAGGGCTGGATGTTCGGCTCCTCGCGCGCTCAACAGGGCCAGTTGAATGATCGCGTGTGCGAAGTGGAAGCGGCGGGTCAGATCGGCTTCATTTCCGGGTCGGCGCTTCGCGTCCAATAAACTTGGTGCGAAACGCCTTACGCCGCGCCACTGCAAGTCCAAGCATAATCATTCCAAGACCTGCCAACAGGCTTGGTGTGATCGGTTCGGAAAGCCACAGCGCAGCTATGGCAACGCCAAAAACCGGCACAAGATAAATGCTCAATCCGAAGTATCCCATCCCAACCGTCTGAATAAGGTGATAGCGCAAGATGAACGCGCTCGCTGTCGTCACTGCGCCCAGATAGACCGTTGCAATCAGCGCTTCGCGATCCAGCGCCGCATAAAGCGACAGCAGACCGGGCTCCAAGAGAGGTACGGCCATCAGCATGGCGATAGAACCAAGACCAAGAACCAGGCTGGCGATCTGGTTGGGAGGTATATCGTCTATTTGGCGAACAAGGATACCGGACCCGGCATAACAGACACTTGCCAGAAGAGCAGCGGCTTGGGCGAGACGCGCCTCCATGCTTCCTCCTGAAAGACCGGCGAAGGCGTCCACGCCGAGCACCAGCGCGATACCGAGAAAGCCCATAAGGACACCTGCGATCTTGGGGGCCGTCAAACGATCATCCCGTGTCGCCACGTGGCTGAAGACAAGACCGAAAAATGGTCCGGCTCCCATGATCAGCGCCATCAGCGACGCATTGAGGTGCTGCTGCGCCCAGGAGATCAGGAAAAAAGGTGCCAGCAGATTGAAGGCGCAAAGCACCGGCAGCAACAGCCACGTGCGGGACGAAGACGGCCACATCCAGCCCCGCATGAAGGCATAGGGCAAGAGCAACACAAACCCTATAACAACACGCGCGACCACCAGGCCGAACGGACCTATCGTGGGTACCGCTATCTTCGTTGCCGTAAAGGCCGACCCGTAAATCGCAGCCAGGCATATCAGCAGAAACATGTCGGAAGGGGTAGCCGTCCGGATCATGCAGAATCGCCTACACGGGCCCGTCGCCCAAGGCAATCGAAGGCAACCTTCTTCCTCATCAACAATCGAATTGCTGCTATGCAAAAAAGGTGACTTGCAGCGCGGTAAACACTTCGTTAAGGACGCTCACACCCCAGTTGCGGGGCATGTCCTGTAAGGACACAGTGAGGGTTTCATGAACGATAGCAATTCTGTTGCATGCTGGTCAGCCGCGCGTTGGACAGTAGCCTGTGCACTTTGCGTTGTTGCGCTGGTCTGGTTCTTTGGTGGATTTGAAACCGCTGCTTTGGCCACCGTGCCCAACTAGCGTAACATGCGCCCTATGAATGGCGCCTCGTACATCCCAAGAAATGCAAATGAACCCGCCAAGGTCGCCGACCTTGTGAAGTCAGCCGACGATGCCGTCGGCAACATATCGCCAACGGATGCGCACAAAAGGCTGACCGATGACGCAGTACGCTTCATCGATGTCCGTGACATTCGCGAACTCACCAAAACCGGACGGATACCAGGCGCTAAACACTGTCCGCGCGGCATGCTCGAGTTCTGGATAGATCCGCAAAGTCCCTACCACAAAACACTTTTCACCGAAGACGTGCAGTTCATTTTCTACTGCGCCAGCGGCTGGCGGTCGGCATTGGCTGCGCAGACCGGCAAACAGATGGGCCTTGCAGATGTGACGCATCTGAAGGGCGGGATCACAGCCTGGCTCGACGAAGATCGACCTGTCGAGTTTCCGGACAAAAACCTGAGATCAAACACCTAGGTCGTGAAAATGTCCTGCAAGGTGAGAAGCAGTGCCTCTACCTTCTCATCGGCAATGCGATAAAAAGCCATCTGACCTTCTTTGCGATAGTCCACGAGATTGTCGGCGCGAAGGCGCGCCAAGTGCTGCGACATGGCCGACTGGCCAAGACTGATGGACTGCGAAAGAAAGGAAACCGTTGCTTCGCCTTTGGCCGCCAGAAGGCAGAGGATCATGAGCCTGCGCTCGTTGGCGATGAGCTTGAGGTAATTAGCTGTCGTTGCAGCATTGATGTCGAGCGCGCCGTAATCTGCGCCTTGCGCTGCGATGGGTGTCTGATCGTTCATGAAAATCGTTGGTCTTGTTAGTCTCAGATCACCAAACAGGCCGGTGCTGCGAGTCACGCGGCGCATCCCATCTGGCACTCGCGAGGGTAGCTGCGCTTGGAAAGCTCGACTATCCGTGGTGCTCCATATCTAGACATTTGGCGATACGCAGAGCTGCGCATATCTTCAGCATCAGCCAGTTGTGGACGACGGAGCTTCGATTCCAGTCAACACCTTGGAACCCCAGCAGTGCACAGGCATGATCGAACCATGACGCTTCATCTCATCAAGCTTTGTGTCGGCGCTGAATCCTTCGACGATCATCGTGCCTGGATTGCGGCCATGCTTGAGCGCAAACGGCGATCGGGACTGCCGGTGGAGCAGCTTCACACCACGCGCATGGTGCCAAAACGGCGCGATGAACTGTTGGCCGGTGGTTCGCTCTATTGGGTCATCAAGGGCAGTGTTCAGGCACGCCAGAAGTTGCTGGAGATACGCCCCTTCAAAGACGACGAAGGCATCAGCCGTTGCCATCTCGTGCTTGATCCTGAACTCATTGCGACGCGCCCACAGCCGCGCCGACCGTTTCAGGGCTGGCGCTATCTGAAAGCCAGCGATGTGCCGGCAGACCTTGCCGATTTATCGGCCGCAGGTTTGGACGATATCGCACCGGAAATGCGCAATGAGTTGATGGAGCTTGGGCTGATTTAGAACCAGGGTCAGCAGCCAATGTTGTCGATCAACCGGGTCGTGCCAAGCCAGGCGGCGGCCAGAAGCCGCGCATTGGCAAGGTCGGTCACCGGACCGAGCGTATCGGCATCGCGCGCCGCAACATAGTCGACCCGGAACCCGGCAGCTTCGATCCTCTCTGTGGCCTGTATGAGCGCCTCATCCTCCTTCACGCCCGCATGTAGTGCCGAGCGGCAGGCTTGGAGCGCACGGTTCAACTCCGGTGCGCGTATACGCTCTTCATCGCTCAGATAAGCGTTGCGGGAGGACAGCGCGACTCCATCATCCTCGCGAATGGTGGGGCTGCCATGAATAACCACGGGGATTTTCAAATCCGCAACCATGCGCTTGATGACAAGCAATTGCTGATAATCCTTCTCGCCAAACACCGCGACATCACACATGGCAGCAAGCAGCAAACGGCTCACCACGGTTGCCACGCCATTGAAGAAGTGGGGGCGAAAATCCGCTTCCAAACCAAGCGCCGGGCCTTCCATGACAAGGCGGGTAGCATCCTCAGGGCCATACATCTCATCGGCATCGGGCACAAACACGGCCGCGACACCGGCAGCCTCCAACGCTTCCAAGTCCTCAGCCTCCTGGCGCGGATACCGGTCGAGATCTTCGTTCGGCGCAAACTGGGCCGGATTCACAAAAATGGTAGCAACAACGCAGTCGGCCAATGTCGCCGCATGCGCAACCAAAGCCAGATGACCTGCGTGCAACGCGCCCATGGTAGGGACAAGTGCGCTGGTCTTGCCCGTGGCGCGCAGATCGCTTTGAACCCTGCGCAGGTCAGCAACGGATCGGCAAACAATAGCCATAGTGAACCCTATGCCTTGGAGAAAATGGAAAGGGGCAAGCCATGAAGCGCAGCAAATACAACGCCTCTGCCCTTCCCAAGCGGCCCTTTGCATACCAAATGAGGCGGTATGAACAAGCGAACACCGATTGTTGATCCCAAAGACACCAAGCCCGAAGCGCGATCGGAAGGCACCGTGGATGCTTTCGTCGCGGCACTGAGCCGTGCGCCCAAGCCAGGATCTTCCGGACGACTGCTTTTTGCCCTTGATGCCACACTGAGCCGCGAACGCACCTGGGACCGGGCGATGCACATTCAATCGGCCATGTTCGAAGAGGCCAACACCGTCAACGGCCTTGCCATGAAGCTCGTCTACTTCCGTGGATACAATGAGTGCCGCGCCTCATCATGGCAGACGGACGGCCGCTCCCTGGCGCGGCTGATGCAGAGCATCGGATGCCTTGGCGGCCATACCCAGATCGGGCGTGTGCTCAGCTATGCGCGCAAGGAAATCGCAAAAGCGCCGGTTCCCGCAATGGTCTATATTGGCGATGCTGTCGAAGAAAATCCGGACGACCTCAGTGAACAGGCGGGCAAACTTGGCTTTCTTGGTTGCAAGATTTTTGCCTTTCATGAGGGAAGGGACCGCATGGCCGGCAGTGTCTTCCAGTCCATGGCCAGGAACTCCGGCGGCGGCTATTTCCAGTTCGATGAGCGTTCCGCCGATACGCTGGCGCGCCTGTTGAAGGCTGTTGCGCGCTTTGCATCGGGCGGGCGTGAAGCACTGGAGAATGCATCCAGCCGGGAAGGACGACTCCTCCTGGAGCAAATGCGATGATTTACCTCGTCTTCGGCCTTGCGCTGCTTGCTCTGTTTCTGCTGGCCGGACGTGCATTGACCCGCGTACCGGCCGCCAAAATTGCGCAGCACGCGCGTTTTGGCGGCATCGCGCTGCTGGTCGGTTTGGCGGGATTGCTGCTTCTGACCGGACGCTTCGGCGCCATGGGCCAGGTTTTCGCGCTGGCGAACCACGCTCTGCGCAACCGCGCTATGTTTCGCGGCAGACCGCCGGGCTTTGATGATGTCGACGGATTTGCAGGCCAACGAACTGCGGACGGCCCAGAGATCCGCACCAAATACCTTCAGATGAAACTCGACGAAGGAACAGGCCAGATCGATGGAAGCTTTGTTGAGGGGCCCTGGAAGGGCAGGGCGCTCAATAGCTGTTCGCGAGAGGAACTGACCACCGCACTAGGCGCGATGGCTGATGACGGCGAAAGCGTCCGTCTCTTAGAAGCGTATCTTGACCGCACGTTTGCCGGTTGGCGAGAACACCATGAGCAGGGGTCTGCTGACCGGAGCGCCGGCCCGGCGAATGCGGGCGGCATGGGAGAAGACGAGGCTTATGAGATCCTGGGGCTTGAACCTGGAGCTGGCGCTGACGCCATTCGTTCGGCGCACCGGCGCCTCATGGGCAACATCCACCCGGACCGAGGTGGGTCCACTTACCTGGCCGCCAAGGTCAATCTTGCCAAAGAGGTTCTGCTGAAGCTGCACGGCTGATACTCCTAACTACACACGAGCCGATGAGAGAGAGGCCAACCGCAATTCATCGGTCTGGCCGAACTGCAAGGCAGGCAAAACTGCGCGCCTCAAGCGCACTGCATGCGGCCTGGGCGACGTCGCGACTGGCGAAACCTCCAAAACGCGCGCGCCAGAGAGTGGTGCCGTTGGCCTGAACCGTCTGCGTATAAGGTGTGCGCACAGACAGGTCGTTCAAACTGCTACGTGCTTGAGTCAGCACATCAACTGCAGCCTGCTGGCTTGGCAGCGCTCCGATCTGAATCGTCCAACCGTCGCTTGGCACACTTCCCAGTTGAAAACCGGCAGGCCCGGATGTCGATGCCGTTGCCACGGCAGGTGACGCCGGGGCCGGTGTTTGCCTTGCAACCATATCCGCCTGCGCTGGCGCAGAAACGGTGGCAACTTCGACCGCAGCTAGCGGCGGCGGAAGCTGTTGTGGAGGCACAGCCGGAACCATGGCGTTGGCAACCAGAAGGCTATCGATGGTCGGCAGCGCCGCCGGATGCGGGACAGGTGAGGGCGGGTTGAACGGTGCACGCGCAACAACGCGGGCAAGACGCGGACCAGTCGACGCTCTGGGCAGATGGCGGGCAATCAGATCGCGCATATGCGCGTTCCGGCTGGCGCCGGTACGCCCGCCCATGACAACTGCGACGATATGACGGCCGCCATCGTTCACAGAGGACAAAAGATTGAACCCGGAAGCCCGGATGTACCCGGTCTTGATACCGTCAACGCCGCGAACAGAACCGAGCAGGCGGTTGTGGTTACGGTAGGTGCGGCCATTGTAGCGAAAGCTCTGTGTGGCAAACACCTGAT
>JANQJE010000197.1 GCA_028281795.1 Cohaesibacteraceae bacterium | reverse complement strand
ATCCGGGTTCCCTACCGTTCAACGGGAGCAAGAGACGCATGAGCGGCGTGCAACTGATAGGCGTCAGCAAATCCTACGGCTCCGTCAACGTTATCCCCGCACTCGACCTGTCGTTCGATGAAGGTGAGTTCGTGGTGATCGTCGGTCCTTCGGGCTGCGGCAAATCAACGACCTTACGCATGATCGCAGGCCTTGAGCCCGTGAGTGGCGGAGAGATCCATATTGGCGGGCGGGAAGTCACGTGGGCAGTGCCCAAGGAAAGGGACATTGCCATGGTGTTCCAGTCCTACGCGCTCTACCCGCACATGAATGTTGCAGGCAACATGTCGTTTGCGCTGCGCCTTGCCGGGCGCCCCAAGGCGGAAGTCCAGGAACGCGTCCGTGTCGCTGCAGAAATGCTTGAGCTGACCGATTACCTGCACCGCAAACCCAAGGATCTGTCTGGCGGTCAGCGCCAAAGGGTCGCCATGGGCCGCGCCATCGTGCGCGATGCCTATTGCTTCCTGTTCGATGAGCCACTGTCCAATCTCGACGCCAAACTGCGCTCAACCATGCGGACCGAACTGGCAATCCTGCATAAAAGGCTGAAGCGAACCATGGTGTATGTGACCCATGACCAGATCGAGGCCATGACGATGGCCGACCGTATCGTGGTCATGGACAAGGGCCTCGTCCAGCAGGTCGGCAATCCGCGCGAAGTCTACAACAAACCGGTGAACAGGTTTGTCGCCGGCTTTATGGGGTCTCCCTCCATGAACTTTCTGGAAGGCGTTCTCGTTGATGAAGGCGGCCTAAGCGTTCGCGGTGAAGGGTTCGATCTTCCCCTGCCCGCCCGTCTGCACGCTCCGGCAAGGGCGCTGAACGACGAGCGGATAACAGTGGGTCTTCGCCCCGAGCACTTTGCCGCCGATAACGCAGGCGGCACCGAAGAATCCCAGTTCGCCACCGTCGAACTTGGTGTCACGGTGGCCGAATACATCGGCTCCAGTCAGTTCCTCGCCGCGCACATCGGCGAGACCCCCATCACAGCCGCCATTGAAGTGGGCCCCGACAGCGCGCCTCTCACAAGCGGCTCCTACCGCTTCGATACCAGCCGCATCTACCTGTTCGACAAGAAAACAGGCGATGCCGTTTTTTAGTTCAACCCACGAACCATCTCAGGGAGGAAACCAAGATGGCCTATAAAACACTGAGGTCCGTTGCGACCGGACTGACGGCGATATTGCTGGCCTCGGCCGCGCACGCCAATCCGTACGCTGAATTTGAAGGGACCACGATCGTAGTCAGCTGGCCTGCGCTCGCGCATTTCAACGCTGCGGAAGAGCTGGTCGAAGAGTTCATTGAAGAAACCGGAATCAACGTCGAGGTTGATGCCCTTCAGTATCTCGCACTTCGCGACCGGCAGTTGCTCGAAATGTCGAAACCCGAAGGCGACTACGATGTGGTCAGTTGGGTCGTCATGTGGAAGGGCGAATACGTCAACAAAGGTCTTCTCACGCCGCTGTCGCAGTTCTTCACCGATGCGAGCCTTGTCGACCCGATGTACGACATCGACGACATCGCCGACGCCTATCTGCAAAATGGCGGCGTTGTCGGTGGCGATCTCGGCTATCTTCCGGGCCCCTCTGGCGCACTCTATGGCATCCCTTTTGGGGCAGAGACCTCGATCCTGGCCTATCGGCAGGACATCTTTGACGAGCACGGCATCGAGATTCCCGAGACGTATGACGAACTGCGCGCCGTCATGCAGCAACTGCACGATTTGGGCATTCCGGCCCTCACATCGCGCGGCACCACCGGGCACCAGGTCACAGCCGCATGGCTGTTCCACCTGGCACCGCTTGGCGGGCGTGTTTTCGACGACCAGTGGAACCCGGTCGTGAACTCACCCGAAGCCGTCGAAGCAGCCGAGTTTCTGCGCGAGGTGGTGCGAACCGGGCCGGTGGGCATCCCAACCTTCGGTTTCGGCGAGGCCGCGGCAGCCTTCCTGCAAGGTGAGGCTGCCATGCACCTGGACACACTCAAAATTGCTGCCATGTCCCGCAATCCTGACCTGTCGACCATTGACGGCAATGTCGGATATGCGCTGCACCCCGTTGGATCGCGCTGCGGAGCGGAAACCGGTGGCTTTGCCCTGGGTATTCCGGCCAACTCACAGAACCAGGAAGCGGCCTTCCTGTTCATCCAATACCTGACATCGCGTCAGGGTGACCGCCGGATGGTCGAACTGGGCGGCGATCCCATCCGCATCTCCACATTGCAGGACCCTGCATTTGCCGAGCGGTTCACGGAGTTCCCTGTCGTTGCAGAGCAACTTCCCTGCGCGGACCCCAACTGGCGTCCGCTGATCCCTGAATGGAACGAGCTGAACATCGACGTGCTTGGGCAGGCCCTGACCCAAGTGATCACCACCGATGACCCGGTTCAACCCATCATGGACGCAGCGAACGAGCAAATCCGCGCCATCATGGAACGCGAGGGCTACTACGTCTGGGCTGACTACCGGGCCGCCCAGTAAAGCACATCAACGACAACCATCAGGGGCGGCAACCATCCGCCCCTGATCATCCCGCGCTACCCCTTGGGTCAGGCAAAGACCCGGCAAGCCAACAAATGTGGTCTCGAAAGGCTCCGTTTTGACCGCTACTCAACAGTCTGTGACCCCATCCAGGCCTGCCTCACGCCCTCCCTCGGCGCTGAGCATGCAGAAGCTCGGGCCTTACTTCTTCATACTGCCGGCCGTCGCTGTCATGTTCGCGGGCCTCGTCTATCCCGTCCTTCAGGCGTTCTATCTGAGTTTCTTCGACTGGAAGATCGGCACCGATATCGACGATGCGCCGTTTGTCGGCTTCGCCCATTTCATTCGCATGATGTCCGATGAGGCGGTGCTGGAATCGCTGTGGGTCACGCTGCGTTTCGGATTCTGGACAATCACGATTGAAATGTTCCTCGGCGTCTCGCTGGCGCTGTTGCTGGAGAAACCCATCCGCGGCGCATCGGTCTTCCGCACGATCTTCATTCTGCCCCTGATGGTCTCACCCGTCGTGGTCGGCCTGATCTGGCGCTACCTGTTCGACGCACGCATCGGCTGGATCAACTACTATCTGGGCTATCTCGGCATCGAGCCTCAAGTCTGGCTCGGTGACGCCCAGCTTGCCTTCTTTGCCATGGTTTTCACCGATATCTGGCAGTGGACACCGTTCATTTTCATCATTGTCATCGCCGGATTGCAGGCGTTGCCGTCCGAGGTGCTTGAGGCAAGCAAGATCGACGGTGCCAACTGGTGGCAGCACATCTTTTTCGTCAAACTGCCGATGATCAAATCGATCCTCATCATCGCGCTGCTTCTGCGCCTTATCGATGTGTTCCGCGCGCTGGAAGTCATGTTCATCATGACAGGAGGTGGACCGGGCCGCGCCACGGAGGTGCTCTCGCTGCACATCTACAACCGGGCCTTCACCACCCAGCAGCTTGGCTACGCATCGGCGATTTCGGTTCTGCTCATTCTGATCGTGTTCCTTCTCAGCCTGGCCATTTTGAAACTGGGCAATCCGATGAAAGACAAGGCGGATATCTGATGGCGCAAAAACGCATCAACAGCCCTGTAAGCATCTACAGCCATTACGCCGCACTGGTGCTCCTGGCGCTGATCACCCTGGCGCCGATCTGGATCATGATCGCTACAGGCTTCAAGCCCGATGTCGTGGTCCAAAGCCGTGACCCTGTCTGGTTCTTCTTCGTACCGACGCTCGACAATTACGAGTTCATTCTGACGCGTGGGCGTTTCGACACCTATCTTTGGAACTCCATTATTGTCGGCACGATCTCGACCGTTCTCACGCTGCTCTTCGGTGGCCTGTGCGCCTACGCGCTGGCCCGCACAGACTTCCGCGGCCGCATGTTCACCGCCAACGCGACACTTCTCGTCCGTATGGTCCCACCGGCTGTTCTTGCCGTGCCGGCCTTTGCGATGGTCATCCAGTTCAGCCTCGATAACGATCTGGCTGTCCTCATCTTCTTCTATACCGCGCTCAACCTTCCTTTTGCAGTTTGGCTGCTGTTCGGCTTCTACAAGCAGATTCCGGTCGAACTCGAAGAAGCGGCCATCGTGGATGGCGCAAGCCCGTTGCAGGTCTTCTTCCGGGTGCTCCTTCCCCTGATGAAGTCGGGGTATGCTGTTGCAGGCATTTTTACGTTCCGCATCGCGTGGAACGAATTCATTCTGGCGCTGCTCCTGACGGGCCGCAGCACCCGCACCCTCCCTGTGGGCGCAGCCGGTTTTATCACCGATACCGGCGTCGAATGGGGGCGCATCATGGCAATGGGCACACTGATCGTGATACCGCCGCTTCTGTTCACCTTCTTCGCCGCACGTCAGATTATCGCCGGCATGACGGCAGGGGCCGTAAAAGGATGAAGCGCGCACTGGTTACAGGCGCGACGGCAGGCATCGGCAAGGCCATCGTCGAACGTTTGTCCGCCGATGGGTACTCGGTGACCGCCGTTGGACGCCGCAAGGAACGTCTTGATGACCTGGCGTCGCAAACCGGATGCGTACCGGCCCAGGGCGACGTGACCGATGTGACACGGATGCAAGACATCGTCGAACAGTCTCAACCTGATATTCTGATCAACAACGCCGGTATCGGTCTGGCCATCTCCGGGCTGGAGACAGCCGAACCCAACGATATTGCGCGCGCTTTTGCGGTGAACGTCACAGCACCGGCACAGCTTACCCGCATGGCTCTGACCGGCATGAAAGCGCGTGGCACGGGGCACATCGTGTCCATCGGGTCGATAGCCGGTCTGCACACGCTTGTCTCTTCGGTCTATGGCGCGGGCAAAGCCGCCATTCACCGTTTTTCGCAGAATCTGCGCTTTGAACTGGTGGGCACGGGCATCCGGATCACTGAAATCTGCCCCGGGCGCGTGGAGTCGGAGTTTTACGATGCACGCACCGGAAACATCGAGCCCAACAATCTCGAGCACGCATCCTTCAAAGCTCTCGAACCGCGTGACGTTGCCGACATAGTCGCGTTCGCGCTCAGTGCTCCGCCTCATGTCAACATCGCCACAATCGAAGTTCTGCCGACCGAGCAGGCGATTGGCGGCGTGAAGATCGGAACCAAACCATGACGAACCAACTGGCTGGTATGACAGCCCTTATCACCGGCGCCGGCGATGGGATCGGCCTTGCCTCGGCACAACTGTTTGCAGCGCACGGCGCCCACGTCATGGTCGCGGACATTGTCGAAGAGCGCGCAAACAAGGCTGTAGAGGTGATCAAAAGCGAGGGAGGCCAGGCGACACCTGTTCAGGGCGATGTGAGCGACGAACCCAGCGTTCAGGCAATGATGGACAAGGCCATATCGGCAACCGGCAGGCTTGATATCCTGTTCAACAACGCAGGTGGCGGCTCCGGCCGGGACGGGTCGGTGGTCGACCTCGATCTCGATGAATTCTGGCGGACAATCCGTGTCGATCTCTTCGGCACGCTTTTGTGCTGCCGCAACGCCATTCCGCACATGCAGCGCGCCGGTTGTGGTTCCATCATCAACATTTCGTCGCTGCGTGCGCTCATCGGCACGGCGGGGGCGGACGCTTACACCGCTTCAAAAGGCGGGGTACTGTCCCTGACACGGGCTATGGCCATGCAGTGGGCAGGCGACAATATCCGCGTTAACGCCATGGCGCCGGGCGTTGTGCTCACAGAGCGCGTTGCCGCGCTGATCAAACCAGACAACCCGATTTACCAGAAGATGCTTCTCGGCCCCTGCAAACCACAGGATGTGGCCGAACTTGCGCTTTATCTCGCTTCGCCTGCATCAAAGCGCATGACCGGGACCATTCTACCGCTGGATGCCGGCGCCACATCCTACTAGGGCATTTCCAGCAAACTTAAGCTCTTGGTGTGTCAAAAAACGTAATTGAAAACAGTAACTTGCTGTTTGAGAAGCAGCATTTTTTGACGCGATGAATGCTGGATTTGCTCAAGAGATCCAAATGACATGGTGTGACGATGTTTCATGATCACATGGTGTGACAATGAGGCGCCCCCCAGCCCATAATGAGGCGATCATTCAACCTCGTAAGGAACCATGTGCTCGGTAGCGATCTTTATTCTTACAGCGTCTCACAGGTGAACGATTATCTATGACTTCTTGAAAGCTGCCGTTGCCGCGAAGGAGCTGAATTCACACTTCAAAGCCATTATAACTGGAGCCCAACCACACGGGTAATCGTTGTGCGACAACAACCACCATCAAAGGCTATATTCGGTACTCTATGGCCTTCCTCGAAAGTTCTTTACCTTTGCGGTCAAAAACTTTCAAAGTGAGCTTATCACCTTTGACGTTAACCCTTGAAAAATTATCTTTTGAAAAAACATCGTTTGCATTTTCGACTGTGTAGATTACGCCATTGCTTTCGGTAAGCGTACCGCTGAGCTTGTAAGAAGAAGCTTGTCCCTGCGGATATGGCCAAAACAACGAGGACGAAACGATAGAAGTTACAACAAAATCGTCGTCATTTGAGCATTTTAACTGAGCAGACAGCGAACAATGGATATCCCCGGACAAGAAGACCACTTTGCGGATATTTCGCTCGCGTATGAAATCCAAAATTTCTCTTCGTTGTTCGTCGTAGCCCTGCCATTTGTCCCGATTTAGTTCGTGGCCATCTGGGAACATTGGAACTGAACTTACAACGAATTTCGGTTTCGTCCGATTCTTGGCTGAGTTCAGCCATACCTTGAGCTCGTTCATTTGGGTTCGGCTGATCATTTCTGGCGGTAAACTAGATTTCGTGCGCTCCGTACGCGTGTCGAGAACAAAAAAAGCCGAAATGCCACTTTTGTAGTCAAACCAAATACGGTCCGGTATCTCTGATCGATTGCCTTGATTGCGTGGCCTAAAAGCTGGACCATGGACCATTTGGTACGACTGATAAGCATGCATTGCAGCGGCATATAAATGAGGGTGGGATGCTCGATCATCGTTGGACCAATTGTCTTTGATTTCATGGTCGTCCAGGATCATGTAGGTCGGAAGATTAGCCATCATCTCTCGCACATGTTCCTGTCCAAACACGTCCTGATATCTTGAGAAGAACTCCGATAGACTTTGGTCTGGCAAAAAGACGTTTAGATCGTCAGCGTATATCTGGTCGCCAACCATGAGCATGAAATCAGTTTTGGCACCCCTAGAAATTTGTCGGTTGATTGACCTGAAGACCTTGTCACCCCGTTTGTCGAAAAAACTTCCACCAAACAGTTTCAGCAGATATCTGCACGAACCAAAAACGAAGTTGGTTTCATCAGCTTTATTCTCGTCATCTGTGATAAACGAACCGATCGTTGCATCTGACCAGTCATAGTCGCGGGATAGGTCGATGTCTTTTTGTTCAACGTCCCTATTGAGGAAACCAAACTGAAATTCATAGCGGGTACCAAGAGCCAATCCTTCGAAGTCGATCACGCCTGTAAAATCGAAAGCTGGTCGCATTTTGCAAATCTGGGGTTTACCAAACTTGGTGTTTCCTATCTTTCTGTACCTAGCAATACCAAAGCATCGCTTCTCTGATTTTCCTTCAGAACCCCTCCCCCAAACACGGCAAGAAGAACCCTGCGTCCAACCAACAATAGGACCCAAAGTAAGCGGGAAGATTTTCATGAAGCACCCCAAAATCCACCATATTGTCGCCCGCAAATAAGCATAACCGAAATATTGTCGAATTATCAAGAAATTAGAGAAGTAAAAAAGGGAACGGGCTTCGGACTAGTCACCATTGCTTCAGATCTGGTGTTTTGGCGCTATCAGTGCACTTAGAAAAATCTATGTACTGGAGTGACCACCTAGTGATCCACTAACATTCAAACTAAACCAATCAGATCGGGCTGGTCACAATTTATCCAACGTTGATCGGGCTTTCCACCGGCGACATAAACCCAAGATCTCAAACTCCCACGTTCCCGTCGTTTGAGTGAGATAATCGGAAAGTCCGCTGTTTGAATTCGTGCCCTTGGCAAAGAGGACCGTTGCCAAGGAACGATTTCTATTCGGGCTTGATCAACACCTTCCCAATGGCCGCTCCGGACGCCATGAGTTCACACGCCTGCTGCGTCTCTGCCACATGGAAACGCCCCGCGATGATCGCCTCAAAATCAACGGTCCGGCTGCGAACAAGTGCCACCGCGTCCGCGAACTCGCTTGTGTAAAGAATGCTTCCCACACAGTGGATTTCTTTCAAGGCGACAAGGTGCAGGTCGATGGGCACGGCGCTCGGCTGAATCAGAGATAAGATGGAAACCGTGCCCTGCTTGCGGCAGGCATCCAGCGCTTGGTTGTACCCATGCGGCGAGCCGCTGGCTTCGATGACCACATCATACCGGTTTGCCAGCTGGCCCATGTCGTCCTCACCGGCGACATAGGCAGCCTTGGCACCAACGGCCAAAGCGGCCTGCGTCGCGGCACGCTTAATGTCGGTCACATCGACACTGGCGCCTTTTGCAACGGCGGCAACAACAGCCAGGAGTCCCATCGGCCCGCACCCTGTGACCAGAACTTTGTCGCCTGTTGTGACCTGTGCCTTGTTCACTGCATGCATCGCACAAGACAGCGGTTCGGCAAACGTCAGATGGTCGGTATCGATGCCCTCAGGCAGGGCTGTCAGACATTTGGCAGGAAAATCAAATGTCTGACGAAAGAAGCCATCGATATGGGGTTTGGTCGTCGCCGATCCGGGAAACCGCTTGGTGGCGCACATATTGATATCGCCAGCCAGGCATTTCTCGCAGACCCCGCATGCGATCACCGGGTTGATCGCCACCAGCTGGCCCGGCATGAGCGCACTGCCGTTGGCGTCTTCCACATAAGCGCACGCCTCGTGGCCAAGCGTAACAGGATAATCAAGTTGGAAACCGGCATTCGCGAAGTGCCGGAAGTAATGCATATCGGTGCCGCAAATGCTCGCGGTCGCAAGCCGCAAACGCACCCAACCCGGCTCGATAGTTACCGGCATCTCCGCCTGCTCAATGGCAATGGTTTTCGCCGCCGTCAGAACCGAACGCACATACGTCATCGCTAAAACCCTATCGCGTAGCCGCCGTCGACGGGCAAAGCCACACCGTTGATGTAAGCGGCTGAATCACTGGCAAGAAAGAACACAGCATCGGCCACGTTCTGGGGCGTTCCGAACGCACGGGTTGGAATACGGCCTTCGATCTTGTCGCGCCGGGCAGGATCCTTGGCGAGAACCGCACGGGTCATGTCCGTATCAATGAAGCCCGGACAGACGGCATTGCAGCGAATGCCACGCTCGGCCGCATCCACAGCCACCGACCGCGTCAGGCCGATCACCGCTGTTTTGGCCGTGACATAGGCGGCTGCAGACGGCAGGGCCATCAAGCCTCCCATCGACGAGATATTGACGATCGAACCGCCTCTGCCCGCCTGAAGCTGGGCATACCGCCCACAGGCCAGAAACATGGCCTTCACGTTGATATCAAGCACACGATCCAGATCGTCCGGCGCAACATCCCAAACAGCCTGCTTGAGATGAACGCCCGCATTGTTCACCAGAGCATCGAGTCCGCCTGCATCTGCGTGCAGCCGGTCAAGATAACTGACATCCTTCCAGTCGCTTAGATCATGCTCATGGAAGACGATGCGATCAATCGACAGATCCAGATCTCCTGGTGTCCGGGCGACGACATGGACGGTCCAGCCCTGGTCCAAGAAGGCTTCCGTTTGGGCCAGCCCAAGCCCTTTGTTGCCGCCTGTGATGACAACATGCCTCATGAAACAACCTCCAAAGCGCTGTGGTGCCGGTAGAGCGCGTTGATCTCATCCAACATCGCCTGCTCGCTGCGGTCTTTGCTGAAGAAGGCAGGAAAGATCGCGCACACCTCATCGACGAAACCAAGGAACCAGACATCGCGTGGACGGGTCCAGGCGTTTTCCATCGTGCGGCGTGCACCGTTTAAGAACCCTGCATAAGACGGGTCGCTGGCCTTTTTGTACCAGGTTTGCCGATGGGCGGGCTGCCCTTCATTCTCCAGATAGACCCCGGATTGAACCGGCTCGGATGCAACCCAGCGAGCGAAGTCCTGCGCCTGGTCTGGATGACGGGAACGCGACGAAACGCCGATCCCTGCTCCACCCAAAATACCATGCTTGAGTTTTGATCCTTCGAAAGACGGCAGATCGCAGTAGGTCAGTTTATGCGGGCGAAAGCCGGGCCGCGCATAGT
>JANQJE010000106.1 GCA_028281795.1 Cohaesibacteraceae bacterium | reverse complement strand
GGCGGCCAGCGCCAGCGTGTCGCCATCGGCCGTGCGGTTGTGCGCGAACCGCGTGTGTTCCTGTTCGACGAGCCGCTGTCCAATCTGGATGCTGAATTGCGCGTGGACATGCGCGGCGAGATTTCCTCGCTCCACAAGCGCCTCGGCAACACCATGATCTACGTGACGCACGATCAAGTGGAAGCCATGACCATGGCCGACAAGATAGCAGTTCTGCGCCTTGGCGTCCTGGAACAGTTCGGCAGGCCGCTCGATCTTTACAACACACCGCAGAACATCTTCGTGGCCGGCTTCATCGGCTCACCGAAGATGAACTTCATGACGGGCGCTATCGACGGATCGGAGCGCAAGAAGATGACATTGGACACGGGCGAAGAAATACAGCTTCCCGAAAACGGCTTCACCCATCAGGCCGGACAGAAGGTCACATTGGGAGTGCGGCCCAACGAACTGCGCCCCGATCCCTCGGGCGTCATTCACATGCAGGTGGCCTCGGTCGAGCAGCATGTCGACCTGCAGCATCGATGCCACGGCTTGGATCTTGGTCGCGATTTCCGCTTTTGGTGTGTTGATGTTTTCCAACCCGAAGGACAGGTTCTGCCGCACGGTCATATGCGGGTAGAGCGCATAAGACTGGAACACCATCGCCAGACCGCGATCCGCGGCGGGGATATGGTTGACGACGTCGCCTTCAATCTCGATGTCGCCGGAGGTTATGGGCTCAAGGCCGGATATCATCCGAAGAAGTGTGGATTTTCCGCATCCCGACGGGCCTACAAACACACAGAAGTCGCCATGATCTATCTGCATATCAACGCCGCGGATCACTTCGGCTTCGCCATACGCCTTGCGCAGGTCTTTCAGTTCAACACTTGCCATTCATTCCCCCATTGACCCTTGCCGGTTTCCCCGGTCTCTGTCGGTGTTTGCCATCGGTCATTTTCCGCCTGTGTTGGCGATGCCCGTGGCGATGTATTTCTGCAGGAACATGAACACCAGAGCGATCGGCAGCAGTGTCAGAACAGTCATGGCCAGCAGATTCGACCACTCGGTCTGCATCTCGCCCTGGAAGGAGTTCAGCGCCAGTTGCAGCGTGAAATTGTCCGTCTCTGACAGCACGATCAGCGGCCACAGGAAATCATTCCAGCGCCACATGATGGCAAGGATCGCCAGAACGGCTATCGCCGGTGCGGACAGGGGCAGGATGATGCGCCAGAAAATCTTCCATTCCGACGCTTTGTCCATACGCGCTGCATCAAGAATTTCATCGGGGATGGTGACCATGTACTGGCGCAGCAGGAACACGCCTGTCGGTGTGGCCGCACCGGGGATGATGACGCCCCACAGCGAGTTCAGCATGCCCAGTTCCTTGGTGATCAGGAACAGTGGCACGAGCACAACCGTTTGCGGGATCATCAATGTGCCGATAACCAGCAGGAGCACCGTGGTGCGTCCCCTGAACCGGTATTTCGACAGGGCAAAAGCGGCCATCGAATTGACCAGCAGCATGATCGCCGTGGCGACCACCGTGATGAAGGTGGAGTTGAAGAAGAACCTCAGGAAATTGAAACGCTCGAACAGTTCGGTGTAGTTCTCCGTCGCCAAGGCAAACCGTTCCACCGGTTGACGGTCCGCAACGTCGATACGCAGGCGTTCGTCCGGATTGGCGGGATCGATCATCTGGGCCACGAGACCAACACGGCGCAGCTGCGCCAGTGTGCGGCCCTCATGTTCGCCACCGATGATCTCGAACAGCGGCAGCGGGCTGTCGTGGCCATCCACCACAACTGTCTGTTGCTGATAGGGCAGGAAGGTCGGCGGATAGCGCTGGATGTCGGCTTCGGTCTTGAAGGACGACAGAAGCAGCCAGACGACCGGCCCAAACATCAGCAGAACGCCGAGAAACAGATAGCCGTAGGAGACCCAGTCGGTCCAATCCATCTGACCGCGCCCGCCGCGCGTGCGGGTCATGAAAGCTATGGCTCTACCCATCGACGTTCCTCCGGTTGATCCACAGTTGAATCCCGGTGAGCACCACAAGGACAAAGGCGAGCATGATCGACGCCGCCGAGGCGAGTCCGAACAGGCGCGGTGCACCGGCAAACCCGGTCTGGTAGATGTACTGAATGATGAAGGTTGTGGCCGAACCCGGGCCGCCGCCGGTGAAGGCGAAAATTTCATCAAAGGTCTGGACGGAGCGGATCAGCGCCAGAACCAGCACCACCAGCATGGTTGGTGCCAGCAAGGGCATCGTGATCTTGGTGAAGGCGCGCCATGGCGACGCGCGGTCCATCAAAGCGGCTTCATAGACATCGCGTGGGATGGCCTGCAGCCCGGCCAGAAGAATGAGCGTGTAGAAACCCATATGAGCCCAGACAGTCAGGAAGACGGACCAGGCGAAGGCCCAGGTGCGGTCGAGCAGCCAGACATGTGTTTCCAGACCCATCGCGTCGAGACCGGCATTGAGAACGCCGTTGCGTTGCAGAATCCATTTCCAGATCAGCGCGACAACGACGGGTGACAAGAGCACCGGGAAGAAAAAGACCGAACGGAAAAAGCCGCGGGCCCGGATGTCACGGTTCAGGATCAGAGCGGTCAGCAGCGAAAAGCCGACCATGAAACCGACCTGAAGGGTGACGAAAAGAATAGTGTTGTGAATGGCACGCCAGAAAAAGTCTCTCTCGCAGCTGTTGGGGTCGAAATAGCTGGCGCAGGCCGTCAGTGTGTCGAAGTTGGCGCCGCCGACGAAAGGGCGGGCGTTCAAGAGAACATTGTCGCCGCCGGTCAGGGCGTAAACGAAGTTCAGAATGACCGGAAGGAAGGCAAACAGGCCAAACAGAATGAGATTGGGCAGCAGGAAAATCCAGGCAAGTCTTTGAATGCCGAACTTGCGCTGCGCATACTGCATCGGAATCTCGATGATGCGCATCATCGGAGAAATGATCTGTAACATGTTCTCCCCCCGGTGAACCGTTAGACCGGACTACGCGCGGCACCTTTGTGGCGCCACGCGCAGGTTCTTTTCAGGCTTGCGCCTTATTGGGTCGTTTCAGCCATCACTTCGGCGAGATCGGTCTTGGCGCGTTCCATCGCCTCCTCAACACTCAACTCGCCAACGATCGCCTGCGTGACGCGCTGCACGGTGATGTTGAACATTGCGCGGTTGCCGGCATAACCCTGGTACTGGAAAGCGACAGGGGAGATGGACGGCACCTGGGCAGCCCAGGCGTTGAGAGCGGCTGCGGCCGGCCCCGATGCGTCCTGATACTCAACACCTGATGATGCAACGGCGGCGTGGGCCGGGATGTTGCGGGTTTCAGCCGTCAGACGGGCGTAGTTTTCCTGTTGCGCCATGTAGTCGATGATGGCTGCCACGATCTCCGGATGTTCAGTGTCGTTGAAGCCGACAACACCGGCCCCACCCGGCATACCCGTGCAACCACCGGTTCCGCATGGCGAACCGACAACCTGCCAGTCGAAGAAATCGCCGATCTGCTCATCGAACCGGCCAACCTGCCAGCTTCCGGAATAGTAATAGACCAGATCGCCATTGAGGAACTCTTGACCGGCGTCCTGGTAGCTTGCGCCGCCCTGACCGGCCCAGACGTCGCGCGCCATGGTACCGTCTTCATGCCAGTCAACGAACTGTTGGACGTAAGCGGTGAAACCATCGTCCACGAGAATGGGTTCGCCGTCGGCGTTGAACAGAGAGGCGCCGTAAGAGATGGCAGGGCCTGCGATGCGGTGACCGGAGCGGTCCATTGCCATCGGGAACGCCGTTCCGGTTGCTTCTGCAACAGCTCGTGAGGCTTCGGCCCACTCATCCCAGGTGGCCTCAGGGCCAGGAACCTCGACACCTGCCTGATCGAACAGCGTGCGGTTGATGTAAGCACCGGTGATGGTCAGCTGCGAATGCATGCCATAGATGCCATCATCGTCCGGACCGCCACGGTACCAGTCCAGGGTGCCGCCGAAGCTTTCTTCCCAATAGTCGCGATCCACATAGGGCGACAGGTCGAGATAGAATTCGTGCAGACCACCTAGGTCGGTGACTTTTGCGATGTCCGGGCCGCTGCCCGCAGCAAGCTGAATCGGCAGGTTTTCCAGGATTGCCTGGTAGGGCACGACATCGACGATGACGTCGACGCCCGGGTTGGCAGCTTCGAAGCCGGCCAGAATGCCTTCGATGGAGTCGCACTCATTGCCATCGGACGAGCACATGAAGCGAATTTCCTGTGCTGAGGCCGAGGCTGGAACCAGTGCGGTTCCACCAACGAGCAGCGCAGCAAGAGCTGCGGTTGTGGTGATTGTCTTTTTCATTCGGTCTTCTCCCTTTGGTCTTTTCTTCGTTGTTTGGTTGGGCCCTTTTGTTGGGTCTAAGGCTGCCATCCTTTGTAATACGCGGCTTCCTTTCCAAGAGGCAGAGCCACGCGCTTGCCATCCCGTGCGGCTTGATAGACCGCCGTGACAAGTTCGATTGACCGGCGTCCATCCGCCAGTGTGACTTCACGACCGGGGTTGCCGTCAAGGGCTGATGCAATTGCGGCGAAAAAGCCCGCATAGCCTTGATGGGCCGGTTTAAGGTTCGCCAGCACCGCATCGATCTGTGCCTGTTCGGTCGGAGCGCGGGCTGTGAAGGTCCATTCGTCTTCGCCCGGAGCGTAGGGTTCGGTTCCGCTGGTCGCCGTGAATCCTTCGAACATGAAGCGCAGACGGCTGGTGTCGTCGCCCGCTCCGAGCGTTATGGAGGATGTGGCGAGTGCGCCGGACTCCATCTGGAAGCTGATCGATGCGCAGTCTTCCACTTCAATGTCGTTCACCCGTGTCGCGGTGATGGCCGAGAGCGCCTTGATCGGTCCCATGACACTGGTCAGAAGGTCATGATTGTGGATCGCGTGACCGAGCACCGCTCCGCCCGCCTCGCCGGCCCAGGTTCCGCGCCAGGGAACGGCGTAGTAGGCCGCATCGCGGTTCCAATGGGTTTCAAGACTTGCGGCATAGGGTTTGCCCGCCAGCCCTGCATCAACCAGTGCCTGAAGCTGGTTTAACCCATGACCGTAACGGTATTGAAACACCGGAAATACGCTGAGGTTTGCCCGCGTTGCTGTATCGATCAGAACATCCGCTTCCAGGACCGAACTGACCAGCGGTTTTTCACAGACAACGTGTTTGCCTGCCGCCAGTGCCGAGAGCGCTTCATCGAAATGCAGCTGCGGCGGCAGGCAGATGTCGATGATGTCGATGTCCGGATCGTCCAGAACCGCTTTGCTGGTTTCGTGCAAAGCGATGGTCGTATCGCCATCGGCAACATTGCGGGCGCGATCCAGATCGAGGTCGCACAGTGCCTTGACGGCGTACATGTCAGGCAGGGCGCGATAACCCTTGAGATGCTGCGCGCCGATACCAACGCCGATGATGGCCACATTGATCACAGGTTGCGTCCTTCTGCCATCATCTGTGCCTTGATGCCGAGCTCCATCACCTTGAAGGCGTGGGCCTGAGGCATGGCCGTTTCGGTGCGGTTTGCGATGTCGTGGGCGAGATTGGCGAAGTAAGGCAGGCCAGCATCGGAGCACTGAATTTTTTCGCAACGCTCGCCATTCACCAGAATCAGATGATCGGTGCCGTCGACACCGTTCACATCGACATATTTTCGCAGCTCGATGTAGCCTTCCGTGCCCAGGATCGTCAGACGTCCGTCACCCCAGGTCGGCAGCGCGTCGGGTGTGTACCAGTCGACGCGGACATAGCCGTGGCCTTTGTCGCTTTTCAGCGCCAACTCGCCGAAATCCTGCAGGCCCGGATCGTTCGGATTGGCATAGTTGGCCACGTTGGCCATCGTGATGTCCGCGTCGGTCGAACCGGTGAAGAAAAGAAACTGGTCGATCTGGTGGCTGGCAATGTCGGTGAGAATGCCGCCATAGGCCTCGCGCTCAAAAAACCAGCCGGGTCTGGTCGGCCGGTTCAGCCGGTGCGGGCCCATGCCGAGGGTCTGAACCACTCTTCCGATCGCACCGGACTGCACCAGTTCAGCGGCTTTGGTGACAGCCGGGACTTCGAAGCGTTCGGAGAAGTCGACAGACCAGATACGGCCTGTTTTTTCAACACATGCCTTGATGGCATCGAGCTGCTCCAGCGTCGTGCAACCGGGCTTGTCGACCATCACATCCTTGCCCGCTTCCATCGCCGCGATGGCAAGCGATGGCCTATCCGATGGGATCGCGGAGGTCAGGATCAAATCGATGTCCGGATCGGCCAGGATTTCTTCCTTGGTCGCCTTTCTCGGCACATCGGGGAAGCGCTTGATGAAGCCCTCTTCCGTTTCCGGCGACCCATCCGTCCACCAGGCCGAGAAATGCGCGCCAACGTCCTGCATGTTGCCCGCCATGCCGAAAATGTGGCGGTGGTCGATGCCAAGGGCGGCGATGGTGAGCGGCTTGGTCATAAAGCAACCTCTATGGTGCGGCCCTCTTTGGAAGACCGGGTGATGGCATCGATCAGTGCGTGTGAGGTAAGAGCAGCGCGACCGCTGACAACAGGGTCGCGGCCCTGCGCGATGGCATCGGCAAAATCTTCGATGATGCCTTGATGCCATTCATGGGTGAACGCCATCGGGTCGGCGCCACCGCCCGTGGCGGCCGAGGCACCGAAGACTTCGGTTTTGCCGTCACGCCAGGAAACGGTCAGAACACCCGAGCCGAGATGCAGGCTTGCTTTCTCAAAATGCAGCGTGATGGTTTCCGCCCCGCCCGGGAAACTGGCCGTGGAGGCGACCAGCGATCCGACAGCGCCATTTGCGAAGCGTAAACCGGCGGTTGCGAAGTCTTCGGACTCCATGGCGTGGAAGCTGGAGGTGCCCGTCATCGCCTGCACGCTTGCCACCGGCCCGGTCAGGCTGAGTGCTAGGTCGAGCGTGTGGATCGCCTGGCTGATCAGGACACCGCCGCCATCGCGGGCATAGGTGCCGCGACCGGGCTCATCATAATAGGCCTGTTCGCGCCACCAGGGCACGTTGATCTCGGCAACGCCAAGTGCGCCAAGTGCGCCGGAACCGACAATCTCCGATGCCTTCAAGGATGCTTCGCGCATTCGGTGCTGGAAGACAATGCCAAGCGTCACGCCTGCAGATTCGCACAGGGCCACGACCTCTTCGGCCTCTTTCCCGTCGCGGGCAACCGGCTTTTCCAAGAGGATGTGTTTGCCGGCTTCGACAAGCGGTTTGATCAACTCAAGCCGGGCGTTGGGAGGCGTGGCAAGAATGGCGAAATCGATGTCCGGGTCGGCAGCGATGGCGTGGGCATCTGCATAGATCTGCAGTCCGTCAAACTCGGCCGCGAAAGCTTCTGCCCGCTCGCGCCTGCGCGCGCTCACACCTTTCAGATGCACTTTATCTTTTGCGGCAAGCAGCGCGACAACATGGGTGCGCGCGACCATGCCTGTGCCGATCAGCGCGGTTACCGTCTTCTGACCGTGGTGTGCAGTGTTCATTTTTCACTCCCTGCGGCGAACACTGCCGAGTCGAGCGGCGCTTGTCAACAATTCTGTATACCGGTATACAGGACTTAGGGGGAAGCACTTGCCAGTTTGCGTTGAGCGGGTGCATCCTGTGATGGAAGGGAGCCCGCTCACACCATGCTGGAGAAGACGCCGACGAAGGCCGACGTGCCCGATACGCCGGACCTGGCACGTCTCTCTTTTCCCGTGCTTGACCTTGACCGGCCGACGGCCGGCCAGATTTTCGAAGCATTGAAGCATGTCATTCTGACAACGGCTTTGCCGCCCGGCTGCCTGATTTCCGAGCAGGAGATCGGTCTGCGCTTTGGTGCCAGCCGGACCCCCGTCCGTGAAGCTTTTCAGAAACTCAGGGCCGAGGGGCTGATCGTGACCCGCCCCAGCCGGGGCAATTATGTTTCGCGCCTCTCCGAACAGCGCATCCGTGAGGCACAGTACGTTCGTGAAGCGCTTGAGCTTGCCAATGTCAGACACCTCTGTCTGAACGGCATCGCCCCGGACCTTGTCGAGGCCCTGGAACACACGCTGTTGGAGCAGGAACGCGGCATTGCCGAAGATGACGATGCCCTGTTTCAGAAACACGATGATCTTTTTCATGCTCTTCTGGCGCGAGCGAGCGGCTATGCGCGCGCCGAGAGCCTTCTGCTTCAGGAGAAATCGGCGCTTGACCGTCTGCGTGCCTTCTCGCTGCATGAAGCCAATCACACGACCCGCCTGTTGAACGAGCATCGCCGCGTTCTGGCTGCGATCCTCGATCGCGACCACCGCGGGGCTGAAGAGGCGATGCGTCATCATTTACGCTCGATCCTGGATCTGCTGTCTGATCTCATCAGCGCAAACCGCACCTATTTCGACGAGCCGCCTTCATCCTAACGCGGCCTCCAGAAAGCTCAGGGCCGCCTGGCGCATCGTCGGCGTTTCGACGTGGCCCCTGTTGGGCTCGATATGGAATTGCAGGGCCTCAGGCGTTGCTTCGTAGGCGGCCTCCAACTCAGCGCGTGCTTTGTGAAAACAGAGCTCCGGCGTCGACCAGTCGTTGAGGCCAACGCCAATCATCAGTCTGCGCGGTGCCGTCAGTCCGGCAAGGCTCCCCGTGGAATGCTCTTTCAGAAAGCCGGGCACCGTCATGTAGATGCCGTGCATGTCATGGTTTGGTGTTTGCGTCAGACCGGACAGATCGGCGAACGAGCACAGGGCAACGGCCGCCTTGATGCATGGACATAGAGCGCTCAACCAATAGCTGTGGGTGGACCCCATGGAAAAACCGAGCGTTCCCAAGCGCCGTTCATCCACATCGGGGTGGTCGGCAAGATAATTGATCCCACCTGCCAATTCCGACAGCATTTGCCCGAACAGCGTCGTACCGTGCCAAAGGTGCTTTTTGGCACGCGCCATTTCCGTAGGTTCCTGGCGTGCGCCGAAAGCCGGCATCTCGATGCAAAGCGAGGCAAACCCTCTGTCCTTGAGCGCCGGTCCATATGCACCTTGCAGGACCGGTATTCCGTTCATCAACTCGTCCATGCCGCAGCCATAGGCATTGCCATGGGAATGGCAGTAGAGAATGGCGGAAACAGGCTCAGCCGGGTCTGCGGGGTGTAGAAACAGGGCGGGAACGGGCTCATCGTCGGAACCGGCGAAGCACAGCCTGTCGAGATGCCAGCCATCAAACGCTGTACGATCGGACAGCGAAGGCGGGGCCAGCCGCGCGCCGGCAACCGGTGTTCCCAGCAATGCCTCGACCTCTTGGCGGGTCTTTTGAGGGTTGACGGTCATGATCTCTTACGTGTCGGCCAACCCGCCAAAGCGCCCCTGGAAAAAGGTGAGCGGATCGCCATCCTGCACCGTCGCGTGCATGACCCGATCAACCAGAATGGTATGGTCGCCGGCATCGTGGCGGCCAAAGCGCCGGCACTCGAACCGGGCGAGACACCCCTCGATAAGGGGCACACCATTGGCGGCTTGATGCCACCGCGTCATATCAAACGCATCGGCCCGTTTGGCGAAGGCCAGACATAGCGATTCCTGATTTTCCGCCAGAACGTGGATTGCCGTGTTCCAGGCGCCGGCGAACGCATCATAGCGGCTCGACTTGCGGTCGATGGACCACAGTGTGAGCGGCGGATCGAGCGAGACGGATGAGAAGCTGTTTACCGTCATGCCAACGGGGCCGTTTTCGGTCATCGCGGTAACCACCGTGACGCCGGTGGCAAAGCGGGAAAAGGCGTTGCGCAACGGTTTGGAGTTCTCCTCGGCGGGGACGAAGCTTTGAATGGGTGCATGCATGTTCACGGTACTTCTCCTTTGTCCCTTACGGGACTTCGTGCGCTTGTGCACGCTATGGAACTTCGTGCCCTTGGGCGGCGGTGAGAATCTCAAACCAGTCCTGCCTGTCCAATTGGACGCGGGTGGCCTGGTCAAAGGTGCGGATGCGGGCCAGTTGGTTGGTGCCCATAACGGGAATGATGTTTGCCGGGTGCGCCAGGAGCCAGGCGACCGCGACGGCTGCAACATCCACATCCTGGTGTTCGGCGATGCGATGCAGCACGGTGCGCACAGCCTCGCCTGCTGCGCCGAACAGATCACCGCCGCCTAAGGGTGACCAGGCCATGGGTGGTATGGCGCGTTCCTGCATCCACTGAATCTCACCCTGGGTGAAGGGCGTGTGATTGAGGACCGACAGCTCAACCTGATTGGTGGCAAGCTTGGTCGACATGGCCGATTGAAGCAGTGTCCAATCGTTCAGTTTGAAGTTGGACACGCCGACAGCACGCACCTTGCCGGACGTGACCAGCTCATCAAGCGCCTTGCCGGTTTCGTGGTGATCCATAAACGGGTCGGGGCGGTGAATAAGAAGAAGATCGATCCGGTCGGTCTTCATATCCACCAACGAATGCTCAACAGATGCCAGAATGTGCGTGCGCGAGGTGTTGTAGTGCTTCACGCGCGCTGCACTGTAACGGCCCATCGGCGCGACGATGTCGCATTTGGTCACCAGTTCGACCTTGTCACGCAGGCCGGGCGAAGCGGCGAATGCGGCGCCCAGAACGGCTTCAGCGGTGTAGCCGCCATAGATGTCGGCCTGATCCATGGTGGTGATGCCCTGGTCCAGGCATGCTTCCACCTTCGCCTGCACATGGGCAGGGGATGTGTCGCTGTCATCGCCGATCCGCCACATGCCGTAGACAATGCGCGACACGGCAAGATCAGACGTGAGCGAGACACGGTCCATCAGGTGCGGGCTCCAGCGGCAAGCGGTGTGGCAGGAAGTTCACTTGGTACACGGCCATACGCGTGTGGCAGGGAGACAGTTTTCATCTGCGGCAGAACGCGCGTGCCGAAGCTCTTGCATTCATCGATGTGCGGATAGCCGGACAGAATGAACGCCCGCATGCCCATCTTCTGGTAGCTTTCCAGTTCGGACAGCACCTGATCGGTTGATCCGACAAGGGCCGCGCCGCAACCGGACCGCGCCCGGCCGACCCCGGTCCATAGATGCGGCTCTACATAGCCGTACTTGTCGGCCAGTTCGCGGGCTTTGGCCTGATGGGCCACGCCGAGCGAGATGGAATCGTGTGCGCGGTCACGGATGATCTTGCCATATTCGTCATCCAGTCTGGAGACGATGTGATCGGCATAGTCCCGCGCCTCCTGCTCCGTGTCCCGGACGATCACATGAACCCGCAGGCCATAATCGAGCGTACGGTTGTAACGCTCGGCGACGGCATTCACCGCTTTCATGCGTTCAGCGAGCTGCTCCTTCGGCTCCGGCCACATCAGATAAACGTCGCAATGCTGACCGCACAGCTCCAACGCATCGGGCGAGTAGCCGCCGAAATAGAGCAGCGGCCCACCGGTCTGGTAAGGTTTGGCCGGACCCGTCGGCACTTTGTCGAACTGATAGACCTCGCCGTCATAGGTGATCTCGTCCCGGGTCCAGGCCTGCTTCAGAATCTCCACCACTTCACGGGAACGACGATAGCGGTATGCGCTGTCTTCCTTCTGGCCGGGGAAGTCGGAAGAAATGACGTTGAGTGTCAGGCGCCCGCGCAACATGTGGTCGAGCGTAGCAACGGTGCGCGCCAGCATGATCGGTTGCATCTCGCCGCAGCGGATCGCCGCCAGCATGTTGATCGTTTCAGTGATCGGTGCGCAGCCAGCCACGAATGTCAGCGTATCCTGGCCCACCTGGTAGGAGGACGGGCAAAGAATGTTGCGGAAACCCTGATCCTCGGCCTCTTTCAGGATGGCCGAACAATGCTCCCAACTTGACCGCAGGTCGCCGTTCGGCACACCCAGATACTCATAATCGTCCGAGCAGAGCGCGGAAAACCAGGAGACTTCGGCAGCATCAAGATCGGCGGAGGTAACAGGGACGATGGTCATCGATGGGGCGTTTCCTAACGGGCATTGACATGTCGGTACGTTTTTCCCTTGCATAGCATCGCGTTTGATGTAGATCAATGCTGTATCAATTTTCCTTTCTGGACATCTGTCTTGCCGCGTACCAATGCCTCCGGTTCCCTGCCCGTCTATCTGCAGATCAGCGAAATGCTGATCCGTGACATCGGCTCGGGCCGTTTGCGCGATGGTGAGCGTTTGCCGCCGGAACGGGATATGGCGGCTTCGCTTTCGATCTCTGTCGGGACGTTGCGCAAATCTCTGGCTGAGCTGGAAAAACAGGGCCTTCTGGAGCGTGTTCACGGGTCCGGGAACTATGTCCGGGCAAGCGGCAATCCAAGCGGTGTCTATGCTTTTTTTCGCATCGAGCTGGTCGAAGGCGGGGGCCTGCCGACGGCGACCATCCTTTCGATCGACCGGTTGCCCAAGCCTGACGATCTTCCCGCGTTTGGTGTATCACCGGACGCGCACCGTATCCGGCGTCTGCGGTTTCTGAGCGGCACGCCGGTGGTTCTTGAGGAGATATGGTTGGATGGCAGCTATGCCGAGGTGCTGTCGCGCGATGAGGTCTCTGAGTCGCTTTATCTCTATTACCACCACGCGCTGAACCTCTGGATCACCCATGTGGAGGACCGGGTCGGCGTCGGTACCGTCCCTGATTGGGCGCCGGGGGCCTTTGGTCCGCCGGTTGGAGCGTCCTGCGGCCTGATCGAGCGCATCAGCCGGGCGCAGGACGGGACCAGCGCCGAGTTCTCCCGCAACTGGTTCGACGCCGAGAAGGCGCGCTACATCACACGTATGAAATGAAACGAGATCGAAGAAGCATGGACAACATGACCGTTTTCAATCCCACCCGCTATGGCGTTGTCGGAACCGGCATGATGGGGCAGGAGCATATCCGCAACATCGCCTTTCTAGAGAACGCCGAAGTTACGGCCATTGCCGAACCTGACCATGACAAACGCCATGAAGCGGTGCAGCTTGCGCCGCACGCTGTTGCCGTTGAGAGCCTGGATGCCCTGTTAGAAGTCGATGGGCTTGACGCCCTGGTGATCGCGTCGCCGAACCATCTTCATGTTGGCCAGATGCAAGAGATCGCCGGGCGCCGGGCGCTGCCTTTGCTGGTTGAAAAGCCGGTCTACACGGACCCGTCTCACACTGCGCAACTGGCGGAGTTCGCGGCGCGCTATCCGTCGCTTGTCTGGGTGGCGATGGAATATCGCTATATGCCGCCCATCGCCTCGTTCCTGTCACGGGTGCATGAGGAAACCGGTGGCATCAGGATGATATCCATCAAGGAGCATCGTTTCCCGTTTCTGGAGAAGGTCGGCGACTGGAACCGGTTTGCACGGAACACGGGCGGCACGATGGTGGAAAAGTGTTGTCACTTTTTCGATCTCATGCGCCTGGCCGTTCAATCCGAACCGGCACGGGTGATGGCGTCTGCCGGTCAGGCGGTGAACCATCTCGATGAGACCTATGATGGCGAAGTGCCGGACATTTGGGATCATGGCTATGTGATTGTGGACTTTCAGAACGGGGCACGCGGTATGCTTGAGCTTTGCATGTTCGCCGATGGCAGCCGTTATCAGGAGGAGATCTGCGCCATCGGTGAAAAGGGCAAGATCGAAGCGTTCGTGCCGGGTCCGACGCGGTTCTGGCCGCCTCAGCTCGGTGTGCCGCCTGTGGCAAAGGTGATCGTCTCGCCGCGCGATCCCAAAGGGCCTATGGAGCTCGATATCCCGGTCGATCCTGACTTGCTGGAAGCTGGGGATCACAACGGCGCGACCTTCTACCAGCATCAGCTTTTTCTCGAAGCGATCCGTGAAGGACGCCCACCGGCCGTCTCGTTGCAGGACGGCGCGGCGGCGGTCCAGATAGGTATGGCGGCACAGGAATCCGCGCGCACCGGCGAGGCCGTGGCGCTCTAGGCGATGCACGGGATGTCTCCTGCGAAAGGCTGGAAATGATTGGACTGGCGGGAGATAGCAATCGCTCGTTGTCAATATAAATGCATTGTTTGGCGATCATCGTTCATCTAGATAGAACGAATGGCAGCGCTCAATTACAATCATTTGCGGTATTTTCGTGCTGTTGCGCATACCGGGAATCTCACCCGCACTGCCGAGCAGCTGAACCTGTCCCAGTCGGCTCTTTCGGTGCAGATCAAGCGGTTGGAAGAACGGCTTGGCCATCAGCTTTTCGAGCGTCGCGGTCGTGCGCTGCATCTCACCGAGGCGGGACGCATTGCTCTCGACCATGCCGATGCGATCTTTGCCACCGGTGATGAGCTGGTCAGTACGCTTCGCCAG
>JANQJE010000076.1 GCA_028281795.1 Cohaesibacteraceae bacterium | reverse complement strand
AACGCCCACGCTCACGCCGACATTGACCCTGGTCTCGTTGATCATGAAAGGGTCTTGCATGGCCGACACGATCCGGCCTGCCAACGATGCAACATCGGCACCGTTGCGCACGCCGAACTGGAGAATGGTAAACTCATCGCCGCCCAAACGCGCCAGCACATCGGTGCTTTTGATGGAAGCACGCAGGCGCTTGCCTGCCGCGACCAGAAGCCGGTCGCCAGCCTGATGGCCAAGGGTGTCGTTGACATCTTTGAAATGGTCGAGATCGAGACAATGCACGGCGACGCTTGAGGCCATATGCGGACGCAGTAGCGCTTCTCGCAGGGTCTTGAGCAACATAAACCGGTTGGGCAGGCCCGTTAGATGGTCATGGTGCGCAAGGTGATTGATCTCCTCTTCCGCCGCGATCCGGTCGGTGGCGTCAACCACGGTTCCTTCGTAAAACAGGGGCTTTCCACTTGGGTCGTGGACAATCCAGGCATTCTCGGAGACCCAGATCCGCTCACGCGTCTTGTGACGATAGATTTCGGAAACGAAGTCGGTAATGCGACCATTCTTATCAAGCTCGCGCTTGAAGGTTTCGCGGCGATCGGGATCCACGTACCATTCTGCGCCGATGTCTTCCACGGCGCGTAACAGTTCGTCTTCGCTGTCGTAGCCGTTGAGTCTGGCCAGCACCGGGTTCGCCCGCAATTGCTTGCCATCAAGGCTGGAACGGAAAATGCCGATCACGGCATTGTCGAAAAGACTGCTGTATTCCTTCTCGGCGATATGAAGCAGACGCCGTTGCGCGCTTAAGTCGTCGTCCTGGCGCAACACAAGAAGCAGGCCGCCGCCTTCAATCGGCCGGGCTTGAAGAAGCACATCGCTCCGTCCTGGAACCTGGACGGTGTGGCTGACATCATCACATAAAGCTTGCGGGTCGTTGATCAAACGCTGAAAGGACGTGGACTCGGTTGCGCTATCGTCCTTGGTCAGTTGATCAAAACATGCCTTCAACGGCTCGCCGATCAGCACGTGGCGCGGTCTGTCGATATCCAGATCAATCATCACCCATGCGGTTTTGTTGATGGCCTGAACGCGACCGGCGCGATCCACAAGAATGAGCCCCTCACTGATTTCGTCCAGAACTGTTACCGGCACAGCTTCCAAGGCGGGTACCCGGGTGTCTTTGACGGGCTCGCTCAGCAGGTCATGCGCGAGTGCGGCGCTGGCTTCGTAGCAGGCGCTTACCGCATTCAGGAGCCGCCAGACATCCACATTTCCCTGTGGGCTCGTTGCGTCTTCCAACTGCTGCTGTGCTAACGGATGCAGCTCGCGCTCATTGGCGGGACGCTGACTTGTGAAGGTGGGCTGCCGTACACTCATGAACGCGGCTTGCTCCAGCGATTATGTCGTGAACGCGTGGGTGGCGCAGCACACGATACATGCACTTCAATGCCCCACGATATGTGCACTCTGATGCCCCTGCGTCAGGTTGAGCCAGTCAGCTTAACAACACGTTTCAGCGCGTCATGTTCGCTGTTTTGAAGAGGTCATGATTAACACTTTCTCAAGCGCCGGTTGGGCGAAGGCGATGACAGCCCGGTCGTTGGTGGGTGTCCTTGGAAAGAATTCAGCCGATGCGATCCTTCAACGCGAAGTAACTCATCGCCAGAAACAGGACCGGGCCCCGCAGGGCCTTGCCGCCTGGGAAAGCCGGGCAGGGGAAGCGCGATACCAGGTCCAGCACCGCGTGATCTTGGATCAGGGCATCGGCCACGATTTTTCCGGCGAAGGGTGCATTGATTACGCCTTGCCCGGAAAACCCGGCCGCCACAGTGATCCTCGGTGCGAGCTTGCGAATAAGCGGCAGCCGCTTCTGCGTGATGGCCAGCGTGCCGCCCCAGGCGTGCTCGATCTCGATATCCTGCAGAGCTGGATAGACCTCGGCGAGATAAGGGCGGACAAAGGCTTCAATATCTGCTGGAAACGAAGTGGAGAACTTCTCGCCGCCGCCAAAGAGCAACCGTCCGTCCGGTGTCGCACGCCAATAGCGCACAACGAAGCGTGTATCTGAGGCGGCATCGTTATTTGGCAGAACACCACCAGGCCGACCGGCTCCGATAGGTTCAGTCGCAACGATGAAGTTGGTGATGGGCAGCACGCGGGCATCCATTTCCCGATGCAGTCCGCGCATATAGCCATTACCGGTCAGAACGACATGATCGGCGCGAACGTTGCCGTTGGGTGCAATCACTTCAACGTAAGCGTCGTGCGCATCGACGCGGAGGACCTCGCTTCGATCGTGAAATACGGCGCCCGATGCTTCGGCTTCCTTGGCGAGAGCCGTAACAAAGGTCAGAGGATGAATATGTCCACCCGCCCGGTCGCGCAGCGCGCCGACATGACCGCCGGTTCCCAGCGCGTGTTCCGTCGCCGATTGATCAAGTGCCTCGATCGGCGTGCAGCCAAAGCGTTCCTGCGCAACGGCCGCGCTTGCCAGTTCGTCGTCCAGATCGGCCGATGTGCGGCACGCTGTGATCAGACCGTGCGTCCGGTCGCAGGGGATCGCGTGCGTCTCGATCAGCCCATCCAAATGAGCCAGGGCGTCTTCGCCCAGTGTTTTCACTTGGAACGCGACATTGTCGTCGAACCGTTCTGCAAACCAGCTGAGCTCGTGCCGGAAGCCCGGATGCAACTGCCCGCCATTGCGGCCCGATGCGCCCCAGCCGACGCGTTGGGCATCCAGCACAATGACGCGGCGTCCGGCCCTGGCAAGGTGATAAGCTGCTGAGACGCCGGCAAAACCTGCGCCGACGATACAGACCTCGCAGCTGTCATCGCCGTTGAGAGATGGGCGTATCTTGTTGAGAGCCTCTGGAAGACTGGCCGCATACCAGCTTGAGGTATGCGCACCTTCGGGAAGGCCCGGCTCGCTCACCACAGCCCGCGACGCTTAAGCTCCGCGCCCGTTTCGTCGAGAACCTTGCGCACGGTCGTTCCCATCCAGTCCAACTCGTCCGGTGTGATGACCAGCGGTGGAGAAAGGATCATCGAGTCGCGCACGGCCCGCATCACCAGACCGTTCTGGAAGCATATATCCCGGCAGATGGTGCCCACGTCGCCTTCATTGGCAAAACGCGTCCGGTCCGGTTTTCCCGGCACCAATTCCAGCGCCCCCAACAGGCCTTTGGTGCGCGCTTCTCCGACCAACGGGTGGTCGGCAAGACCGGCAAAGACTGCGGCCATCTTCGGTGCCGCCACATCGCGAACATGCCCCACCACACCCTCGTCCTGCATGATGGTTAGATTGGCGATGGCGGCTGCGGCGCAGGCCGGATGCCCTGCATAGGTTGTTCCATGAAAGAACTCGCCGCCTTCATGTTCAAGGGTCTGAGCGATGCCGTCATGGACAAGCACGCCGCCCATCGGCAGGTAGCCCGATGTCATGCCCTTGGCCACGGCGATAAGGTCCGGTTCGATGCCGTAAACCGTCGAGCCGAACCATTCCCCAAGTCGTCCGAAGCCTGAAATCACTTCATCGGCAACCAGAAGAATATCCTGATCCGCCAGAATGCGTTTCACTTCAGGCCAATATGTGTCCGGCGGTATGATCACCCCGCCTGCGCCCTGGATCGGCTCGGCCATGAACGCGGCTATTCTCTCTTCCCCAATCCGGTCGATGGCCTCTTCCAGCTTGCGTGCCGCCCAAAGGCCGAAATCGTCGGGTGAAAGATCACCGCCTTCGCCGAACCAATAGGGCTGATCGATATGGTGGATACCGGGGATAGGCAAGTCGCCTTGCGCATGCATAGCCTTCATGCCGCCAAGGCTTGTGCCGGCCACGGTTGACCCGTGATACGCGTTCCAGCGGGTGATGATCGTCTTTTTGTCAGGCTTGCCTTTCAGGTCCCAATAGTAGCGCACCAGCCGCAACACGGTGTCGTTCGCCTCGGACCCGGAGGAGACGTAGAAGACCTGATTGTAAGGTTCCGGCGCCAGCCTGGCGATCATCTCCGAAAGCTCGATCACCGGCGGATGCGTGGTTTTGAAGAAGGTGTTGTAGTAGGAAAGCTGGCGCATCTGAGTTGCGACGGCATCGGCAATCTCGGCGCGGCCATGCCCGATCTGGACATTCCAAAGGCCCGCCATCCCGTCCATGATCCGATTGCCGTCGGAGTCCGTCAGCCAGACGCCTTCACCTTTGACGATGACCCGTGATCCTTCCTGGCGCAGCGACCCATGATCGGTGAACGGATGCAGATGATGGCTTGCATCCAGGGCTTGCAAGGCGCCTGTAGGGTATTGATTGGAAAGCTCGCTCATTAGGTGCTCTTCACACGCTTAAGAGAAGGTGTTCGCGCTCCCAAGGAGAGATGACCCGCATGAACGTCTCGTACTCGCCTTCCTTGATCGCTTTGTAGGTGTAGACGAAGGTTCGGCCCAACAGATCGACCAGCTCTTCTTCTTCCGTCAGCCGTTCCAGCGCTTCGTTCAGCGAGCGCGGCAGACCGTAAGGCAGATCATGGCCCCAGTCTTCGATCGGCGCATCGGGCTGCAGCCCTTTCGTCATGCCAAGATAACCGCAGACGAGCGAGGCCGCGATGGCCAGATAAGGGTTGCAGTCCGAGCCGGGCACCCGGTTTTCAAGACGTCTGCCGTTGGGCGACGAGGTGGGCACGCGCAGGCCCACCGTGCGATTGTCATAGCCCCAGTGGAGATTGATGGGCGGCGAGCCAAGCGCGCCGCGCGCCAGACGGCGGTAGCTGTTCACATAAGGTGCCAGCATCGCCATGACGTGCGGCAGATACTTTTGCTGCCCCGCGATGAAGCCGCCAAACAGATCGGTTGGCTTGCCATCCCCATCGGAAAAGATGGTCTGGCTTGTCTCGCGCTCCACCACAGATTGGTGGATGTGCATCGCGGAGCCCGGCTCGGTGCTCATCGGCTTGGCCATGAAGGTGGCGTACATGTCATGCCGCAGAGCGGCTTCACGGATAGTGCGTTTGAACAGGAAGACCTGATCGGCAAGCGTCACCGGGTCGCCATGGCGCAGGTTGATCTCCATCTGCGCCTTTCCCTCTTCGTGGATCAGCGTATCGATTTCCAGATCCTGCTTCTCGGAGAACTCGTAAATGTCGTCGATCAACTCGTCGAACTCGTTGAGCGCCGATATGGAGTAGGATTTACGCCCGCTCTCAGGTCGGCCTGATCGGCCGATGGGCGGCTCCAGAGGATAATCCGGATCGGTATTGGGCTTGACGAGATAGAACTCGATCTCCGGCGCAACGATCGGTGACCAGCCCTTGTCGCTGTAGAGTTTGACGACGCGCTGAAGCACCTGCCGTGGTGCGGAACTGAAAGGCTCGCCATTACGCTCGTATGTATCATGGATCAATTGGGCCGTCGGATCACTTTCCCACGGCACGACGCTCAGCGTTGCATAATCCGGCCGGAACACCAGATCGCCGTCCCGCGGGTCGTAGCGAAAATACTGGTTCTCCTCGGGATACTCACCTGCGATCGTCTGACGGAAAAGGGCTGATGGCATCGTCATCGCCGCACCGGAAAAGAATTTCGCCACCGGCATCATCTTGCCACGGGCCACACCGGACTGATCGGGCACGATACATTCGATGTCCTCGATACCGCGCTCGGACAACCAGGCAAGCGCTTCGGCTGCATTGCGAACCCCTCGTTCCGGCCGGATAGGAGCATCTTCCGGAAAGGCCTCAGGAGTCCTGGTCTGATGTTGCGGTTCGTCCATGATGGGTCCAGTCGTTTGCTGCCCAAGGGATAGACCGGTTCCACCACGCCCTCAAGCGGCCATTGCAAGACGGCTCGTGCGGTCTCGACAGGGCAGAGGAAAAGCCGCACAAGAGAGCCTCCAACCATCAAAAACCTGCCTCATGACTGCCCAAGCCCCTGAATCTCTTGAAGTCTTTTTGACCGATCCGAACGCTATCCTGCGCGGCAAATGGTTGCCCGGGAGCGCTCTTGCCAAGCTGGGCGATGGCGTCGCCTTTCCGTTCTCGTTGCTCGGCTGCGATGTCTGGGGACGTGAAGTACATGAGACAGGTTTGCACATCGATTCCGGCGACAAGGATGCGCTGTGTTTGCCGGTCGAGGGCCGGGTCGTGCGCGTTCCGTGGGCGGATCAGCCGACCGTTCAGGCCATGCTGTCCATGCATCACGCTGATGGGTCTCCCTTCATGGGCGATCCGCGCAATGTTCTTGCCGACCAGGTCGAGCGACTGGCGGCCCGCCAAATGACCGCAAGCATCGCCATCGAGCTTGAGTTCTACGTGTATGAGCGCAGTGCCGACTCGGGCCGTCCATGCCCGGCCGGCACATTGATGCCGGGCCCGGATCATCAAGACATGTATGCGCTGCGCGACCTTGACCGGCAGCGGCCGCTCATGGACGCCATCCAGCAGGCTTGCAGCGAGCAGGACCTGCCCATCAATGCCTTCGTTTCCGAAGCGGCACCCGGTCAGTATGAGGTGAACCTGAAACACCGCGACCCGTTGGGCGCTGCCGATGATGCGGTGATGCTGAAACGGCTGATCACACAGATCGCCCGCCAGCAGGGCACGCATGTCACCTTCATGGCCAAGCCTTTTGCCGATCACCCCGGCAATGGCCTTCACGTACATGCCAGCCTGCATGGCAAGGGCGAGGCTGTGTTTGGCCATCCGGCTACCGGCGACCAGCAGCTTCGCCATGCAGTGCAGGGGCTCCTCTCGACGATGGACGAGGCACAGATTGGGTTCGTGCACACCTTCAATGGGTTCCGCCGTATGCAGCCTGGCTCTTACGCGCCGGCATCTTTGAGCTGGGGTGAGAACAACAGGTCGGTTGCCATCCGCCTGCCCGAGGCGGAACCGAAAGCGCGCCGTGTTGAACATCGCCTCGCGGGGGCCGACGCCAACCCGTACATCGTCAGCGCGCTGGTTCTGGCCGGCATGCTGAAAGGTATGGACGAGGGTGTGGAGCCAACGCCCGCCAGCGAGGCCAATGCCTACACCGACACCAGTCTGAAACGGTTGTCACCTTTCATGGATGACGCGATTGAACGGTTTGAAACCGGCAGTTTTGGCCGTGATGCGTTGGGCGAAGAATTCTGCCGCATCTTCGCGGCGCTCAAGCGTGCCGAATACACCACATTCTCCAACCACATCACGACGCTGGAGCATCAGATATTTCTGTGATGCCGAGCCCCCACGTGTGCAACTGAGTTGCGTAAGGAATGGGCAGGCAGCTTCATTGTTCAGCGATCAGGCAACGGCTCCCGTTTTCCGCTTGTGAGCCCTCCAAAACCGCAATAGCCTTGCGATCAAGGCCGCCAGAGAAAACGTGCGGCCGGAGCAAGGGTTCACACAAGGGAGACGCATCAAACATGCGCCGCAATCCACTCGTTCTCTCCGCCCTGACGGGCGTACTCGTCGCGTCCACGGTGCTGGCTGTTGAAGCCCGCGAAGTGCGCATTTTCAACTGGTCGGACTATATCGACGAGAGCATCCTGGAAGCCTTCGAGGCCGAGACCGGCATCGACGTCACTTACGATGTTTTCGATTCCAACGAAGTGCTTGAAACACGCCTGCTCGCTGGTCAGACAGGCTATGACATCGTTGTGCCCACCGGAACTTTCCTCGCGCGCCAGATCCAGGCTGGTGTGTTCCAGCCTCTCGACAAGGATGCGCTGCCCAACCTAGGTAACATGTGGTCGGATATCGAGGAGCGCATGGAGCTTTACGATCCCGACAACACCTACTCGATCAATTACATGTGGGGCACGACCGGTATCGGCATCAATGTCGATATGGTTCAGGAGCGGCTGGGTGCAGACTTCGACTACAACACCTGGGATCTGGTGTTTGACCCGGAGATCGCCGCCCAACTTCAGGACTGCGGCATCTTCTGGCTTGATGCACCCACGGAGATGATCCCCGCTGCGCTGAACTATCTCGGCCTTGATCCGCGGTCGACCGATCCCGGCGAGATCGCGCAAGCGCAGGACATGATGATGGCAAGCCGCGACACGGTGCAGAAATTCCACAACTCGGAAAACATCAATGCGCTCGCCAACGGTGACATCTGTGTCGCCGTCGGATGGTCCGGTGACATGCTGATTGCCCGCGACCGTGCAGCAGAGGCCGACAATGGCGTCAATGTCGAATACCTTATTCCGAGCGAGGGTGCGCTCATGTGGTTCGACCAGATGGCGATCCCCGCCGATGCGCCAAACCCCGAGGAAGCGCACATTTTTCTCAACTACATCATGCAGCCCGAAGCGATCGCTGCAGCATCCAACTATGTGTACTACGCCAACGGCAATCTTGCCTCGCAACCGTTGCTCAACGACGATGTGATCGGCGATACCGCCATCTATCCCGATGAAGAAACGGTGGGACGGCTCTACACCATTCTGCCCTACGATCCGCGGACCCAGCGGGTTGTTACACGTACCTGGACGACGGTGAAAACCGGCCAGTAGCAACCAAACGACAAATCCGGTGGCGTATCAGCGCCGCCGGTTGCGTTGGCGGGGGAGCTGAGCGAGCATGGCAAAGACAATGGGCCCCGTTCGTAGAGCCTTTGCGCCTTGGGACGATCCGCTTGCCGAGCCTTTGATCCGCTTCGAACGGATCAGCAAACGCTTTGGTGACTTCACCGCCATCGATGATGTGTCTCTCGATATCTATGAGCGCGAGTTCTTTGCGCTGCTTGGCCCGTCCGGCTGCGGCAAGACAACCCTGATGCGCATGCTGGCCGGGTTCGAAACGCCGTCGGAAGGCCGTATTCTCCTTGATGGCGAAGACATTTCCGCCATCCCGCCACACCGGCGGCCCGTGAACATGATGTTCCAGTCCTACGCACTGTTTCCGCACATGAATGTGGCCGACAACATCGCCTTCGGCCTCAAGCAGGATAATCTGCCCAAGACGGATATCGCCGCGTGTGTCGAGGAGATGCTGAGCCTTGTGAAGCTGGAACCGTTTGCCAAACGCAAGCCGGACCAGCTTTCCGGCGGGCAGCGTCAGCGCGTGGCTCTGGCGCGGTCGCTTGCCAAGCGGCCCAAAGTGCTGTTGCTCGACGAGCCTCTGGGTGCGCTGGACAAGAAACTGCGCGAAGAAACCCAGTTCGAACTGATGGATATTCAGGAAAAACTCGGCATGACCTTTCTTATCGTCACGCACGATCAGGAGGAGGCGATGACGGTCGCCGATCGGATCGCCGTGATGAATGAGGGCACGTTTGAGCAGATCGCTCCACCCTCGGTCATTTATGAAGAGCCGAGCTCGCGCTATGTTGCAGGCTTCATCGGCGACATCAATCTGCTCGAAGGTACGTTGGCGACCAGCCTGGACAAAGCACCGACCTTCGCCAGCCCGGACTTGCCCGCTCCCGTTACGGTGGAGGCTGAGGGTTTGGCCTCCGGGCCAGTGGCACTCGCCGTTCGACCGGAAAAACTGCGCATCGCCCTGGACGAACCCGCCGATGATCCCGCCATGGCCAAAGTGTCGGGCCGCGTTTGGGACATTGCTTATATGGGTGATGTGTCCATCTTCCACGTCCGGTTGTCCGACGAAGTCTGCGAGGGACAGCCCAAGGATGATAGCGTGCCGATCATTCGTGCCACCATTGCGAACACCACACGGCTCGTCGAAAGACCGATCGCCTGGGACGACAAGGTCTGGCTTTCCTGGGACAAGTCCGCTGGCGTGGTGCTGACCAGATGAGTACCCGGCGTAAGAGCGGTTGGGGCAGGCGGCTTGTCATTGCCGTGCCTTACCTGTGGCTGCTCGTCTTCTTTCTGGCCCCGTTTGCCATCGTCGTGCGCATTTCGCTGTCCGAGGTGGCTATCGCGATGCCGCCTTATCTTCCGGTGTTCGATCTCTCGCAAGGCTTTGAAGCCTTTTGGCAGGACCTCAGCGCGCTCTCTTTTGATAACTACGCCTGGCTCGCCGGCGACCCACTTTACATCAACTCCTACCTGTCGAGCCTGTGGATCGCAGGTGTCTCCACACTTCTGGCATTGCTGATCGGTTTCCCGCTTGCCTACGGAATGGCGCGCGCCCCGCACAGCTGGCGGCCAATCCTCATGATGGCGGTCATCCTGCCGTTCTGGACGAGCTTTCTGATCCGCGTCTATGCCTGGATCGGCATCCTGAAGCCTGAGGGTTTGCTCACCCTGTTTGCGCAGACGATTGGAATTCTGTCGCCAGACGATCAGCTTCGAATCCTCAACACCAACACCGCAGTCTATATCGGCATCGTCTACTCCTATCTGCCTTTCATGGTGCTGCCGCTCTATGCGGCGCTGGAACGGATGGACGCATCGCTTCTGGAAGCCGCGCAGGATCTTGGCTGTCCGCCCTTGAAGGCGTTTTGGTCGATCACGGTTCCGCTTGCCGTGCCGGGCATCATCGCCGGTTGTTTTCTTGTTTTCATTCCGGCTGTTGGCGAGTTCGTGATCCCCGACCTTCTGGGTGGTTCGGACACACTGATGATCGGCCGGACCCTTTGGAACGAGTTCTTCAACAACCGCGACTGGCCGGTCTCGTCGGCTGTCGCGGTCTTGCTACTGCTTGTTTTGATCGTTCCGATTGTCGCCTTCCAGCACTTTCAGCAGCGTCAGCAGGAGGCCATGCGATGACCGGCTATCGTCCGCCGGACGATCTACCGACATTCGCGCGCGGCCTGTCGTTTCTCGATGCGCCGATGGGCGATCGTGATGCCGATTTCACGGTTGCCGGAGCAGCGATGGATTGGGCAACTTCCAATCGGGCAGGCGCGCGCGAGGCCCCCAACGCCATCCGGTCCGCCTCGCGCCTGCTCTACGATGGCGGGCATCCGGTCTTAGGTGCGGACCCGAAAAGCCTCGACCTGTCCGATCTTGGCAATTTCGATGTGCGCATCGGCGACATCGCCGAAAGCCATCGGATGATCCAAGCGCAGGCCACCGGGCTCAATCATCTGTGCATGCTGGGCGGGGACCATTCCATCGCACTGCCTTTGCTGCGCGCTGCCGCCAAAGCACATGGCGTGCTTGGGCTGGTGCAGTTCGATGCGCACACGGACACGTGGGAAGAGAATTTCGGCCAGGGCCTGGCGCATGGCACGCCGTTCTATCATGCCATCGAGGAAGGCCTGATCGACCCGACGCGCATCGTCCAGATCGGCATTCGCGCGCCGATGGAGGCCGAACTTCTCCAGGCCGCGCGCGCCACGGGCATGACGATCCTGACGGCTGAAGATGCGCACCAGGTCGGTCCCCAACAGGTCGCCGGTACCATTCTCAAAACGATCGGCGACAAGCCAACCTATTTTACGTTCGATGTGGACTCGCTGGATCCCGCCTTTGCTCCGGGCACGGGAACGCCCGAGATCGGCGGGCTGCACAGCTGGCAGATACGAGCGATCATGCGCCGTTTGCTGCCAGCCAATTTCGTCGGCATGGATGTCGTCGAAGTGTCGCCGCCGTTCGATCATGCGGAGATGACATCGCTGGCGGCGGCAACGGTCGTCTGGGACTATCTGGCGCTGCAAGCGGCAAAGATCGCGGGAGGCGGGTCATGAATCAGCGCATGTCATGGTTCAATGTGACGTCTCTTACGTTCGGCTTTGCATTCCTCTATCTGCCGATCCTGATCCTCATCATCTACTCGTTCAACGACTCCCGTCTTGTCACGGTGTGGGGCGGGTTTTCCACGCGCTGGTATGGTGAGCTGTTCCAGAACGAGGGGATTATGGATGCGGCCTGGGTCACCGCGCGGGTGGCTTTCGTCTCGGCAACCATCGCCACGATCCTGGGAACGATGGCCGCCATTGTGCTGGTTCGCCTTGGGCGGTTTCGCGGGCGGACACTGTTCAACGGCATGATCTATGCGCCGCTTGTCATGCCCGAAGTCATCACCGGGCTGTCGCTGCTGCTGCTGTTCGTCGCCATGGGTTTCGCACGCGGCTTCTGGACCGTTGTGATCGCTCACATCACCTTTTCCATGTGCTACGTCGCGGTGGTGGTTCAGTCTCGGCTGATCACCTTCGATGAGAGCCTGGAAGAGGCGGCGCAAGATCTTGGCTGTCCTCCCGGACGCAGTTTTTTCGCCATCACGCTGCCGGTTATTCTGCCGGCCGTTCTGGCGGGTTGGATGCTCGCCTTCACGCTTTCGCTGGATGACCTGGTGATCGCAAGTTTCGCCACCGGTCCCGGCGCTACGACATTGCCGATCAAGATCTATTCGCAGATCAGGCTCGGCGTGACCCCGGAGATCAATGCGGTCTGCACCATCCTCATTGCATTGGTGGCGCTCGGCATCATCACCGCATCCCTAGCCTCCAAACACCGGATGATGCGTGCCAGGCGCACAGTTGGTTAGTTTGACTCGCTGCGTTGTTCCAGCACGCGTAAATCCGGCAGGATCAATGGCGCTGACCATGTGCCGCGGACATCGAAGGGGATCACCACAGTTCCGTTGTCGGAGGTGATCGCAGTCGCACCGGTGAAATTGAGCGTCCGGTTGGCGACGTCACTGCGCCCGTTCATCGTGACGGACACGCTCTCGCTCTCAAGGGCAAGATCACGAGCCTGGATGAATCCACTGTTCGCATAAAGATCGGCCGACAGGGTATTCAGGACGGTTTCACCGCTTGGGTCGAAGGTTTGAAAGTCAAAACTGCCATCGGCAAAACTCTCGCCAAGCCGGTTGAGGTCGATGCCGGTCAAAACGCCTTCGGTCACGTCAATGTTGGCATCGCCCTGCATGGTTTCGAGAAGTTCGGCCAGCGTATCGCCTTGGCCGGAAAGCAAAGCACGGGTTGTAAGTGTTCCGACAAGACGCGGCTCCTCTTGCACGGCCGCAAGGAACGGGCCCAGCTGAACATTGTCGGTGGAAAGGTCCAACGCCGCAGTCAGGGCACTTTCGCCTTTGTCGAATGTCAGGCTACCGCGCAATGCACCGCCATAGGCAATCGACTCGCCAATCCCGAGCACCATGCGATCATCCGACAAAAGCACCGAGCCTGCCGTTTCCCCAAAACTGATGTTCGAGGCGAGCACCTGACGCGTGGCGAAGCGCACATCGATATCGGTCGAAACGGCAAAGACGTCGGGCAGCGGAATGTAGCGCCAATCGCCCGGCGCCTCAGCCGTGGTGGTGGGACGCATGGTATCGAGGTAAGCGGAGAGGTCGAGCCGCTCGAAGTCGAGCGTTCCCTGGATCGAGGGACGCCCTGATGCGTCATCGCTGGTTTGTGGACCATCCAAGTCAAGCGTCAGAACGCCCTCCGCATCGTTGCCGTCAAGGCTCAGTCTGACGTCGGTGAGGTCGAGCGAAGCACCAACGAGGTTCATGTCTCCGTCGAGCCGAAACGCTCCGAATGTTGATCCCGACCCCATGCTCGAACCAAGCCAGTTGGCTGTGCTGCGCAAGGATGGTGTGGAGACGGTCAGAGAGCCGCTGGCCTGCCACAAGGCCATGGAGTCCTCATTGGATGCACCTGGTGAAACCGTTCCGTCGAACTGCAATCTGATCAGCGCTCCGCCAACGGTAAGAACCACACCGCTTGTCGAGCCGGGTTGAGCAAGCGCTGTGGGTTGATCGAGCGAGGCTGAAACGTCGACGACTTCACCGCGCCAGATCACAGAGCCGCTGATGTTGGCGCGTGTGGAGCTCGTCGGCCAGGTCAGCGACAGATCGGCGCTGGAAACCGTTTCATTGATCCCACGAACCTCGTCGGCGATGTGCACGGTGCCATCCGTGATCCGAAAGCGACCGAGTTCCACCGCGCGTCCTGTCGGTCGGCTCGGCTCCAAAGCGGTGACAAGGTCACTGTCGTCCAGGGTCCAGTTCGACTCACCGTCCTTGTTGCGAAGCAGACGAATGGTCGGACGCGTCAGTTCAAACGATGCAAGCTCAATCCGGCCGAACAGAAGCGGCAGAGCGCGCACGGCTCCCCTCAGCGTTTCTGTCACGATCAGGGCATTCTCCGCGCCAGGAAGATCACCTTCGATCACCACATCGGACAGTTCGACCGAAAGTTGGGGGAACACCTTCAAGGCCTGGTCCCCACGCAAGGTCACCGCCCGTCCGGTCAAATCCGAGATCTGGCTTGCGACCTCCTGGCGAACCATCTGCGATGACATCAGATAGGGCAGGGAAAAGGCCACTGCACCGAGACAGAGCGCCACCAGGGCGATAGCAACAAGGATGCGGCGGATCATGGCGGCTGCTTTCCCGGCAAATCGCGGCGAGACTGCGGCATGCGCAGACGGTCAGCTATGCGCATGCCATGCCCGGCAGGAAAATCCAAGCATCCCGGTGCCTTGAGCGGTGGACGATGACGGAAGGAACGCTTCAGAAGGCATTGTTGAGGCTGGACTGCAACTTTCCCTTTCCACGTTGGGCACCATCCGGTAAGTCTCTGCCCATAAGAGCGTATCGTCCAGATGCGCTTTTTCAGTCCATCGCGTGTGACAGAGTTGGCACCATCATCTGAAAAAGACTTTCCGGTCACGCCGGTGCACGCCCTCCATGCCGGGCGATCTGTCGTTCCGCGTGGGCGGTTGTCCGGACTGTTGGGCGAAAACCCGCGCCTTGCCCTCTTCGTAACCTTGGCGACAAGTCTGCTGGCGCTTCCTCTGGTGGTGATTGTCTACTCGTTCTTGCAACCCGCTGCCGGCTCGACATTGGCAGGCTTATGGCAATCCGTTCTGCCACGCTACATCGGCAACTCTGCCATGCTGGCGCTGATTGTGGGTGTTGGTGTCGCCATCATCGGTACAGGGTCCGCCTGGCTCGTCACCGCCTGTCAGTTTCCCGGAAGGCGGGCCTTTGAATGGCTTCTCATTCTGCCGCTCGCCGTTCCGGCCTATGTGATGGCCTATGCCTACACGGAGTTTCTGGCCCACCCGGGACCGGTTCAGACGCTGCTGCGTGACGTAACAGGCTGGGGTCCCCGTGATTACTGGTTCCCCCGCATCCGTACCCTGGAAGGGGCTGCGGTCATGTTCACCTTCGTGCTCTATCCCTACGTTTATCTTCTGGCGCGCACGGCATTTCTGACGCAGTCCGTATCTGCGTTCGAGGCGGCTCGGGTGCTGGGCCGGTCGCCTTGGGAGGCGTTCATTCGCGTCGCTTTACCGATGGCGCGTCCGGCCATTGTGATCGGCGTGGCATTGGCTCTGATGGAGACGCTGGCCGACTACGGCACCGTCGCACATTTTGCGGTGCCGACTTTCACAACAGGCATCTATCGGTCGTGGTTCTCCATGGGAGACCGCATCGCTGCGGCGCAGCTTGCCGGGGCACTGCTGACCTTCGTTTTCGTGTTGATCTGGATCGAGCGTATCCAGCGCGGCAAAGCACGCTATCAGACGGCACGCTCGACCTTGCCGATACAGCGTTTCCGACTGAAAGGCTGGGCAAGTTTTGGCGCTTTTCTGTTCTGCTGTTTTCCTCTCGTCATCGGATTTGCGCTGCCCATTGGCCTGTTGATTGAACTCGCGATAGAGGGCGGCCATTCCTTATTTGGTCCACGTTACGCCGGCTTCGTTCGCAACTCGTTTTTGCTGGCGAGCCTTGCAGCGGTGATCACCGTGATGATCGCCATCGCGTTGCCGACGGTGCAGCGTCTGGCCAAAGCACCGATTCTCGGCTTTGCAGTCCGCTTTGCCGCGATGGGCTATGCGATCCCCGGGTCCATCATCGCGGTGGGGGTTCTTATTCCGATGGCAGGGTTCGACAACTGGCTCGATGCATTGATGCGCGAACGGTTCGGTGTCTCCACCGGCCTCCTTCTCACCGGAACATTGCTCGGGCTTTTGTTTGCCTACACGGTGCGCTTTCTGGCCGTTGCGTTGGCGCCGGTGGAAAGCGCTTTTGAGCGCATAACGCCTCACATGGATGATGCCGCGCGGGTGCTCGGCGCACGCAAGACCCGGGTCTTCACCAGCGTCCATGCGCCCTTGCTGACAGGTGGCATCCTCACAGGCGCGCTCATCGTCTTCGTGGATGTGATGAAGGAGCTTCCCGCGACGCTCATCCTGCGGCCGTTCAACTTCGAGACGCTGGCAACACAGGCATTCCGCCTTGCTTCGGACGAGCGTTTGGCCGAGGCGGCAACACCGTCGCTGGTGATTGTCGCTGTCGGCCTGATACCCGTCTATCTGATCAGCCGTCAGATCCGCCGGTTGAGAGCGGAAGAGGCCAGCTGACGCTCAGCCTGACATCTCAATGCAAATCACAAGGACTGTAGGGTCAGGACTCATTCATCTGGTTGAAATGGTCGTGGCGAGTTTGTGCGGATGCAAGGAGCAAGCCCGCTGGACGTCTTTCGACTTTCAAGGGGTTGCGACACAGCAGCCCGTGCAAACACGCCCGATCTGAAGGACGATCGATCTGCCTGCGCCCTACGGCGTCAAAGCCCTTGACCGGGGGATGAACCCCGCTCCTCGGACTTTTCCTTATATCGCTTGCCATATCGAACGCCATTTCAATCACATGAATGAGTCCTGACCCTAATGTAACCGCCAGTGAAGAGCGGCGGACGAACCTGTCTGGGCTCACTTCACCGCCCCGCCTTTCCTTCTTCGAGCCAGCTCTTCGACCCTGCCAAGGGTTGGCCCTCAGTCATCCCTCTCTGACCCACAGCATGGTGCAGTGCTCAAGCTTTCAGCTTGCAGAAGGCGGCTTGCGCTTCGGCAAAACCATCGAACGGTCATCAAATACAAAAAACGGCCGACACCAGATGGTGCCGGCCGCTCCTGTATGCGGGGTTCTCGCTTGGGTTCGGAGGGGGATCGGGACCCCGTCCGACGGGAAGCGTAGTTTCGGGAACGCTGGGAGCCGCCCGGACAAGCGGCCAAAAGCGACAAGCCCCGCTTACAAGCTCTTAGGGATATCCAACCCGGTTATAGATCTCCTGCGCCAGCGCCTGATTTTCACCAAGCACGGACAGGTTCTGGGTATCCTGGCGGAACAGGCCGAGTGTTGCCACCGATGGCGACAACGCCGTGCCCATCACAGCCGGGTACTCGTCGTTGCCTGCTGAGAAGTACTCCTGTGCGGCGTCGCTTGCCAGATATTCCAGGAAGAGTGCCGCATTTTCGGGGTTGGGAGCATTGGCGGCAATGCCTGCACCGGAAATGTTGACGTGCGTGCCGATGTCTTCCTGGTTCGGGAATACCCAGCCGATGTTCTCACGATCGTCGGCAGACAGGCCTTCGACGTCCTTACGGATGGCGCGTGCAAAGTAGTAGGTGTTGCCGACCACGATGTCACACTCACCGGAGACGAGCGCGCGCAACTGAGCGGTATCATTGCCTTCCGGCTCACGTGCCATGTTGCCGTAGAATGCGGCAGCCCACTCTTCAGCGGCGTCTTCGCCCAGATGGCCAATAAGGCCAGCAAGAAGCGACAGCATGTAGATGTTGCCGGACGAGCGAGCGCAAACCATGCCCTCATACTGAGGATCGGCGAGGTCCTGATAGGTCATCGGCGGGTTTTCGACGCGATCTTTGGCATAGTAGATGACGCGGGCGCGCTGCGAAAAGCCATACCAGTGGCCGTCAGGGTGGCGCAGATAGGACGGAATGCGCTCGTCCAGCTCTCCGGACTCATAGGGCTGGAAAAGGCCCAGTTCATCGGCGCGGAACAGGCGACCGGCATCCACCGTCATCAGAACATCAGCCGGGCTGTTGGCGCCTTCGCTGTCGATACGCTGGATCAGTTCATCAGCGCTTGCTTCGATCCGATTGATCGTGATGCCGGTTGCTTCCTCAAAGTCGCTATAAAGACGTTCATCGGTGTCATAATGACGGGATGAATAGAGGTTCAATTCGCCGTCAGCCAGCGCCGGTGCAACCGCAAGCGGGGCAGCAAGGGCAAAAGCCGTCAACGCCAAGACGCTGGTGCGGCTGGCTAGACGAAGAGTGCGAGTCAGCATGAAGAATCTCCGTGTGGGGGCGATGCGAAATGCGCGCCCGTCGTTAAGGGGTCGAGCGGTCGGTACCGTTCACGGGGCGCACGCTAAGCGCGTTAAAAGTTGCCGGTCAATATAAACTTCAAAAATTTTGCAAGAAATTGCGAGTTTGTCGCACCTAGTTTTGAGTGACTCTAAACTGAGCCGACAAAACGCTTCTAGAAGATTGGAATTGTTATAATTTAAAGGTCACTCCAACGAAGCGACCTACTCCGCCAGAACACGCTGCGATGGGAACGTCATCATCGCCAGCGTTCCTTCGCCGGGCGTCGATTCAAGCCCGAATTGTGCCCGGTTGGCTTCCACCAGAGCTTTGGTCAGCGGCAATCCAAGGCCGGTTCCGGTGATCACCTGATTGAGCGTTGTCGGCACCTGCCGGAAAGGCTCCAGTGCCAATTTGACATCGGCGGCATTCATTCCGCGCCCCGTATCGCGGACCCTCAGCGACACCTCGCCGGACGGCTCGTAAAGCGTTGAGACGATGATCTGTCCGCCCGGGTCTGTGAACTTGATCGCATTCGACATCAGGTTGAGCACCACCTGGCGGACCGAGCGCAAGTCCGCCACCACTTTAGGCAAGCTGAGCGGCAAAGACGTACGGACGATGATACGCCCTTGACTGGCCTGCGGTTGCATGATGGCCAGGCACTGCTGCACAACGTCATTGAGGTCGACCTCGCTGAAGGTGAGCTCCATCTTTCCCGCTTCGATCTTCGAAAGATCAAGCAGATCGTTGAGCAAACTCATCAAATGCTCGCCGGAGGTGTGAATATCGCGCAGATACTGCCGGTACCGTTCTGACCCGACCGGGCCAAAACGTTCTTCCAGCATGACTTCGGAGAATCCGATCACCGCATTCAAGGGCGTGCGAATCTCGTGGCTGACCCGGGCCAGAAAGTCCGACTTGTGGGCGCTGGCCTCTTCAGCGGCTTTGCGGGCAGCGACAAGATCGGTTTCGGCTTGCTTGAACGGTGACAGGTCACGCAGCACGGCGCAGAAGGTGGGCGGCTGATCGTCGGTGAGCCGCCCAAGCGTCATGAACACCGGAACCAGACCGCCCTGCGCGGTGATGCATTCCAACTCGCGGCCCTCATTGAAAAGCGAGAGGTGGCCCTGTTCGGCAATGTCTTCGAGATAGTCGAGCGCGGTCTGGCGGCTGTCCTCGGGAAAAAGCAGGCGGAAAGGCCGCCCGGTCAAATCCTCAGCGGCGTAGCCAACCAGAGCCTGAGCGGCCTGGTTGAGATCTTTGATTTCCCCTTCGCTGTCCAGCGTCACCACGCCATCGCTGGCCAGATCGATAATGGCTTCAAGCTCGCCGATGCGGGCCCGCACCAGGGGCAAGGCACCATCGTTCGCCTTGACCGTAGTCTCGTCATCCGACACCAAGAACGTTTGGTCCTGCGCACCGTTTTCCGGTGTCTCGCTTGTGTGAGCATGCTCGCGAATGGAAAGGAGGGCGGCCGCCTGCCCATCCCAACGCACGCTCTGCAGTCGGCCCTGAACGGGAATCCGCGTCCCGTTCGGCTGAACAATGGTCATAGCGCCGCTTTGATCATCGACACCGTCGGCAAACAGGTCTTCTATGCCGTCCAGCGCTCTCAAAGCTTGAAGGCCGGTTATTCCTGTCAGATCAAGCGCTGCACGGTTGGCATAGAGAATGGCCTCGTCGGAATAGATGATCACGCCGAGCGGCAAACGATCAAGCACCATGCGCTCTGCGTTGGCTTCTGTCCGGGTGAACGGCAGAACCTGCGCACTGCTGCTTCCGGTTTCCTGCGGAGGCTGCTCGGAGCCGGACTCGTCCTCAATGTCTTCAGATGCAGGGCTGGTATCGAGATTGACGACAGCCGGACCCGGGATGGTTTCATCCGCTGTGTCAGGACCAACATCGTCCACTACCTCCAGACGTGAGGCCCCATCGCCGATCTCGTCCTCATCGCGACCGGAGATACGGGCCCCAAGGCGCCGTGCGATTTCCTGAAACGTCAGCCGTTCCGGCCGGCTTAAAGGAGCCTCGTCGATCGGTCCTGGATCATCGGCCGGTGCCACGGACGCCACAGGTTCATCGGACGGCGGCCCATGATCTTGCGGATCTGTATCTTGGAAATCTGTCTTGTCTTCATGAGGTGACGGCGCCACCCCGCCGGCCACGCCGCCAGGAAGACCGGCGGCAATGCCTTTGGCGACCGCATTCATCGCGTTGACGGTTTCTGCCGGAAAGGCAGGGCTGTTGTCGTCAGCCTCATCGAGCGTCGCGTCAGGGACATCAGAAGGCGTCTGAACACGTGCGGCCGAACTGTCCGGCATCTCGGACCAAAGACCGGCCGCCTGTGCATCGGACGTATTCAGTTCGTCCACCAAAGCAGACACTTGCGCAACGACGGCGGTTGCTGGCTCTGCATCGGCGTCTGTCGCAGGCTCCGATGCCCAGAGTCCGGCGCTCTCTGCCTCCTCAGGTTCCAGTGTGTCGTCCAGAGCCGTGATGGAGGGCGCATGCTCATCCGCAGCGGGCATCATCGTTGCCGGGCCGATTTCAACAGGCACGTCGGTGTCGTCCGTCGCCTTTGTCTCCTGAGAGTGAGCCGAACGGTCGTCAGCTTTGCCTGTCAGCGCTGTGCCGAACACCCGCAAGGAACCGTCATCTTCATCGAAGCCCGACAGACGGACAGGGACAGCGAGATTTGTGTCCGAAACAGGCCACATCACCTCATGCTCACTGAAGCGACGGCGCTCGTCGATGCCATGAAAGATGGCCGGTGGCAGATCGCCCACACGGCTCAGCAGTGTTTCACTTGCAAAATCCCCATCGCGCATGGCCTGGTCGGGTCCAACGGCTTCGGCCAGTCCGGTTGAAAGCCCGCGAATGCAGCCAGCCTGATCCACCATGAAAGAAAAACGATGTGGTCTGCTGCGCGGTTTGAAGACGAAAGCAGGCAGCGCTGCCGTTTCAACATCCGGTGTGGCCGGCACAGCTTCCGGAGGGGTGGCCGCCGTCTCGTCAAAAGAGGGCACATCGATGTCCAGCAAAAAGGACGCTTCGACGGGTTTGTCATCAGGTATCGGCTCAATTGGCCTGGAGGCTTCGTATGTCTCGACCGATGCGGTGGGCGCGACCGGCTCCATGTTGGCCACCGGTACCTGATGGGAACTGCGTTTGCCGTTGGCGCTGCCCAACGCCAAAACGGCCAGTTGATCCGCGATCATCACCGGTTTGCAGGTGGCAACCAGGGTTTCCTGATGTCCGCCGGCGCTGATACGAAGAATTTCAATGCGCCCGCGTCCGGCCAATCCTGCCTGCGTTCGAGCAACAGCCTGAAGCGACCGCATCGCGGGCGCCGTGGGCGAAACGCTATCGATATCGTCGCCCTCGATCTCCAGCAAACCGAGGCCGGGCTCGTTGGCCCAGATAAGGCTTCCGCCATCGCCACTCCAGACCCAGACGGGACGGGTTTCATTGCTGTCGACCAACTCCGCTGCGCGTGCCCGCACATCATTGTTTGCGTTGCCGCCTTGAGCCGTCTCGCGGGGCGCTGAAGTGTTGTCGGTATCGCTCATGGCGCAAGGTCTTCGTTCACAACGGTCAAACCGATCTTTACACTTTCTTCATAATGGTGAAGCGCGCCGTGAGTCCACGCAGAGCACCAAAACGGCGATGGCGATGAGAAACAGGGTACACGCCAGCGCTCTGGCTCTTGTCTATACCGCAGCGTCAGCATTATGCCGGGGATGCAGCTTGCCTGCCCTTTGG
>JANQJE010000037.1 GCA_028281795.1 Cohaesibacteraceae bacterium | reverse complement strand
GCAGGCGGGTGTCGGTGATCTGTTCGCTACCGGCATGAGCGCCGAGGTCGTCGACCGAACCGGTCGCCGATGACGAAATCCGTGCTCAACGTGCCGCTGGCGGTTCGAATGAGAGAGGGCATGGAATGGCAGTCGATCAACACAGATGCGCCAAAACGGACGTGCGTCTTGGCGAGAGTGCGGCGCAGTGCAGAATGGTAGGGTTTGTAAAGTGTTTCCACCCGCTGCATGGCTTCGCTGCTCGGCAGCTTGCGACGGTAGATTGGTTGTCTGTCGCCAACCACGCGTGGCACTGTGCCGAGACCGCCGGCCACCCGGAGCGATGCGGTGTTGGCAAAGGCGGGCAGGGCGTCGGAGAACATACGCGGATCAAGTTCGTAAGGCTCCCGATTCACATCGCAGTAACAGCGCGGAAAGCGCGCGGCGATCATCGGCGCCCCTTTTTGGACGGCCGGCGTGATCAGTCGGTCGACATAAGTGTCTTCGGAACGGCGCAGATCAATCGTCGAGAGTTGAGAGCTTTCCAGAAAGGCGCGGGGATAGCTGGTGCCCGAATGCGGCGAACCGAAAACGAACGGCACCGTTTGCGTAATCGGTACAAGCAGATCATATGGCGGCGCGGTTTCGAAAGACTCAATGGTTTCCATAAAGGTGAGATATATCCGGCGTTTGACCATTGTAGGGTGTGAAGCCAATGCTTTTGCAAGCGCCGGCCGGAAAAGGATCGCAGGTTCGGCGGGCGAAGTCTACCGGCCCTATTGGTGAGCTTCCTTTACGGATTGTAAACCAGTGTGATCGGCGACAGCAGAATTGTCCGGCCTGTTGTTTCACGTGCCTTTCCAATGCCGGAACAGCGCCGTATGAAGAGGCAGTGACCCGGCGGCGATTCGAAGCTCGGGTTTGTGCGCGTAGACTATGGCGTTTCGGCGTGCCGAACACTCAATGAGATAACAGATATGACGCGGATACTTCTGGCGGAAGATGATAATGATATGCGCCGTTTTCTGGCCAAGGCGCTGGAGAATGCAGGCTATGATGTTGTTTCCTATGACAACGGGCAAAGCGCTTTTGACCGGTTGCGCGAAGAGCCCTTCACCTTGCTTCTGACCGATATCGTGATGCCGGAAATGGATGGCATCGAGCTGGCGCGTAAGGCGACGGCGCTCGATCCGGAGATCAAGGTGATGTTCATCACCGGCTTTGCGGCGGTGGCCCTGAACCCGGATGCCAACACACCGAAAGATGCCAAGGTTTTGTCGAAACCCTTCCATCTGAAAGACCTGGTGGATGAAGTGGAGAAGCTTCTGGCGGCTTGATTATCGGCGCATCGTTTCGGTGCTTGCATCGTGCCAGCATACCCGATAAGACCTCGCCACCGTTGAGGGCGCGTAGCTCAGCGGGAGAGCACTTCGTTGACATCGAAGGGGTCGGCAGTTCGATCCTGCCCGCGCCCACCATCTGCTGCGTTCCATGCCGCGTCTGCAACTATGGCGATTGATACCCGGCCCGCTTGACTTTCACCGGCACAGTTGGCATGGACTGCATCGAGATTTTCAAGGCGCGCAGCATTGCGCGCCGTTTTGTTTGTGGCGCGAGCACTATGTCGGATGGATGCAGCAGCGCCTGATGTGAAGGTTCGATGTTATGAAGATCAAGAACTCGCTGAAATCGCTGATGAAGCGTCACCGCGACAACCGCATGGTGCGTCGCCGGGGCCGTGTTTATATCATCAACAAAACCCAGGGCCGCTTCAAGGCGCGGCAGGGCTGACACCACATTGATAGCGCTGGGTCGGGGCCGTGTGGCCTTGCTCACGGTGCTGTGATTTTGACGAACCGCATGTCCTGAGTCACACTTCAGGCATGCGGTTTTTCTTTGCTCGCCCAAAAGTAGATTCGCCGGTGCCGCCCAGAGCCGTGTTTCTTGTGCGTGTTCTTGTGACCACCAGCTTTGTCTTTTCTCTGTCCGCTGTTTCCGGTTTTGCATCGTCGGCGTCTGGCGATGGGGCGCTGACGTTTCAGGTTTCACAGGTGAGCGATAGAGAGCCTGTGTCAACGGCCACTACCGATCTTCAGAGCGCTGTAGTGGAGGAGCGAAACGCCGGTTCGCTTCTCGATGCTCTGGCAGAAAGCGAAGACGATCAGTCTGCCGATGTACTGGCCCGTCAGATCCAGGCTCTCTGGAATCAATCGGGCAGCGAGTCGGTGGACTTGCTGATGCACCGGTCGACACTTGCCATCCGGACACGCGACTATCTGCTGGCGCTTGATTTGCTCGATACCGTGATTGCGCTCGCACCGCATTATGCAGAAGGTTGGAACCGCCGCGCGACGGTGCATTTTCTGCGGGATGATTATGCTCTTTCCATTGCCGACGTCGAGCAGGTTCTTCGCCTTGAGCCCCGGCATTTCGGTGCGCTCAGCGGGATCGGTATCATTCTTGACGAACTGGGCCAGGATGAGCAGGCGCGATTGTTTTTGCGTGAGGCTTTGCGGGTGCACCCCCATCTGACGGGCGCGCGGCAGCGCCTTGATGCGATCGACCGGCGACTTCTCGGCGCGCCCATTTGATCTGGTTTCTTTTTGTTCCCTTCACCGTTGCGTGTGGTCTGTTTGTGATAACGCGCCTTGGGACGCTCTATCTTGAGCGGGCTTATCCCCCGTTTGGGCGGAAGGTCGTCAATCCGGACGATGGCGCGGTCGTGCATCTGGTTGAACGGGGCAAGCCGCATCCTGACCGTCCCAGCCTGCTTTTCATCCATGGTGCCAGTTCCAACCATCGGGAATTCATCATCGCTCTTGGCAATTATCTGGAAACGCGGTTTGGGCCCGATCAGCACTGTCTTTTCGTCGACCGGCCCGGTCAGGGCGACAGCGTGCGGTGGCCCGGCGATCACTCGCCGCGAGTCCAGGCTGATCGTCTTATGGCTGTTGCCCGCGAGATGGGGGCGGACCGATGCGTTGTCGTTGGTCACAGCTGGGGCGGTTCGGTGGCCGCCCAGATGGCCGTGCATCATCAGGCGCAGGTGGCCGGAGCGGTTTTCGTTGCTCCGGCAACGCACCCGTGGCCGGGCGAAAGATTTCAGGGTGTTGACTGGTACTATGCGGTGGCGGACACGCCGGTCATCGGCTGGTTGTTCACCCGGTTGATCACTCTGCCTGTGGCGTGGATGCAGATCGGAGCGGGTGTTGAGACCGTTTTTGCGCCCGCACCGCCAAAACAAGGATATGCCAAGGCTCTTCTTGCGCGAATGGTCTTGAGGCCCAAAGCATTCCGCGCCAATGCGCAGGACGTCCATCGGTTGCGCACTTTTGTGATCGCTGAAGCGCCAAGTTATCGGACAATTTCATGTCCCGTGCGGATCATCACAGGCGATCAGGACGGTGTCGTCTGGCCACATATTCATTCCGATGGTCTGGAACGCGACATCGAGGGTGCTGAAAAGATCGTCATCGAAGGTGGCGGGCACATGCCACACCAGACGCATCCAGACCTTCTTCTGGATGCCATCAACGATCTGATCGAAAGGGATTGGACAATAGCCGGGCAGCGGGAAACGGCTTAGCTTAGCTAGAGCTTTCTAGTTGAGGCCGTGATGGCTCTGGTCTTCCCGCACGAAAGCGATGCGCAACAGGTTGGTCGCACCCGGCGTGCCAAAGGGAACACCTGCGGTGACAATGATACGGTTGCCGGGACTGGCGAACCCCTGATTCATGGCGATGGCGCAGGCGCGTTCCACCATATCGTCGATATCGGTGGCATCGTCTGTGGCAATCGCATGTATACCCCAGATGAGCGAAAGGCGGCGCGCAGTACGGACACGCGGCGTAATGGCAATGATAGGTGTTTGAGGCCGTTCACGCGCTGCGCGGATGCCGGTAGCGCCCGATGAGGTATAGCAAACCAAAGCCGACAGATGCAGCGTTTCGGCGATCTGGCGTGCTGCCGCCGAAATGGCGTCGGCGCCGGTGGCTTCGGGTTCGGTGCGCTGGGCATCGATGATCGAGCGATAAAGCGGGTCATTCTCGGTCTCGATGGCGATGGTGTTCATCATCGAGACGGCTTCATTCGGATAGTCGCCGGCAGCGGACTCAGCCGACAGCATGATGGCATCCGCCCCTTCATAGACAGCAGTTGCAACATCGGACACTTCGGCGCGGGTCGGCACCGGCGAGGTGATCATGGATTCCAGCATCTGTGTCGCGACGATCACCGGTTTACCGGCGCGGCGGGCGGCACGTGTGATGCGCTTCTGGGTGCCCGGCAGGGATGCCAGCGGCATCTCCACGCCCAAATCACCGCGTGCCACCATGATGGCGTCGGACAGTTCGATGATCTCCTCGATCTTTTCCACCGCCTGCGGTTTTTCGATTTTGGAGAGGATGCCTGATCGCCCGCGCGCAATTTTGCGGACCTCCGCCACGTCTTCCGGGCGCTGAATAAACGACAGAGCAATCCAGTCGGCTTCAGCCTCCAGCGCAGCATTGAGATCGCGGCGGTCCTTGTCGGTCAACGCCCCGCCGGAGATGGTGGTGTCCGGCAGGCTGACGCCCTTGCGGCTTGAAAGCTTGCCGCCGACGATCACTTCGGTATCGATGTAGGTCTTCTTGTCCGTACCGGTGCAGTGCAGGCGAAGCTTGCCGTCATCGAGGATCAGTGTGTGGCCGACGTCCATGCCCTCGAAAATCTCCGGGTGCGGCAAACGCACCCGCTTCACTGTGCCAGGCTGATCTTTGCTGTCGAGACGAAAGGACGCGCCGTTTTCAAGCATCACCGCATCATCCGCAAACATGCCGACGCGCAACTTCGGACCCTGGATGTCGACAAGGATGCCAATCGAGCGGCCGACTTCGGACTCTACCTGGCGGATTTTGTCCATGAGAACCCGCATTTTTTCCGGGTCACCATGGCTCATATTGATGCGAAACACGTCTGCGCCTGCCAGATGCAGCGCCTTGATCGTCTCCACTTCTGAGCTGGCCGGGCCGAGAGTTGCCAGAATCTTGACGCTGCGATTGCGCTTGAACATGCGAAGCCTATTGTTGCTGCAGGGAGTCTTCGGTCAATTGCACTGTCCAACTGGATTGCCCGGCGGTGTCGACTTCAAAAAAGCCAGTCGTTTCCAAGCCTCGCTGCGCGCAGTCTTCGAATCCCCGAATGGTGAAAATACGGGCATGTGTACACATATAGTGACGGCCTTTCCACTCCCCGCCACGGTCATAATCAATCGCGTAGACGTAATAGTAGCGTGACACCAGGGCGCCGGTACGCACCGTTTCACACGTATCGGAGGGAAGATTCCACCAGCCCTCGCTTATCCAGCCCTGACGCGAATCATAGCCCAGAGCCACGCCGATGGTGCTGGAGGTTTCGTTGCAGACGCGAAAACCTGTCGGTCCGGTGCCCAACCCATTGGGTGCAACGCTTGCCTGTTCCATGGCATCGGTGCCTTCGACAAGACGGCCTTCGAAGCCTTCCGTGACACCGGCATCCTGTGTGCGGCTGTAGAGAATGTAACCGCCAACGACCAGCATCGTGACCGCAAATGCCGTAACGGCGAAAGCAAATGTCATCCCGGGTTTGCGGGTGCGGCCTGCGGTGGGGTTGAGAAGCCTCATGGGAGCCTTTTTATCGTTCTTGCATCGCTGTGCAAGCGGTTGAAGCTAACTGGTCTTTTCGCCTTGCCGCGTCTTCGGGCGGGCGACGGCAACGCCCAGAAAAATAGCAGCGCCGCCCAACCATTGCAGTATCGACAGCTCTTCACCCAGCACGATCCAGGCAAGTGTAGCGGCTGCAATGGCCTCCATGAAGATAACCAGCGACGAAAATGCGGCAGGCAGGAAGCCGAGGGCGTAGGCCAGCAGGCCTTGGCCGCCAATGTGACTGAACCACGCAAGGGCCAGAAGTGCGCCTGCACCGGCAAGCGTGAGCGGCAAAAGCTGATCTTCCAGTACAAGTGCCGCGATGCCCAGAGCCGTCGCTGTGACGATTGAGGACAGTGCCATGATATGGGCGGTGCTCGCGCCTGTTCTGCGTGCCATGCGCACACAGAGAAAGTAGAGGCCGAAGAAGAGGCTGGTGATGATGCCGTAGATGTCGCCTTGCAGGTTGGCCGGGTTCAGTTGCAGCGACCCTCCAACCAGTGCTGCGCCACCCGTCAGGCAAAGCACCAGCCCCAGGAGTTCCGCCCGGCCCACACGTTCTCCGATCAGCAGACCTGAAAGGAGGAGCACCCAGACCGGCGCCATGGTGGCCATAAATGTAGCGTTGGCGATGGACGTGTTCACGATGGCCAGGTGCCAGAACAAAAGATCGCCGGCGAAAACAAAACCTGCCAGTGCAGCAAAACGATTACCCTTGTCGGTGTGCCAGGGCTTCCCGGTTTTTGGTCTTTTCGATCGGCGCGCATCGATCGCCGCCCACACGACCAGTACCGGTGCGGCCAAAGCCACGCGCCAGAAAGCCGATGTGATCGGCCCGACGTCGGCAAACCGCACGAAGAGAGGCGATGCGCCCATCACCACGGCCGCCAGCAGAAGTGCCGTGATCGGCACTATCTGAGTGCTGGCAGAAGTCTCTACGGTGTTTGCTGAAGGCTGCATGGACGTATTGTTTGTTTGCGTTGGTCAGAGCAGCCCTTGCGCGTGGCCTATCATCAGCGCTACCTGATGAAGACGGGCTCGGCAATGCAACATTGTCGCGGACCCGGCCATTCCAAATCCCTTTCAATCTTTCGCAGAGAGAACACCGTTTCATGGATCAAAGCGTCGATCAGCCCAGTTTGATCAGCGCTTCCCTTGTGGCTGGCGAGGCGTTCCAACCCTTTTCCCTCCGTTTGAGCGATGCGGATCACGGCCTCATCGTTCTGTGCGATCATGCCGAGAATACGCTGCCATCGGAGTATGGCACGTTGGGATTGGAACCGGATCAATTGGAGCGGCATATCGGTTACGATATCGGGGCGAAGGCCTTGTCTGAAAAGCTGGCGGACGCGTTGGGTGCCACGCTGGCGATGACCCGTTTCTCCAGGCTTCTGATCGATCCGAACCGGGGCGAAGATGATCCGACTCTGATTATGCGGCTGTCCGATGGGGCCGTGGTGCCGGGCAATGCGCGGCATGATGCTGCCGAATGTGCACGCCGGCTTGATCGCTACTACAAGCCTTATGACGACGCCATCACCCAGGCCTGCGCTCACGTGACGAACGTCACCGGGCGTGCACCAGTTCTGTTCTCCTTGCACTCTTTTACTCCGAATTGGCGCGGTCACCCGCGCCCATGGCACGCAGGTGTTCTATGGGATAGAGATCCGCGCCTTGCGGTGCCGTTGATCGAGTTGCTCCAGGCAGAGGGCGATCTGATTGTCGGCGACAACGAGCCTTACCGCGGTGAACTGCCCGGCGACACGATGCATCGTCATGGCACGATGAAGGGCCTTCCTCACGCTCTTCTGGAGGTACGGCAGGATTTGATTTGTGACGATGCTGGCGTCGACGCATGGGCGAGCCGGTTGATCCCGATGCTGGAGCGCCTTGTGCAGATCGAAAGCCTGCGTGATGTTCTGCCAAATGAGCAGCGTCAATCGATGACCCAACGATAGGAGCCCATCATATGGATGACACGACGCAGCGTGATCTGGAAGCTGCCGCTTTTCGCCGCCTGATCTCCCATTTTCAGAAGCGCACAGACGTCCAGAACATCGATTTGATGACCCAGGCCGGGTTTTGCCGGAACTGTCTCTCCAACTGGCTGGTCGATGCGGCTGCAGATAAAGGCGTGCCGCTCGACAAGGCTGCCGCGCGTGAGATGGTCTACGGCATGCCCTACGAAGAGTGGAAGGCGACCCATCAGCCAGAGGCGACACTGGAGCAGGTGGCTGCGTTCAAGAAGGCACAGGCCCGGCACCCCGACTGATGCACGCCGTCAGGCTTGTCCCCAACCTTCTGGCAATGATCCACTGCTCGTCCATGCGGTGCAGTTGACCCGGTTATGCCGGTTTGATTGATCAGACCGACAGGTGATCGGAGAGATGAGACATGGCAGATAGCAGCGTTGCAGCGGGCCAGCTGCGCAGTTTGATCGAACGTATCGAACGGCTTGAAGAAGAGAAGAAGGCTATCACCGATGACATCAAAGATGTTTACGGCGAGGCCAAAGCCAACGGTTTCGACACCAAGGTTCTTAGACAGGTTGTGCGAATCCGCAAGCAGGACCAGGCCGAACGGCAGGAACAGGAAGCATTGCTGGACCTGTACCTTGGAGCGTTGGGTGGTCCGGCCTCACCTGCTCCAACAGATGTGGATGGCTAGCACGCTGCGACTGCAGGCTTAATTTCCGGGATTTCCGAAGCCGCTTGTTTGAAGCTGAAAAACACCGGAGGGCACGAAGCTAGTCGCTTGCATGACGATCGGTGACAGCGAAACCGTCCCGCTTGGCGCGATGAGGTTCGCGTGCTGCGCCCCGCGAATGGAATGCTTGGCAAGACCGGGAGTCAGATCGTCGGCGATGGGATAGAGACGTCCGGTGATTCCGAACGGCTGACTGATGCTGGCCGTATCCTCTGATGTCCTTGTTGCCAGATCGATTGCCGATTGTGCCGGTGTTCGCGTATCGCTTTGCGCTGCGAAAGCCGCAGCGATAACGCTGTTGACGCTTGCTTCCTGACCTGTTGTTGCCTGCGGTGCCGACTGAGCTGCAGGGACCGATGCCAGTTCTACATTCGGCCCTGCCGGCACTGGCGGCGGCGGTATAAACCGTGGAGCGGTGGCGATCTCGACCGGCTGTGGCTGGAGGCTTAGCGCGCCTGGTGTGCTCAGAGGATCGACCTGCAGTTGGCTGTCAGCCGTTGCTGCTGCGGCTTGCGTCAGCTCGGGTTGGGCCTGGATATCGGCCGGTCGGATGGCGCGGGCAA
>JANQJE010000014.1 GCA_028281795.1 Cohaesibacteraceae bacterium | reverse complement strand
GGTCATCAGGCGCCGTGAAATAATCGCGGCGGTCATCAGGCAGATGTTTAAGCCGAACCAGGTTCCAGGCCTGCAACTCCTTCAGGCCCATCGACACGTTGGATCGGGAAAAGCCCAGTTTTTCAACGATTTGCTCGGCATTGAGCGCTTTTTCCGACAAGACCAGCAAGGCATAGATCTGCCCAACGGTGCGATTGATCCCCCACCGGGATCCCATCTCACCGAAGTGCAGAACGAAGTCCTGCTCCAATGCTGATAGCCGCATGATTTCATCGCCTTTATGAATTTCAGTAATTTCTGAAATTACATATATAGAACGATTCTAATGAACCAGTGGCCATCGTTGCGGCCAGTTGCCGCGGACCCCGTAGAGAATGAAATGAAGCTGGTGATCGTCGGAACTGGGTGAGGAAATCACTGGAGCCCAGGGACATGTTCCAGCAAAGCAGCTTCACCATGGCTGATGGACCTGCCCATCAATCCGGCGCTTCGAATTCCAGCCTGTCCGGACGGTAGTTGAAAAGTTCAAGGCGAGCCGGTTTGCCGTTGTCGTTGGCCAGCCGCATCGCCGTCAGGCTTGCCGGCCCAACGGGAATGATATTGGCTGGTTGAAGGCCCAGAAAGCGCTGCAGGATGGCACGGATAACCCCACCGTGACAGACGACCAGAAGGTTGTCACATCGGTCATTCTGCTCCTCATCGATGACGGAGCAGACGCGGCGTGAGAAGTCATGCCAGTTCTCACCGCCGGGAGGTGTTTGCGTGCCGGCACGCCAACCGAGATAAGCGTCCGGCTCACGCGCCTGGATGTCGGGTATCGAACGGCCGGTCCAGTCGCCTACATCAATCTCCCGCAGCCGGTCGGTGAAGCGGGGCGCCTCGGCGCCGATACGCGTAGCCGTGTCGCGCACGCGCTCAAGGTCTGAGGAGATGGCACGGCTGGGTTTGAGCATCTCGATCACCGGCCGCAGCATGTCGGCCTGTATCTGGCCCTGTTCCGACAGCCCGATATCGGCCTGGCCCTGTAGACGGTGCGATGCGTTCCACTCTGACTGTCCGTGGCGGACCAGAAGCAGCCGCATCAATGCAGCCTCGCGCCATCAAGACCGAACCAGCAGGCCGGTTCCGGCGGCAACTCCATATGCACTGTCTCGCCAATCCGAACTTGTGGCGGATCATCGACAATCGCCGTCAGCCTCAGGCCATCGGCCAGCGCAGTGACCATGGTGCGACCGGCGATGGCGCTCATTTCCACCAACTCCATCGGTAGGCTCGTGGCGCTTTCCTCGCTGCGCACATGAAGCGCTTCAGCGCGGAACATGGCCAGACAGTCCTGAACCTCGGCAGGCGGGTGCAAAGGCATATGTTTTGCCCCGATCTTGTAGCCACTGCCGTTCTTCACAACCGGAATCATGTTGTTCGGAGGCGTGCCGACAAAAGTCGCAACGAAGGACGTTTCAGGCCTATCCAGAAGCTCATTCGGTGTGCCGAACTGCTGCAGGCGGCCATGGTTCATCACTGCGACATGGGTCGCCATGGTCATGGCCTCGATCTGATCATGGGTGACATATACCGTGGTCGCTCCGGTCGCCCGGTGCAGCCGCATCAACTCCGTGCGCATCTCAACGCGCAACTTCGCATCAAGATTGGACAAAGGTTCGTCGAACAAAAGGACGCCGGGCCTGGGTGCTATCGTGCGTGCGATGGCAACGCGCTGCTGCTGGCCACCGGAAATCTCGTTCGGATAGCGGTTCGCCAGCTGATGAATATCCAGCAGTTCCAGGACTTCGGCCACGCGGGCATCGCGCTCGGCCCGGCTCATCTGGCCGACCTTCAAAGGCCATTCCACATTGCCACGCACAGACATATGCGGCCAAAGCGCGTAGGACTGGAACACCAGGCCGGAGTTACGTTTTGCCGGGTCCACCGACCAGTTCCTGTCACCATCGGAAACGGTCTGACCGTCAAACACAAGCTGTCCCGCGCTTGGGTTTTCCAGACCCGCCAACATGCGCAAGAGCGTTGTCTTGCCACAGCCGGACGGTCCGAGCAGCACCAGAAATGCACCGCTGGGCACAGCGAGCGAGACATCTTTGACCGCCTCAAACGTACCAAACCGTTTGGTGATGTTCTTGATCTCAAGCACCGGTTTTCACCTCTAGAGTCTAGTTCTTCAGCCAGGGCTGGGATTTGGTTTGAAGGGCATTGGCGATGAGTGTCGCACCGATGGAGATCATTAGAATGATCACGGTGATCGCGTTCGCGAACTGCGCAAAGCCCTCGGATGCATAGCGGTACGCCACAACCGAAAGCACCGGCATCGTAGGCGTGAACAGAAGAACCACCAGCGACAGATCACGGATGATTTTCACAAAAACCAGAAGGCCGCCTGCCGCCAGGCCACGCACCGCCAGGGGCACGGTGATCGAGACAAGCCGTCGAAGAAAACCTGCCCCCGTGATGCGGGCACTTTCCTCAAGCTCGCCGCCAACCTGCTGGATGACGGCACGGCCCGTCTGGACCGAAAAGGGAAGCAGATAAGCGGTGCCTGCGATCACCAGCAATGCAAACGTGCCGTAGAGTGCCGGGAACGGTCCGATGGGCGCACCGAGATAGGCGATGTAGGCAGCACCGAACGCAATGCCCGGAACGAGCAACGGCAGAAAGCTGATCTGGGTTATGGCTGCCGAAAGCGTACCTTCCCGGTAGCGGGCAACGGTGTAAGAGGTCAGCAGACCGACCGTCATGCCCGTAACGGCCACCGCACAGCCAAGCGCAAGCGTCACGAGCAGTGCCCGCACGATATCGGCATTGTGGATGATGCCCGGAATGCCTTGTGCGAAATCAGGGCTGGACTCGCCGATCCAGTAATGCAGCGTCCAGTTGGCGAAGAGGTCAGCCGATGATGGCGCAAAGCTCGACGCAATCAGAACGATCACCGGCACCACGGTGGCTGCCATCAGAACCAACACGGCAACAAGGAACAACGGCCAGCGGCTGGCGCGCAGATCAAACCGCTTGGCGCGTCCGCCTTTGCCGGTGATGGTGGCATAAGAGCGTCGACCCGAAACGATGCGGTTGCCTGCCCACAGGAACGCGCCGGAGATCAGCACCAGCAGAATGCCGATTACATAGCCGCGGCTGACCTGCCCGACCTCGATCATGCCGAACAAACGGGTGGAAAGCGTCTGCATGCGCACCGGAAGACCGAGAAGCGCCGGTGTTGCGAAGTTTGAGACCGCTCCGGCAAAACACAGCGATCCGGCTGCCACGAGCGCAGGCGTGGTTACTGGAAGAATGATGCCCATCAGAATCTTCCCGCCTTTGGCGCCGGCGATTTGCGCCGCCTCCACAAGGTCCGAATTCACGGTGGCCAGAGCCGCTGCGATGATCGTGAAAGCAAGGCTGAAATAGTGCAGTGTAAGAACGATGAGGGTCGGAACCATACCCCAGGCCAACCAGTCGGGGATATCGGCGCCCATGCCCTGGAGCCAGCCGATCTGCCCGCCGACACGGTCGTTGCGGAACAGCGTGCCCCAGGCAAGCGCCGCCGCAAATGATGGGATCATGAAAGGCAAAGTCGCCATGACCCCGATGGTTTTGCGAAACGGCACATTCGTCATGACAACGAGCCATGCCAGGAATCCGCCGATCAGAACGCAGAAAGCCGATACGATCACACCGATGATGAGCGTGTTGCCGAGCGGCTTGTAAAACAGATTGGTCGACAGGCGGCCGGTCAGAACATCCGACCAGGCCGTCACCGTTTCACTTTGGAGAGTGAACAGAACCGTGCGCAGCAAAGGCAGCACGATAAGCGCAACCAGGATAGCCAGAACCACGAGCTTAAGCACGGTTCCTTGTCGGAAATAGATGCGTCGTCCCGGTCCGCTCATAGCAGCATCCGCCATGGCAGGTCTCTTTTATTGCCTCTGGTAACAGATAACATAGGCCGGTCGGAACCAAGGGCGTCCCGACCGGCAGGTTTGAAGCCGTCAGTTACTGCAGCGTCAGTACCAAGTCGCCGACATCAGCGCGAATGGTCGCCGTTTCGGCCGGTTGGAGCCGCCAGGCGTTGAAATCGTCCAGCGGAACGGCATCGGGATGCGGGGGGATGTCCGTGCGGGTCACATAATCACCGGCTACATAAAACGGCGCGAGGCCTGGACCGCCGGTCTCGCTTTCATCGCCCATCAGAAAGTCGATCACGAGACGGGCTGCAGCAGGATTGTTCGGCTCATCGGCCAAAGCCACGATGGCCGGAAAGATGATGCCAGGGGACGGAACGACGTCGTTGGCAACCTGAAGCGCCCAACCTTCCTCTTCATTGTCCCGACGATCGGAGTAGCTGGTGAAGCCGACAGGTGGATTGTCCTGCCCCAGACGCCCGACAGCTGCGTTCACATCATCGGTTGAGGACACCAGAATGAGATCGTTGGCAAACAGGTCGGCAATGAACTTCTCGCCCGCGGTCGCCATGCCACCCAGATCGATGGCCTCGCCGAACAACTCTTCATACGTGGCCGCCATTTGATCGGAGCGCAGCACGATCTCGGTCATCAGATCAAGATAGTCGCCGCGCTGCAGCGGATCGACCATGATAACCCGGCCATTCCATTCATCGGTGGTCAGTTCCCAAAGGTTGGAGACGGGCGCTCCGTTGGGATTGGCCTCCTCATTGTACATAAGGACCTTGGTGGAAAGCCGCTGCGCCAGAAGCGGCGACTGGAACTCGGCTGGAACGCGGTCTGCGATCCGCGGTGGCACATACGGTCCAATGATGCCGGTCTCCAGCAACTCGGTGAGCACCACCGGTGTGTCGGAGATGTAAATGACATCGGCATTGGTGACGCCTGCCTGCGCTTCGGCGCGCAACCGGGCAATCTGCTCGGTTGAGGAAATGTCAAAACCCTGCAGGTCGATGCCTGGGTAGGCTTCTTCAAAAGCTGCCTCGACCCTGCCGATACGGCTTGTAAAGGAGTAGACGGTGACCGTCCCCTCCTCTTCCGCAAGCGGAAGCAGATCTTCGGCAGACATAGTGTCAAGATGACCGTCTGCCAGCGCGGCTGTCGATAACAGAATACTCATCGCGCCGATGCACGTTGTTGATAGAACCTTCATTTTTCTCTCCCTGAGGTTGCTTCGTTTATTCGTTGAACCGCTCGATAAGCCGTCCCAGCTTTTCGAGTTTCTTCAGCGACTCGTCTTTGGCCTCGAAGCCCGCCGCGATGACAACGGCATTGCAAATGGCCATGGGCACAGTCAGCGTTTGGAAACCATCCGGATGCCCAGATCGCGGCGCTGCCAAAAGGTGGTCGGGTTGCGGTGTCATCATGGCTCCCGTGGTGCCGGAAACAACGATTGTCGTTGCGCCGGCCTCCCTGGCCGTTTCGATGAGTGGCGCGTAGCCGCGTGGTGGCCGCCGAAATGCAAAAACCAGAACGACATCACCGGTATCCAGGCCGAGCGATTGCTCGGCCAGGCTGCGCGGATCAGCCTCCAGTTTGTGTACGTCCTTGCCGAAGCGGCGAAAACGTTTGAGCATCAAAAGCGCCAGGATCTCGGCATTGCCCGACCCGTAAACGAACACACGCCGCGCGGACATGAGCAACGCAGCAACCGTGTTGATCTGGTCGGAGGAAACATAGTCCTCGACCCTTTGCAGTGCGTGGCTCTCCTGCTGAACCAGCGTGCCCAGGACCGTATCCGAGTTCGTTTCAGCAATCGTCTTCTCAAACCGCGTCGCAGTCTCCCGCGTGGTCAGGAACTCATCGCGCAACGCATTGCGGAAGGCCGCGTAGCTTTCGTAACCGAGTTTACGCGCCAATCGAGACGCCGTGGCTTCATGCACACCGGTGGCTTTTGCAAGGTCGCTTGCAGTGCCCAAAGCAACAGTTGCAGGACTGTCGATCACCGACTGGACCAATCGCTTTTCGTTAGGCGTTAGCGATGCGGCGTAGCCTTTGAACCGTTCCAACAAGGTCATGATCGATCTCGTCCGCTGAATTCCACTGCGGCAAGAATGGCACGTCAATGTGACAATTGCAAGACAACTTGCAAATTGTCATAAAACTGCAAAAAAACTTGCAGGACTTATCATGTCCATCGACACCACAGCCGTCTGATCAACACGGTACAATGAGAAACGAAGGCCTGCGGGGGTGTGGTCAGCTCCCGCTTTGTCCTGCCATCAGGCTCGCATTGCCACCGGCGGCAGTCGTATCGATACAGATATGACGTTCCAGACGGCATCGCTGAGCGAAATCACTCTCGGAAAAGAGCGGGATGATTTTTCCAGGCCGCTCGGCAAGTGCTTTGCGCATGCGCACCAGGTCCTCGTCCGGCCCGAAATAGGCAACCCCATCCACGCCGGAGAGATGACCAAGAGCCTCAATGGGAAAAAGACCATCCAGATCGGGCTCATTATCAAGTCCAGGGGCGACGCCCACGGCCTGACAACCATTGGCAAGGACCGTCTGCATTTGCTGCCGTGCTAGCTCAGCAGTCGGCCCAAGGCACAGGATCGTGCCACGGCCGAAGGTGGAAAGCCGATTGGACTCACCAGTCGATCCTGAAAGATCGATGGTATCCAGGCAGCCACCCGGTGCCTGAACGGCGTCGAGGGCGGCCTGAACGTCGGCCGGATCGACCGACCTTCCCTGTACGGTGGGATGCTCAATGCGGCCTGGCCGCGTGAAGCGCGAAACGTAGTTAGGGCCACCCGCCTTCGGCCCTGTTCCTGACAGCCCCTCTCCACCGAACGGTTGCGACCCAACCACCGCACCGATTTGGTTGCGGTTGATGTACATGTTGCCGACCTTGAGCCGGTTGGTGATCTGCGCCACACGATCATCGATGCGCGAGTGCAGGCCGAACGTCAGCCCGTAACCTTTGGCATTGATGGCATCGATCACATTGTCCAACTGTCCAGCCTCGAAGGTCGCGACATGCAACACCGGCCCGAACACTTCCTCCACCAGATCTTCAATGCCATTGACAGCAATCACACTTGGAGAAACGAAGTAGCCCGATGGCGGTACGGCGATCTGCTTGAGAAGGCGTCCATTGTTGCGAGCTGAGTCAATGTACGCTGAAATCTCGTCTTGAGCCTGCGACGTAATGAGCGGGCCAATATCGGTCGCCAAGTCCCAGGGATCGCCGATACACAGTTCATCCATCGCACCATAAAGCATCTCCAGAAATGGTTCGGCGACAACATCCTGCACGTACAGCATGCGCAGGGCCGAGCAGCGTTGGCCGGCCGATTGAAAGGCCGACGCAAGAACGTCCTTGATCGCCTGTTCCGGCAGCGCCGTGCTGTCGATGATCATGGCGTTGAGCCCGCCCGTTTCGGCGATCAGAGGTGCCGTTGGCTCAAGACTGCCGGCCATGGCACGGTTAATGGCGCGCGCGGTCCGGGTAGAACCGGTGAAGCATACGCCATGAATCCGGGGATCGCCCGTCAAACGGGCACCGACCGTCGCGCCACTCCCCGGCAAGAGTTGCAGGGCCTCCTTGGGGACGCCAGCCTGGTGCATAAGCTTGACAGCAAGAAAAGCAGCAACGGCCGTGGACTCGGCAGGCTTTGCCAGCACGCCATTGCCTGCTGCCAGTGCCGCCGCAATCTGGCCGGTGAAAATGGCCAGGGGAAAGTTCCATGGCGAAATGCAGGCGAAGACGCCGCGCGCAGGCTTCTCCAACCGCAATCCCTCAGACGCATAGTAGCGCAGAAAGTCCACCGCTTCGCGCAGTTCAGCCACGGCATCATTGGGCGTCTTGCCGGCCTCTCGGGTCAGAACCGCAAACAACTCGCCATAGGATTGCTCAAAAAGGTCCGAAGCGCCCCTCAGCACCCGCGCTCGCGTTTGTGCATCGGCCTGCCACGGCCGGGCGGCAACAATCGATGCATCCACATCAGCCAGGGTGCATTCGAACAGCTGCCCGACATGGTCGCGATGGTTGGCGGGGTTGATAATGGCGCTTGACTGACTTTGCGTCACCACACCGCAAATGAGTGGACTGGCTTCCCAGATATGCGTTTTGAACCGATCGCGCGCAGTATCGAAATCTTCTATGTCCTTGAGAGCGCGTAAATCCCAACCGCGCGAATTCCGGCGTTCCGGTTGAAAGATATCAAGAGGCGCGCGCACCCTGACATCGTCAGATTCAAGACTTTCAAACGGGTCCGCCGCGACCGTCTGCGGCGAGACGTCGGGGTCGTTGATCTGGTTGATGAAAGACGAGTTGGCCCCGTTTTCGAGCAACCGTCGCACCAGATAGGCCAGCAAGTCACGGTGCGCGCCGACCGGTGCGTAAATCCGGCAACGTGTCTCATATTGCGTAAGAACTTTCGCATGCAGCGTCTCACCCATGCCATGCAGGCGTTGAAACTCGAACGCGTCGCGATCCTCCGCCAGTTCCAGAACTGTCGCGACAGAATGCGCATTATGCGTCGCAAACTGCGGATAGATTCTGTCGGTCATCCCAAGCAGTTTCTTGGCGCATGACAGGTAAGAAACATCCGTTGCCGCTTTGCGCGTGAACACAGGAAAGCCTGACAGGCCTTCGACCTGAGCGAGCTTGATTTCGGTGTCCCAATAGGCCCCCTTCACCAGACGAACCATGATCTTTCGATCGAGCTTTTCTGCGAGAGCGTAGAGCCAGTCGATGGTCGGTCCCGCCCTCTTGCCGTACGCTTGAACAACAACGCCAAAACCATCCCATCCAACTAAGGACGAGTCGGACAGCACGGCTTCGACAACATCGAGAGAAAGCTCCAGGCGATCGGCTTCCTCGGCATCCACGTTCAGTCCCATGCCGGCATCTCGAGCCTGGCGCGCCAGTTGCAGCACGCGCGGCACCAGCTCGCTCATCACCCGTTGGCGCTGCCCGGCCTCATAGCGGGGATGCAGCGCAGAGAGCTTGATCGAGATGCCAGGATTGTTGCGTGTATCGCTGGACCGGCACAAGGGCGTCAGCTTGGTGATCGCATTGGCGTAAGACACAAAGTACGTATCAGCGTCTTGAGCGGTAAGAGCTGCCTCACCGAGCATATCGTAAGAAAAAGTGTAGCCGTCAGTCTGTTCTTGGCGGCCGTTTCTGATGGCGTCGTCAATCGTTTGACCGAGCACGAACTGGGCCCCCAAAACAGCCATAGCCTGCTTGGCGGCCGTGCGGATCACAGGCTCACCGAGGCGCCGGATGATGGCATGCAAATGGGCTGCGATGCCCTCGCTGTCCTGCAGCACTTTTCCGGTCAGCATAAGAGACCAGGTTGCCGCATTGACCAAAGACGAGCTGGACTGACCCAGATGCTCGCCCCAGGCCGAGGGAGCGATTTTGTCCTCGATCAACGCATCAATGGTTTCAGAGTCCGGCACACGCAAAAGCGCTTCGGCAAGGCACATGAGCGCCACACCTTCGCTGGTGGACAGACCGTACTCTGCCAGCAGCACTTCCATCATGCTCGCATTGCCATCGTCGCGAATGGAGCGAACCAATTGCGCGGCATTGTGCGCAGATCGATTGCGGACATTCTGAGGAATAGGGGACTGCTCGGTCAAAGCCGTAAGAACATGATCGTTGCCAGCGAAATGCCAGTCGGACATCCTCGCTCGTGCCTGCTCAAGCGTCGCCATAGATCGCCTCCCGTCCGCAATGAGCCCCGGGGCGAACCAAGTTCGCCCCGGAACAGTGTCTATTCTGCAGGTTGATGGTGTTTGCCGAACTTCTTGATTTCGCCCGACCGCAGCCGCGCTGCATAGGATCCCAACTCCCGCTTGACCACTTTCATCAGGAAGTAGAGAGCGAAGATGTTCACCACGGCCATGGCGAAGATCGCAGCATCGGAGAAGTCGATAACCGGCCCAAGGCTGGCGGCCGCACCGATAACGACGAAGACGCAGAAGATGAGCTTGAATATCAACTCGGAGGTTTTGCCTTCACCGAACAGATAGGTCCATGCCTTCAGCCCGTAGTAGGACCAGGAGATCATGGTCGAGAAGGCAAACAGCACCACCGCAATGGCCAGCACGAAGGGGAACCAACTGATGGCTGATTCAAAGGCTGCCGATGTCAAAGCGACCCCTGACGTTCCACCGACGGTCGCGACCGCTGTACCGGCTTCGTTCAGAACGTAGTTGCCCGTCGCAGGATCAGTGATGAGCTGCTGGGAGATGATGATAACAAGCGCGGTCATCGTGCAGATGACAACCGTGTCGATCAACGGCTCCAACAGAGACACAAACCCCTCGGTGATCGGCTCTTTGGTGCGCACCGCCGAGTGGGCGATTGCCGCCGAACCGACACCGGCTTCATTGGAGAAGGCCGCGCGTTTGAAGCCCTGAATAAGCGCCCCGACGAAGCCACCTGCCACGCCCAGGCCGGTGAAGGCACCGGCAAAAATCTGACCGAAGGCCCATCCGATGAGATCGTAGTTCACCAGGATGATGATCAGGGCCGCGCCGACATAGAGAAGGCCCATGAACGGCACGACC
>JANQJE010000012.1 GCA_028281795.1 Cohaesibacteraceae bacterium | reverse complement strand
ACTTCCTGCCAGGCAACATCGCGGCGGTCGAGCGGTGCAATACCAGGCACATAGACGTAACCGGCGACCCACTCATCGCCATTGTCTTCAAGGGCCTGATCGAGCGCCATACGGCCAAGCAGATAGTCAGACTGTTCAATCTGCGGCACGGCTTCGTTTTCAACATTCACATCGAACGCGACCACCCGGATGCCGGCGTCCACAGCGCGCTGCGCTGCCTCACGCATGGATTCGGTCAGCCCGTGTTGGATGATGATGCCATCCACACCGAGGGCGATGGCCTGGTCCACCATGTCTGCCTGAAGCGCTGCATCCTGGCGGCTGTCGAACACGCGAAGGTCGACGCCCAGCGCCTCAGACTGGGCTTCCACGCCGGCAAGGTAGGCCTGGAAGAAGTCGCCGGTGGACAAGTAGCGTACCAGCGCGATGGTGACATCCTCCGCATTGTCGAACGGGGCCGGCATCTGCGCTTGTGCTGTGCCTGCAAAGCCTGTGGCGGCAAGCATGGCGGCTACGGCCAGTTTCATGAAGGTTCGTTTGGTACCGAGCATTTGGTGTCCTCCCATTGTGTCGGTTTTGTTTGCGTCCGGGCGATTGTCCGCCTGGATCGTTAGGTCACGTTCCCATGAAGGAGATTGGTTTGGTATGAGCCAGTTGGTTGGCTACAAGGCGCAAGACCGCGGGAAACCATTCGGTTTTCAAGGGCTTGCAACGCAGTGGGCGAGCCAAATGGCCATATCCTGCGGACGGCGAAACGGCTGCGACCTGCCGCGTCGCGGCTCTCAACCGGGTCGAAGCCCGCTTTTCAAGCCGCTTCTTGCATCTCTTTGCCGTTTCAGCCGCCAAATCCAACCTCCTTCATGGGAACGTGACCTAGTGTCCGCCTCCGCGCTTGCGTGCCGATAAGGCAAAGGTGAAGACCAGGGCGACCACGAGTACGGCGCCCTTGACGAAATCCTGCGTGTAGTAAGGTGCATTCATCATTGTCAGCCCTTGCAGCAGAATGCCGACGAACAGGGCGCCTATGGCCGTGCCAAAGGCATTGGGCTTGGCTGCACCAAGCACTGCGAAGCCGATCAATGCTGCCGCGACGCTGTCGAGAAGAAGATTGTTGCCCGACGCGATGTCACCGCGCCCGAGCCTGGCGGCAAGAAGAATACCGCCTATGGAAGCAAGAACGCCGGAGATCATGTAGGCGGCGATCTTGTACCGGTTCACATTGGTCCCGGCGAGCGCAGTCGCCCGCTCGTTGGAGCCAATCGCATACATGAGCCGCCCATGGCGGGTAAGTTCCAGGAAGACCCAGACCAGTACGCCGACGATCAGAAACACGACGACCGGCACCGGGATCAGATCCTCCAGCACGAAGTCGAAACGGTGACGGCCAAGCCATAAGAACGCGTTGGAGAACGTTCCCTCGGCCGTTTCGCCGCCGGGCAAGGTCATGCCGGCCGATATGGAACGGCCTTCTGTCGGGATGCGCTGCAATCCGATGAGCAGGAACATCATACCCAGTGTTGCCAACAGGTCGGGCACGCGCATTTTCACGATAAGAAGCCCATTGATGAAGCCGACAAGAGCGCCCATCACAAGGCAGGCAAGGACCGCCACGAAGGCGGACTGCTCCATCACCACCATGACGTAGGCTGACAGCATCAGCGCCGATGTAGCGACCGAGCCGATGGAAAGATCAAAGCCGCCTACCACGAGGGTGCAGGTAACGCCGAGCGCTAGAATGCCGGTGATTGCCACTGACTGGAAAACAAAGACAGCCGAACGGGCGCCGGCAAAACCATTGGTTGTCAGGGAAAAGAATACAATGAGCCCCAAAAGCAGACACAGGAAGCCGTAGCGAATGCCCAAACTCATCAGCATCTGGCCACGATCCATGCTCGGGGGGAGGGGGCGGGTGGTGCCAGAGTCTGAAGGGCGTGTGTCGGTGGTCATGGTGCGGGTCTGCTTCAGTGGCGATCAGGGGAGGCCGATGCGCTGGTGGCGCCAGACACCTGGGCAAGAATGGTGTTGAGGTCGACATCGTCGTTGCGGTGCTCCCCGACGATCGTTTCCTCGCTCATCACAACGATGCGATCGGCGATCTCCAGCGCCTCGTCCAGTTCAGCAACGAAAACGATGGTCGCGCGTTTGGATGCGGTTGCGCGGATCGTGCGACCGATGTCGCGGCGGGCTCGGATATCGACACCCTGGAATGGTTCGTCGAGCACCAAAAGCCGGCAGGCCTCGGCCATCCACCGGCCAACCATCACCTTTTGCTGGTTGCCGCCGGACAAGGTACCGATCTCATCTTCGGACGACTGGCAGACGACGCCCAGTTGATCGATCATGCGTTTGGCTGTCCGTCGTTCGCTACCGCCGTTCAGGAACGACAGGGGCGAATGGCGCTTAAGAAACGGCAGGCTCATGTTTTGGGCAATGTCGAAGTCCGGAACAAGACCGTTCGATGCACGATCCTTAGGGCACAGAAACACGCCAGTCCGGATTGCGTCTTCCGGCGACGCGGGCTGGTAGGTCTCGCCGTCGAGCTTGATCGTTCCCGCATGAGGCTGTGCGATTCCGAACAGGACAGAGGCAAGCTGCGTCTTGCCGCTCCCCAGAAGCCCGGTGATCGCCACGACCTCGTTGCGATGCACCGTCAGTGACATGGGCGCTGCTTGCGCCGACAGCTGAACCTGATCCAGAACAAGCACCGGTTCGCCCCGTTCTGGCACATTGATGTCCACCTGAGTCATGGCGTGACCAAGCATGGCGGTCACTGCACCTTCATAATCCAGTGGAGCGTCCTCGAACGTGCCGGTGATCTGACCGTCGCGCATGGAGACGATCCGGTCGGCAATGCGCCGTATATCGGACATGCGGTGTGAAATGTAGAGGATCGCCACGCCCGTTTCGCGCAAATTGTCCAACAGCCTGAACAAACGCTCCGCTTCGGCTGCCGACAGGGATGAGGTTGGCTCGTCGAGGATCAGAACCTTTGGTTCTTTGGCCATGGCGCGCGCAATGGCGATGAGTTGGCGTTCGGCCACGCCCAGATCAGCGACCGGAGCACGCACATCGATATCAAATCCCATCGTGCTGGCAATGCGGCGCGCATTCTTACGCAGCCCAGCCTCTCTTATGAAGAAGCCGGCCCCCGGTGCATTGAGGCCGTCCAGCATCAGGTTGGAAGACACGTCGAGATCTGGGATAACGCCGTCATTGATGGATTGGTGAACGGTTACCACCCCAGCCTCGATGGCGTGGGCAGGCGACGTTGGCACAAAAGGCTCGTCAGACAGTTCGATATGACCGGCGTCGGCCGTGTGGACGCCGCAAAGGATCTTCACAAGCGTTGACTTGCCAGCCCCGTTCGCGCCCATCAGCACCGTGATCTGCCCGCCGGGAATGGCGAGATCAATGCCGCGGAGCACGCGGTTCGGCCCGAAGGCTTTTTCGATGCCGACGATACGACACTGGTTTCTATGCTTCAGCTCTGCCATCGGCTTGGCGCCTGTTCTTGCCCACGGTTATGGTCCGTGTTCGCTCCCTGAACGCCCGGACGGGACGATCAAGCGGAGATCGTGAGCCGCGATCTGGCAAAAGTCAAGAGTACTTGACAAATGCCAGTTTTGACCCACACACTTTCGCCATGTTCGCATCAAGTGTGCCCATCAAACGAGGCGCGCAGCAACAGGGGAGCGAGCCTTTGTCTAACAGCCAGTTGCCGGATAGTGCCAACTACGAAGCGATGACCGTTCAAACGCTTGCCGGTCGTTTGGGCAGCGTGGCGGCGGTTATCGAACGTGTTGGGACAGAAGCTTCCGACTGGTCAGTGCGGGAAGTGGGCGACGGCAATCTCAATCTCGTCTTCATCGTCGAAGGGCCGGTTGGCGCGGTGGTGGTGAAGCAGGCACTTCCCTATGTCCGGCTGGTTGGCGAGAGCTGGCCGCTGCCGCTGACACGCGCCTTTTTTGAGTATCATGCGCTCACGCGCCAGGCGGCGCACGACCCAGGCCGCGTCCCGGAGATTTTCCACTACGACGCCGAGCAGGCGCTTATTGTCATGGAGTTCCTGACGCCGCACGTGATTTTGCGCGGCAAGCTGATTGCCGGTGAGAAGGTAAAAGATCTTGGCCGGGTGCTCGGTGAGTTCTGCGCCCGCACGGCGTTTCGCAGCTCGGATCTCTGCTTGCCAACGGCCGCTCGTAAGGCTGATGCGGCACTGTTCCTGGCCAATGTGGAACTGTGCGCCATCACTGAAGACTTGGTGTTCACCGATCCCTATTTCGACGCAGAACTGAACCACCACACGGTGGGTCTCGATCCGGTGGTGGCGACACTGCGGGGGGACGTGGCGATGAAAGCTGAAGCCCAGCACATGCTGGCCAAGTTCGCTTCCAATGGTGAGACCCTGGCGCACGGCGATCTGCACACTGGATCCGTTATGTGCACAGCGACAGATACCCGGGTCATCGATCCAGAGTTCGCTCTATACGGGCCAATGGGGTTCGACATCGGTATGCTGATCGCCAATTTCCTGATGGCCTATTTCAGCCAGCCGGCGCATCGCTCGGATGCCGAGCTTGGCGGCTATCAGGACTGGATCATGGATGTCACCGCGGAGGTCTGGTCAAGCTTCGTGATGGAGTTCCGCCATCTATGGGCAACCGAGCGGACGGGCATTCTTTACCCGAAGAGCATGTTCGAGGATCAGGGCCATTCCAGTGAAGACGCCCTGAATGCGAAGCTCGCCATGGTCTTTGAGGATGCGATTGGCGTGTGCGGCATCGAGATGCATCGGCGCATTCTCTCCCTCGCGCACAATGCGGATTTTGAATCGATTGAAGACACCAGTGTGCGTGCGCCGCTTGAAGCGCGCTGCCTGATGATGGGCCGTGCTCTGATTTTGGACCGGGCGAAGATCACCTCGCTCGATACCGTGCTGGCCATGGCGCGCACGATGAACCAGGAGCAGGTGCTATGAAGGTCAACGGAATCCATTACCGGTCGATCTGGTACGATACTGCGGACGATGTCGTCAGGATCATCGACCAGCGCTGGCTGCCGCATGCATTCAAAGTTGAGGTGTTGAGGAGCCTGGAGAGCTTCGCGATTGCAATCACCGACATGTGGGTGCGCGGCGCACCTCTCATCGGCGCAACCGCCGCCTATGGGATTGCCGAGCAAATGCGGCGGGATCCGTCGGATGCAGCGCTCGATCGCGCCTGGAATGTGCTTCATGATACCCGCCCAACGGCCATCAATCTGCGTTGGGCCCTTGATCGCTGCCGCAACCAGCTTTCTCCTCTCGATCCTGCTGCCCGCGCCGAGTCCGCGATGCGTCTCGCTCATGAGATCGCGGACGAGGATGTCGAGATCAACCGCATGATTGGCGTGCATGGCCTGGAGATCGTCAAGCGGATTGCAGCATCGAAGCCCGAGGGTGAACCGGTCCGCCTGCTGACCCATTGCAATGCCGGATGGCTTGCCACGGTCGATTGGGGAACTGCAACGAGCCCGATGTACCACGCCGCCGAGGCCGGCATTCCCATTCATGTGTGGGTCGATGAAACCCGGCCCCGCAATCAGGGCGCGCTCACCGCCTGGGAGATTGGAAGCCACGGCATCGACCATGCCTATATCACCGACAATGCCGGCGGCCATTTGATGCAGCATGGCATGGTCGACATGGTTATCACCGGCACGGACCGGACGACCGCGCGCGGCGATGTGTGCAACAAGATCGGCACCTACCTGAAGGCCCTGGCGGCGCGCGACAACGGTGTGCCGTTTTATGTTGCTCTGCCCTCGCCAACCATCGACTGGACCGTCCAGGACGGAATGAAAGAAATCCCGATTGAAGAACGCAATGGCCGCGAAGTCTCGCACGTGCAAGGCATTCTTGCCGATGGGTCCATTGGCGACGCGCAGGTTGCGCCCGACGGATCACCGCTTGGCAATCCTGCCTTTGATGTCACGCCGGCACGGCTGGTGACGGGATTGATCACGGAACGTGGTGTTTGCGAAGCCTCTCCGGAAGGGCTGGCCGGACTGTTTCCCGAGCGTGCGGCTGCTTGATCGATGACGATCGCAAGCCGTTGGAACGACGCTGATGCGAAGGCTGCTGTCGATGCGCTCGGCCAGCAGGCAAGAGAGGCCGACAGGCTGCTCGCCCAAAGGGTCTATACCAGCCGGTTGATCGGCAGTGATCCCGACCTGGTTATGCATGGCGGTGGCAACACCTCGGTCAAAGTGGAACGGCCCGACCTGTTCGGCGAGCCGCAAAGAGTCCTGCATGTGAAAGGATCGGGTTGGGACCTTGATACCCTTTTGGCACCCGGCCTGCCGGGCGTCCGGCTCGGACCGTTGCAGGCTTTGCGTGCGCTCGATGCCTTGTCGGATGAGGACATGGTCAATGTCCAGCGCCAGAATCTTCTGGATTCCACAGCGCCCAACCCGTCGGTCGAAACGCTTCTCCACGCCTTCCTGCCGCATACTTTCGTCGACCACACACATGCCACAGCGTTTTTGGTGCTCGCCAATCTGCCCAATGCGGAAGACGTGGCACGTCAGGTTTTCGGCAACCGGCTGGGCATCGTTCCCTACATCATGCCTGGCTTCGCTCTCGCCAAAGCCGCAGCTGATGTCTATGAGGCGAACCCCGATGTGGAGGGACTTCTTCTCCTGAAACATGGCCATTTTGCCTTTGGTGCGACGGCCAAGGAAAGCTACGACCTCATCATCGATCATACCAATGCTCTGGCGGCGCATTTGGGGATGGCGACCCCAACCAGTTTGAAGCGGCGCGATCCGACCGATCACACCCATTTCCTGTCCGATTTGCGTGGAGCGCTTGCGCCGGCCGATCGCGATGCGCCCATGCCGGTTTTCGACCTGCGCAACGGACCGGACGTCATGGCATTCTTCAAGCGCAATGACTGGGAGGCGCTTGCCGACCGCGGCGTGGGGTCGCCGGATCATGTGATCCGCACCAAGGGTAAACCGCTGTTGGTGAGCGCTGGCGATCTGGCGGGCGGGCGTGAGAGCCTGTCTTCAAAAGTTGCTTCGTTCGAGCGGGATTACGAAGTGATGTTCAAGCGGCAGAACGCGCGCGTCAGTGGAGATCGTACCATGCTCAAACCGTCGCCTAGCCTTGCCTTGGTTGAAGGGGTCGGTCTGATCGGCATCGGTGCCAACGCCAAAGCTGCTGCGGTCAACGCCGATCTTGGAGAACAGAACCTGCGCGTCCGTGCCATTGGTGAAGATGCCGGTGGATTCTATCCCATTGGCGAAGACGATCTGTTCGACATGGAATACTGGTCGCTGGAGCAGGCCAAGCTCGGAAAGTCGAAGCCGCCTTCCATGACCGGACGGGTGGTCCTGGTCACCGGCGGCGCCGGCGCCATCGGGTTCGCGGTCGCCGAGGCTTTTGCCGCCAAGGGGGCTCAGCTTTTTCTGGTCGACCGCGACAAGAAGCTTTTGGACAATACCCTGGCCAGGCTGGGTTCCGGCCATGCCGGTCTGTCGGTTGATGTGACGGATCAGGATGCAGCCTCACAGGTGGTGCAAGCTGTGATTACCCGGTTTGGCGGGCTCGACATTCTGGTTTCAAACGCCGGGGCGGCAACGACTGGCGCGATGCTCGATCTGGATGATGAGGCGCTCAAGGCTGCTTTCGAGCTCAATTTCTTCGCCCATCAAAGGTTCGCACAGGCCGCTGCCGCGCTTTTCGTACGTCAGGATCGACCGGGTCAAATCCTGTTCAACATCTCCAAGCAGGCGGTCAATCCGGGGCGGAATTTTGGCGCCTATGGCTTGCCCAAGGCGGCGACCTTCTTCCTCATGCGCCAGTTGGCCTTGGAGCTTGGCGGCGATGGCATTCGCGTCAATGGCGTGAATGCCGACCGCATCCGGTCAGGCCTTCTGACCGAGGATTTCATCGCCGAGCGGGCCAAGGCGCGAGGCACCGATGAAGGCAGTTATATGGCTGGAAACCTCCTTCGCCGGGAGGTCGAGGCGAGGCACGTTGCCGATGCCTTTGTCGCGCTGGCACATATGGACCGTACAACAGGTCATGTCGTAACGGTCGATGGCGGCAACATCGAAGCAGCTCTTCGCTAGGAACCCTCAATGCCTGACAGCAAGTCCACACGCAACACAGGCTATTCCGAGGCCCAACTGGCCCATGTTGCCATGCTTTACTACCGTGAGGGCTTGACCCAGGGCGACATTGCTCAGCGCCTTGGTGTCTCGCGCGCGACGATATTGAACTATCTCAAGCTCGCGCGAGACCTTGGCATTGTGGATATTCGCATCCGGGGGGAGAGCTTTACGTCTTCAACGCTCTCCAAGCAGCTTTCGGAGCGTTTCGGTCTTGCCGATTGTTACATCGCGCACGCCGACGCTGACGGTCAGGACAACGCGCAGGTGTTGCAGCGCGTGGCGCATCTGGCAGCATCCGCGTTGCGGGACCTGCTGGAGCCCGGTGACCGGCTGGGGGTCGCATGGGGTGAAACCATCCAGCAAGTAGCGCACAGCTTCCCCCTTGGTCCGGTTCCATCGCTGACCGTGTACCAGTTGATCGGCTCGATGATGTTCGATCCTCTTCACGCGCCTGAGGATTGCACCATCGAGATTGCTCGACGGACATTGGCCGCATGCCGCACATTGCATGCGCCTGCCATGGTGTCATCAGCCGCGCTGGCCGATAGTCTGCGTGCGGAACCGATCCTCGCGCATCAGCTTGACGAGCTAAATGACCTGGATAAGGCCGTGTTTTCAGTCGGCAGTCTCTCACCGCCAAAGACGGTTGTCGGGTCTGGCCTCGCCAATCAGCAGGAGCTCGAAGCCTACCTTGCGGGCGGCGCCATCGGCGTCTTCTGGGGGCATTTCATTGATGCGGAGGGGAAACAGGTAAGGGGGCCGCTGGATCGGCGGATCATTGGAATTGATCTGGATGCTCTGCGCCGAATTCCGCTTCGTCTTCTCGTTGCCTGTGGTGAGGGCAAGTATGAAGCCGTGCTCGCGGCGATCAAGGGTGGGTTCGTCACCCACCTTGTTGTCGATGAGCGATGTGCGGCCTGGCTTGATACGCAGGAGCCTTGAGTTCATCGAGGATTTCGGGCGGCGTTGTCCGGTGTGTTGCTGGAAGCCGCCGTTTTGTGACCTGAGCCAGCCTCCGTATCAGCCGGATGCCGCCAAGTGTACATGGCGCACGTCCACGTTCCGCTTGGGCCAAGAGAAAGTGGTGTTGGTTTGGATTTGTTTCTGGAAGACGTCGCCCAACCCTATCAAAATGGGGCCGTCGCCCGGCATGGCTTCACAACCGGCCGACAGGTCGACCAATGACCCCGTCCAAACCGTCTCGTTGGGTCGTGAAACAGACTGCACAACGACCGCCGGCAGGCTTGCCGATACATCTTTTTCCAACAGGTATCTCGATAGTCTGGGCGCGGTTCTCGCACCCATATAGATGATGGCGCTGCGATTGGGCCCGATCAGTTCCTCATAGGCCAGCGCCTCAGGCAACTGACCTTTGCGTGAGTGGCCCGTCAAAAAGCTCACACATTGCGCGTGATCGCGGTGTGTGAGCGAAACCCCCAGACGGGAGGCCATGGCACTTGCCGATGTGATGCCCGGCACGACGCTGCACGCGATTCCACTGGCACGCAGGGATGCTAACTCCTCGCCTGCGCGGCCAAACACCATCGGGTCACCTGATTTGAGGCGAACCACGTGCTTGCCTTGACTGGCGAGCTTGATCATCAGGGCGTTGATGTCTTCCTGGCGGCAACTGTCACGGCCACCGCGCTTGCCAACCATCATGCGCTTGGCTTCGCGGCGTGCAAGTTCCAGAACGTCATCGGAGATCAGATCATCAAACAAGATGACATCAGCGGACTGAAGCGCGCGGACAGCTTTCAGCGTGAGAAGTTCCGCATCGCCTGGCCCGGCGCCAACAAGCGTCACGCGCCCTTGTTTGGCGCCCTGGCTTGTCGTCGATGGAGTGACTTGAAAGTCTTTGGGCGCTGGAGACCCAGAAAAGGCGCGATCAACAAACTGTTCCCAAAAAGCGCGGCGCGGCGCACCAGCTGGCAACCGTTCCATAACCGACCCGCGAACCGATTGAGCCAGACGAGCCCAGTCTTGCAACGCGCGCGGCAAGAGCGTTTCGATTCTCCGGCGGATAGCCTGACCCAGAATGGGAGCCGCCCCGGCAGTTGAAATGCTGACCACGACCGGTGATCGGTTGACGATGGAGCCGAACTGAAACTGGCAGAAGGCCGGTTTGTCGATCACGTTGATGGGCACGCCAGCGCCCCGCGCGGCACAGACCATCGCCTGGGCTTCGGCGTAATCTTGCGCGTCGGCGACCACGCAGGCAGCACCCGCAAAAATGTCCAGTGCCCAAGGCCGAGAATGCCAGGTCAGGGTTCCGCTGCTTGCGCCGCGTTCAAGCAGCTCTTCCATTTCAGGCTCAAGCTCCGGCGCATAAATCTCTACCAGAGCGCCGCTGGCGGCGAGCAATTCTGCTTTCCAGGCTGCCGCTTCACTTCCGCCAAGCAAAGCGACACGCTTGCCCTCGAGATTGAGGAAGACCGGAAGAATGGCCAGCGGCTCCATGCGCGCAGGCGCGACTCTAGACGGCTTGCGGCTCATGCTCTTCCTCCTTGGGGCTCGAAAGCACTGGGAGCATCGCCGCGATCTCTGAACGGCAAGACCCGCAATTGGTCCCCGCCTGGCAGGCGGCGCCTACGGCATCCACTGTCCGGGCGCCATTACGCATGGCTCGCACAATCACATTTCGGCCCACGCTGAAACAGGAGCAGACGACCGATCCTCGATCAGGCTGATCAGCCGGCGGCCGCCCGGCAAGTAGCGCAATGCGTGCGGCTGCATCGGGCAATGGCTTTGACAAGGCCTCGATCAACCACGACCTTGAAACGAGGACAGGATCGCGGGCAATGAACACAGCGCCTAACGGGGTTCGATCGTGCGTTGCCAAAAAGCGGGCATCGCCGCTTGCGCGATCCTGAACACCCATACACTGGTGGACACCGAGTATCTGGCGCGCCACGCTGGTGAAGTCGCCGCGTTGATCTGTATCGGCGAATTCAAGGGCAAATCCGCCGGCGCACGTTGCGATGGACCAGTAGGCAAAAGGAAGGTCCTTTGGCCGTTCGCGCACCACGGCATAGCCGTGCCAAGCCATCCTGGCCGGAATGACTGTGGCTCGGGCAAACTTCAGTGCCGGTTGGCCTGAAACTGGGTCCGTGTCCGGAGTGACGAGGCTATCGACACGGGCGTTGGACGCCGTCTGGTCGTTCCAATGCATCGGCACAAAAACGGTGCCTGGCTGCTGCCTGTCACTCAGCAGGGCTCGTACAATGATACGCCCACGCGGACTGGAAACCTGCACCAGGCTTGCAGCCTGAACACCAAGACCAGCGGCATTGTCCGGATGCAGCTCACAATAGGGTTCGCCCATGTGGGCAGACAGACGCGGCGACCGTCCGGTACGACTCATCGTGTGCCAATGATCGCGCACACGTCCCGTGTTCAACGTGAACGGGTACCTGGATACGCGCTTCAGCTCTGCTTTAACCTCAGGCGCGACGAAACGTGCTTTCCCATCGTCGTGATAAAAGGCGCCTTCTGCAAAGAAGCGTCCGTCCTGGCTTCCATCCGCTCTCAAAGGCCATCGAAACGGTGGCATGGAATCGTAAGCCACATTGTTCAGGCCAGCGCGGCCTGAAATGTCGAAGTCGCGGCGGACTTCCGGCCGGTAGCCAGAGAGGCGCGCATGTTCATCAAAAATAGCGGCAGGGCTGTCGAACGCGAACGCATCACCGAACCCCATCTTGCGGGCGACATCGCAGATAGCCTGCCAATCGTGTCGTGCCTCGCCTGGTGCTGGGAGAAATGCACGCTGACGGGACACCATGCGCTCAGAATTGGTCACGGTGCCGTCTTTCTCTCCCCAGCCTGTGGCCGGCAAAGCCACACAGTCTGCGCGTGACGCATGGCGCAGTGTATCGGTTGACGAGACGATGTCGGACACAGCAAGGAACGGCACCCTGGAAAGGGCTGCATCCACGCGATCAGCGTCCGGTAGCGAGACCGATGGATTGGTTGCCAGAACCCATAGCGCCTTGATTTGGCCAGAGTGGATCGCCTCGAACAAATCGACGGCTTTGAGGCCAGGCTTGGTTGCAATCGTCGGGCTTTGCCAGAAGTCCTGCACCATGGTGCGATGCTGTTCATTGGTGAGTTCCAGATGGCTTGCCAGCATGTTGGCGAGACCGCCCACTTCGCGTCCACCCATCGCATTGGGTTGGCCCGTCACCGAGAAAGGCCCCATGCCCGGCTTGCCGATCCGGCCCGTCAAAAGATGCGTGTTGATGATGGCGTTCACCTTGTCGGTGCCGCCGGCCGACTGATTGACACCTTGCGAATAGACCGTAACGCTCCGCTCAGTCTCGGTAACCCAAGCGTAGAACTTGGCAAGATCACCTGGCGGCAGACCGCACAACCGGGCGACACGCTCCATGGTCCAGCCGGACGCTTTGTTCAATGCCTGCTCGACACCGTTGGTATGCGCGGTAACGTACGCCTCATCGGTGACCCTGGTGTGCGAAAGGTGGCGCAACAGTCCGGTGAAAAGGGCGACATCGGTATCCGGTTTCAGCGGTAAATGCAGATCGGCAAGTTCCGCAGTCGCTGTCCGCCGTGGGTCGATCAGCACCACCCGCATGGACGGCCGTTTTTTCCTGGCAGCCGCAATGCGCTGGAACAGCACCGGATGACACCAGGCAAGGTTCGAGCCGGTCAGCACGATCAAGTCGGCCAAGTCCAGGTCTTCATAGGTTCCAGGTACGGTATCCGCGCCGAAGGCGCGTTTATGGCCAGCCACTGAGGATGCCATGCACAGGCGCGAGTTGGTGTCGATGTTCGCCGAGCCGATAAAGCCCTTCATCAGCTTGTTGGCGACGTAATAGTCTTCGGTCAGCAGCTGGCCGGAAACATAGAGAGCGACACTGTCCGGCCCGTGATCACGGATCGCATCCGAGAAGGCGGACGCGATGCGCGTGGTCGCTCTCTCCCAACTGGCGCGCTTGCCCCCGATGGCCGGGTAAAGCAGCCTGTTGTCCAATCCCAGTGTTTCAGCGAGCTGCGAGCCCTTCGAGCACAACCGTCCTTCGTTGGCCGGATGGGTTTTGTCGCCGGCAACCGATACGTCGCCGGACAGCTCATCCACCCGCGCTTCTACCCCGCAACCGACGCCGCAATAGGGGCAGGTTGTTCGGATTGTCCGGGTGGCCAGCGCATCCATGGCGATCAGCTCTAATGCCCGTCCACCAGCGTGGCCGGATCGAGCCCAAGCTCGATAACCGTGCCGTCGAGCCGAATGGGAAGAGTCTTCACCTGCCCGTGGTCCGCACCGAGCGCTTTTCCGGTTTCCAGGTCGATCACCCAGTTGTGCAGCGGGCATGTCACTGACGCACCGTGCACGATGCCTTGCGTCAGAGGTCCTCCTTTGTGTGGGCAGTGGTCTTCAAGTGCGTAAACGTCGTTCGCGGCGGTGCGGAAGACGCCGATTTTGCCCATGGGCGTGACAACACAACGCGCACCGCGCACCGGTATGTCCGACAGTTCGCCAATGCGGACCCACGTCATGTGTTTGAACGGCGCGTTCATTCTGCCGCTTCCCGAACAGTGAGGTCGGCCAGCGGGCGGTATTCCGCGAACATGTCGGCTTGAGGCTCAGCTTCAACGCGTTCCTTCCAGGGATCGACCTGCGCAAACTTTTGCGAAAAAACGAACCGGTCGAAATAGGCTTTGCGCTTTTCTGCATCGTCCATGATCTGCGCGCGCACCTCGTCATATCCGATGCGCTTGGCCCACTTGTAGATGCGCTCCAGATAGTGGCCCTGCTCGCGGTACATCTGCGTGATCGCGACGATGTGCTCGAGCGCTTCATCTTCGGTTTTGACGGTTCCGAGGACTTCAGTTCCCTTGATGTCGAGACCCGCAGCACCGGCAAAGTGGATTTCATAGCCGGAATCCACACAGATCACGCCGACATCTTTGCACGTTGCTTCCGCGCAATTGCGTGGGCAGCCGGACACAGCCATCTTCACTTTGGCCGGGGTCCAGGACCCCCACATGAACTTCTCGATACGTACGCCGAGCCCCGTGGAGTCCTGCGTTCCAAAGCGGCACCAGTCAGTCCCAACACAGGTTTTCACCGTGCGCAGGCCCTTGGCGTATGCGTGACCGGAAACAAAACCTGCCTTGCCGAGGTCCGCCCAGACTGCCGGAAGGTCTTCCTTCTTGATGCCCAGCATATCGATGCGCTGGCCGCCGGTGACTTTCACCGTGGGGATTTCGAACTTATCAACCACATCGGCGATGGCACGCAGTTCTTTCGATGAGGTCTGCCCGCCCCACATGCGCGGCACGACAGAGTAAGTGCCATCCTTTTGGATGTTGGCGTGTGCCCGTTCATTGATGAAGCGCGACTGGTAGTCGTCGGCGTATTCGTCTGGCCAATCGCAAACGAGATAGTAGTTCAGCGCCGGGCGGCACTTGGCGCAGCCGCAGCTTGTCTTCCATTCCAGCGCCTGCATGACGGCAGGAATGCTCTTCAGCGACTGTGCTTTGATCAGGCGGCGCACATCGCTATGCCCGAGATCGGTGCAGCCGCACATGGGCTGAACGGCTGACGGGTTATAGGCGTCACCAAGGGTGATCGCCATAAGCTGCTCGACGAGCCCCGTGCATGTGCCGCAACTGGCAGACGCTTTGGTATGGGCGCGCACATCGTCGAGCGACGTGAGGCCGAGCTTGTCGATTTTGCCGGTGATATCGGATTTGCAAACGCCGTTGCAGCCGCAGATTTCTGCATCATCCGGCAAGGCTGCAACGGCCACCATAGGGTCCAGGGGTTCGCCCCCCTGGTAGTTTTGGCCGAAGATGAGCGTTTCGCGCATCTCCGAAATATCCGTCTTGTCTTTGACGAACTGAGCGAACCAGCCGCCATCGGCGACATCGCCATACAGCACCGCGCCGACGATGCGATTGTTCTCGATCACCAGGCGTTTGTAGATGCCGCCCATTGCGTCGCGCAACACGATTTCTTCGCGGCCTTCACCTTCGGCAAAGTCACCAACGGAGTACAGGTTGATGCCGGTTACCTTGAGCTTTGTCGGCGTTTCGGAGTGCTTGAAGGTCTTGGTTGGCTCGCCGGCCAGATGACCAGCGGCCACCCGCGACATCTCGTAGAGCGGGGCGACCAGTCCGTAGCACGTGCCCCCCACTTCGGCACACTCGCCGAGCGCATAGATGTCCGGGTCGGAGGTGCGGAGCAGGTCATCGACGATGATCCCTCGACCGACATCCAGCCCCGCTTCTTTTGCGATGGCCGCGTTGGGACGAATGCCAACGGCCATCACAACCAGTTCGCATGGGACAATGGTTCCGTCTTCGAGTTCAACGCCTTCAACCTTACCATCGCCAAGGATCCGCTTGGTGCTGGCTTCGGTGATGACCTGGATGCCGCGACCTTCCAGCTCCTGTTGCAGCAGGAAGCCGGCAGCACTGTCGAGTTGCCGCTCCATCAGCGACGGCATCAGGTGGAGCACAGTGACATCCATGCCGCGGGATTTCAGGCCGGCTGCGGCTTCCAACCCAAGCAAACCGCCGCCGATAACCACAGTGCGCGCACCCGATTGGGCCGCCAGTAACATGGCATCCACATCATCCAGATCCCGGTAGGTGAGCACGCCTTGGAAATCGTGACCTGGTACGGGAATGATGAAGGGGGACGACCCGGTGGCGATCACCAGCTTGTCATAGTCGGCTATTTCACCGGTGTGCGAGGTAACGGTCTTTGCCTCGCGGTCGATTTCGGTGATCTTGTGACCCTTGTAGAGCATCACATCATGCTCGATGTACCAGCCGTCGCCGTGAATGATGATGTCCTCGAAGGACTTCTCGCCAGATAGCACCGGCGAAAGCATGATGCGGTCGTAGTTTACGCGCGGTTCGGCGTTGAAGATCGTGACATCGTAGCGCCCTGGGGCCGCCTCAAACAAATGTTCGAGCATACGGCCGGGCGCCATACCGTTGCCGATCACAACAAGCTTTTCTTTGCTCATCGCGTTCACTCCGCGGCCTGCAGAGGCACGTTCTTCTCAACGGCCTTTGCGGATTTTGCCTTGATTGCTTCCAAGACAGCCGGGTCGGGATTGGCGCCACCCTCATAGGCTTCCAGGAAGTCCAGAAGCTCTTGGCGGTAGCGATAGTAATCTGGATGTTCGAGCAAGGCTTTGCGGCTGCGCGGCCGCGGGAGATCGATCTCCATGATGTTACCGATACGCGCGTTGGGGCCGTTGGTCATCATCACGCACTTGTCTGCAAGAAGGATGGCCTCATCGACATCATGGGTGACGCAGACGGCTGTGACCTTGGTGCGCTTCCATACATCCATCAGCACCTCCTGGAGTTCCCATCGCGTGAGCGAGTCGAGCATGCCGAAGGGCTCGTCGAGGAGCAGGAGTTTGGGTGACAAAGCGAACGCGCGGGCAATACCGACACGCTGCTTCATACCGTTGGAGAGGTCCGCCGCCATCTTGTTCATGGCATCGGCCAGGCCGACACGCGATAGATAATACTCGACAATGTCGCGGCGCTCAGCATCGGAGGCGTGCGGGTAGACCCGATCAACGCCCAGCGACACGTTTTCATAAGCCGTCATCCACGGCATCAGCGATGGCGCCTGGAACACGACAGCCCGGTCTGGGCCCGCCGTATCGATTTCGCGCCCATCGAGAACGATGCCGCCATTTGAAATCTCGTTCAGGCCGGCTACCATGGACAACACCGTGGATTTGCCGCACCCCGAATGGCCGATCAGCGTGATGAATTCGCCCTTGTCGAGGCGGGTCTCAAAGCCATCGACGACAGTCAGCGGGCCCTTCGGTGTTGGGTAGACTTTGGTGAGATTGACGAATTCAAGATATTTTTTCTCGGTCACCGATTTGGCAGCCTCTTGGTAGGCTTTGGGAAGTTCCAAACCCTTCCGTTTGGCTTGCAGGTCGATCGGCGCGACATCGGGTAGGTTGATGTCACCGCTGATTTCCGCACCGCGTTCGGCACCGACTTCCAGCAGGTAGTTCGTTACCTCGGTGCGGATGCGAATGGCCTCCGGCATGGAATTCATCTCGACCCGGTCGCGAGGGCGGGGAATATCCACTTTGAACTCGGGCCCGAACGTTGCGCCTGGGCCCGGGTTCAGCGGAACAATCCGATCTGCTAGAAGAACCGCCTCATCCACGTCGTTGGTGATGAGGATGACCGTCTTCTGGTCGTTTTCCCAGATGGCTTCAATCTCATCCTGGAGCTTGGCGCGCGTGAGCGCGTCGAGCGCTGACAGCGGTTCATCAAGCAGGAGGATGTCGGGGCTCATCGCCAATGCGCGCGCAACAGCAACGCGCTGGCGCATCCCGCCGGAAAGCTCCGCCGGGCGACGGTCGGTCGCATGGCTGAGACCGACCATATCGATCGCGTCAGACACCCGAATTTCGCGTGTCTTGGCATTCTCGTTTTTGAAGACCTCATCGACCGCCAGGGCAATGTTTCCCGCTACGGTCAGCCACGGCATCAGCGAGTAGTTCTGGAAGACGACACCGCGGTCTGGTGAGGGCCCCCTGATTGCTTCGCCTTTCAGCGTGATCTCGCCTTCATCAGCCTCGACCAGGCCGGCCATCAGTGAAATCAGCGTGGTTTTGCCGGACCCCGAGAAGCCGACAATGGCGACGAACTCGCGTTCAGCGACTTCCAGGTTGATGTTCTGTAGAACGTCGGTCACTTCACCGCCGTTTCGGTAGGTCTTGGACACGCCTTTCAGGTCAAGAAAGCTCATAGCGATCTCCCCTTAGCGCTGACTTGAGAAGGTGAAGGCGGCCTGCAGCGCGTACATCACGCGGTCCAGCAAGAAGCCGATGATGCCGATAGTCAGAACCGCGACAATGATCTTGGCGAGGGAGGATGATGAGCCGTTCTGGAATTCATCCCACACGAATTTGCCAAGGCCAGGGTTCTGGCTGAGCATTTCAGCGGCGATCAGAACCATCCAGCCCACGCCGAGCGACAGACGCAGGCCCGTGAAGATGAGCGGCAGTGCCGATGGGAGGACCAGTTTGGTGACGGTTTTCCACGTCGGCAACTGCAGCACGCGACCGACGTTCATGAGGTCCTTGTCGACGGACGACACACCAAGCGCCGTGTTAATGAGCGTCGGCCAAAGTGAACACAGCGTCACGGTAATGGCCGAGATAACCAGCGATTTCGGCAGTGCGTCATAGACGTTCACATAGGTTGCGGAGACGACCATGGTGACGATGGGAAGCCATGCGAGAGGCGACACCGGCTTGAAGATCTGGATGAGCGGGTTGAGCGCGCCGTTCACCGTGCGCGACAGGCCTGACGCGATGCCCAACGGCACTGCAATAACGGTGGCGAGGATAAACCCCACAGCTACCGTCCAAAGCGAGGTCACGATCTGGTCGTAGTAGGTCGCGCGGCCGGTGTATTCGCGCTCGCGCACCCGGTCTTCACGACCGGCAGCGATCAATTCCGCGTTGCGCGCTTCCTGGCGGGCATAAAAGTCTTCGGCACGCTGCGCTTCAGACAGGTGGTCTTCGTGGAGGCCGACAGCCTGCTCCCAAACCTCAGCAGGTCCAGGGATAGCACCCAGCGATGTCTGCACCTGCGGGGCCAACGTGGCCCAGGCCCCCAGGAACAGACCGATGCCGATCAGCGGTACGATCAAAAGCTGCCATAGCTCCTTCATTTGGTACTTTGGGCTGTCGCCCGCAGCGATCTTCAGCAATGGTACAAGCCAGCCCATGCCAAGGATGTTCAAATAGCCACCAGCTTTGTTGATGGCGGCGAAGCGACGCTCTTTTTTGGCTTCGCGTTCGGCAGCGTCGTCGGTCGCTGCATCAAATTCAGAAGCGGTGGTCATAGGCTCATGTCCTGAAGAGAGGGGGAGGGGACCAGGCACGCCACATGGAGGGCGCGCCTGGTTCAGGGAGGAGGGCTTAGTTGGTGATGACCTCTGAGCCGATCACCATGTCGTTGCCCGACAATCCGATGGGGAATTGCTCGAGATAAGCGTTGGGCTGACGGCCGTTGTAGGTGATCCCGTCGATGAACTCGCTTTGCGGTTCACGGTAGCCATCGGTGTCCCAAGGGAAGTCGGCTTCGTTGGCCATGCCCTCATCAACCAGCAGGCGTGCGGCCTGCAGGTAAATGTCGGGGCGGTACACGCTGCGTGCGACCTCGTCGTACCAGCTGTCCGGCTGCTGCTCGGTGATCTGGCCCCAACGGCGCATCTGGGTCAGGTACCAGACGGCGTCGGAATAATAGGGGTACGTCGCGTAGTAGCGGAAGAAGACGTTGAAGTCCGGGATCTCGCGGACATCGCCCGGCTCGAATTCGAACGTGCCCGTCATAGAGGCGGCGATCACTTCAGCGTCGGCACCAACATATTGCGGCATGGAGAGCATCTCCACGGCTTCTTGGCGGTTCTCATTGTCGTTCTCATCGAGCCAGATAGCGGCACGGATGAGCGCTTTGGTGATGGCCAGGGTGGTGTTCGGGTTCTCTTCGGCAAATTCCGCAGTGATGCCGAAAACCTTTTCCGGGTTGTTCCGCCAGATCTGGTAATCGGTGATCACCGGCACACCGATTTCACGGAACACGGCCTGCTGGTTCCATGGTTCGCCGACGCAGTAGCCATGAATGGTTCCGGCTTCCAGGGTGGCCGGCATTTGAGGCGGAGGCGTCACGGAAAGGAACGCGTCCGCCATGATCTGACCGGACACGTCTTCATCGGCATAGAAACCGGGATGCACACCGCCAGCGGCGAGCCAATAACGTAGCTCGTAATTGTGTGTCGAAACCGGAAATACCATGCCCATATTGAAGGGACGGCCTTCATCGCGGAACTGTTCGATGACGGGTACAAGGGCTTCGGCAGAGATCGGGTGCTGCGGACGACCATCGGGCATCGACGGAATGTGCGGACGCATCAAATCCCAGACTTCGTTGGAAACGGTGATGCCATTGCCATTCAAGTCCATCGAGAACGGCGTGATGATATGAGCTTCCGTGCCGTATCCGATGGTTGCGGCCAGCGGTTGGCCAGCGAGCATATGGGCACCCTGAAGGCGGCCATCGATTACACCGTCGAGCAGTACTTTCCAGTTGGCTTGCGCTTCCAGCGTTACGAACAGGCCTTCGTCTTCAAAGTATCCAAGTTCATAGGCGACAGCGAGCGGCGCCATGTCGGTCAGCTTGATGAAGCCAAAGGTCAGGTCTTCGATTTCGAGGTCGAGGAACTCGGCCTGCGCCGGTGCGGTTATGGTGGCGGCGCTCGCACCAACGAGGCTGGCCACCATCAGGCCTCGGGCAAACGTGCCCACAGCATGTGTAGCAGAAGAGAGGGGGGACATCGGTACTTCCTTGTTCGTTGAACCCTGGCCAAACGCAAAAAACGCCGCAACCACTGCCACGCCACCCGCGCGAACGGATGGTGCGAAGAGGTTGGCGGCGTTGCCAAGCGATGGTCGGATTTGTGGACCGGAGAGTGTCAGCCCCGTTGCTGACGATGAGACCATGACAGGATGCTGTTGCACCGCACAGTCCAAATTCTGGTCAAATGGTGCAGTGCAATGACATTTTTTTGGGCGGCGTGTTGAAAGGTCTTAGAGTGTTCGTCGAACTGAAATCGGGCGAGAAACAAAGCGACTAGCGTGAGGCAGCGCCAAGTTCCGCAAAGTAACCATCCAAATCGTCCGGGTCGAAAAGGCGCCCGTCAAACAGACGAACTTCGGCCGCTGAGCTGTCAACCAAAGATGGCAACTCGCCGCTCCGTATTTCATCTTGCTGGCTGGCTGGCGTCGCCAAAGCTGAAGCCAAGGCGGCCCTGTAAAAGTCTGGCCGATATGCCTTTTTCGCCAGAAGAACATTTGTTTCCGTGTGTCTGACCTGTCCCCAGCGCACCATCTGAGCGTAAAACCACAAGGCATGTGCTCGCCATGGATAGCTGGCGACCTTTGGGTCGAAAAGGAGATGGTCTTCAACTTCGGCTGCACCGTCAGATGGCGGTCGCCCTGCGAGAGCCGCTGCGATTGTTGCGACCGCCATGTCCAGATATTCATCGCCGCTCAAAATTTGAGCAAGTTCATCGCGATGCGCAGGCTCGCTGCACCAGCGTGCTGCGTCAATGAGCATCCGAACAAGCCTGGAAACCGTCTGCGGTTGGTCATCTGCCCACTCTTCGCGCAAGGCAAGCACCTTTTCCGGCCCTTGAGGCCACAGATCGGCCTTGAAGGCGACGATGTGGCTGAGTCCCGATTCGGCGCCAAGGCCGCTCCATGGTGCGCCCACGCAAAATCCATCAATGTGGCCTTCGCCCAAAGCAGCGACAATCATGGGTGGCGGTACAATGGTGAGATTGACATCCTCATCCGGGTCGATCCCGGCTGAGGCCAGCCAGTAGCGCAGTTCATAGCTATGCGATGAAAACGGATACACACTGGCGAAGGTCAGTGGCTCTTCACCCGCTCTTTTCCGTTCTTTGACAAGCCGCGCAACGGCCTGAGCCCCAGACGCAGGATCACGCGACGGCTTCCAACCCGTCGCTTGCATGGCATCGAACAAACTGGTGGAGACCGAGATAGCGTTGCCGTTCATCGACAAACCACACGGCGTCACCATAGGTGCCTTCGGATTGCCGACATTCAATTGCGAAGCAACAACCACCGGCGCCAGCATATGGGCTGCATTCACATCGCCAACGCTTAGCCGGTCACGCAAACCCGCCCACGACTTGGAGCGCTTCAGCTTAAGCGCGATACTATGTTGTTCCGCAAAGCCTTTTTCAACCGCAACAATCAGGGGTGCCGCGTCAACCAGGGGAATAAAGCCCGCCGACACCGGGTGCATTGTCATGACGGATCATCCTCGTTCTTCGGTGCCGCACCGTCATCAAGAAGCGACATGGCCGTGACCAGCGCCTCAGCGATCTGGCCGATGCGCTTGTTCTGCCGCATCGCGCTGCTGCGCA
>JANQJE010000288.1 GCA_028281795.1 Cohaesibacteraceae bacterium | reverse complement strand
CTGAGCGCAATCGTCTCCTATGCGCTGATGGCGCTGGCCATGACCGCCGCTCCCATTGCGATGATTGCGTGTGGCCATACGGTCGGTGAGGCCGCTCTTGGCATCCAGTGGCATGTCATCGGCATGTTCGCGCCAAGCTTTTTCACCGGGTCTCTCATTGCAAGGTTCGGGGCCGAGCGTGTCATCCTCGCCGGGTTCCTGATCATGGGTGTGTGCGCCGCAGTGGCGCTCAACGGCATCTCCGTTGCGCATTTCTGGATCGCGCTGGTTCTTCTGGGCGTAGGCTGGAACTTCGGCTTCCTCGGCGCAACGTCGATGCTGACCGAGTGCTACCGTCAGGAAGAACGCAACACCGTGCAAGGTTGGAACGACTTCATCCTGTTCGGGTTCGTGGCGTTTGCCAGTTTCTCGTCCGGCGGGCTGCTGCACCTGTTCGGCTGGGACCTGATCAACTGGCTCCTTCTTCCGGTTCTTGCCGTTGCGGCGCTCTTTCTGCTTTTGCGTGGTGGCCTGAGCAAACCCAAAGCCGTTTAAAGCCTATACTTTCGGTGGATTTGGCCCGCTTCGATGCAAACGAAGCGAGCCACGCCTTGCTAACAAAGACCCTTTTTGGCATGACCACCCCGGCTAGGGGCGGCCAGACCCGCTCACCCGCGAGGTGGAAGCGTCCCTCTCCAGCCCATCAAGAATAAAACGAGATGGAGGTGGTTCACCTGCAATCTCGCCGGAAACGAGCGCGCAATGCGCATCAAACGCCTCAAGAGGTCTGATCCATGGAACTTATTTTCGTCATCGCGTGTGGCGTCCTGTCGATTGTGTACGGCGTCTGGGCCGTGCAGTCGGTCATGGCCGCAGATGCCGGCAACCAGCGTATGCAGGAAATCGCCAGCGCCATTCAGGAAGGCGCATCCGCCTACCTGACCCGCCAGTATCTCACCATCGCAGTTGTCGGTGCGGTGATTTTTGTTGCTGTTATCTTCCTGCTGGGGATCGAAGTGGCCATCGGCTTCCTGATCGGGGCCATCCTCTCTGCCGCTGCCGGTTTCATAGGAATGCATGTGTCGGTACGCGCCAATGTCCGCACCGCTCAGGCCTCTTCGGAAAGCCTTGCTGCCGGTTTGTCCATCGCTTTCAAGTCCGGCGCTGTCACGGGCATGCTGGTGGCCGGTCTCGCGCTTCTGGGCGTGGCGGTCTATTATTACATTCTGACTGGCCCTCTCGGCCATGCCAACACCTCGCGCATCGTCATCGATTCGCTGGTGGCGCTTGGTTTCGGTGCATCGCTCATCTCCATCTTCGCCCGTCTTGGCGGCGGCATCTTCACAAAGGGTGCCGACGTTGGTGGCGATCTGGTGGGCAAGGTCGAAGCCGGTATTCCCGAGGACGACCCACGCAACCCGGCCACCATCGCCGACAATGTCGGTGACAATGTCGGCGACTGTGCCGGTATGGCCGCCGACCTCTTCGAAACCTACGCCGTGACGGTTGTGGCCACGATGGTGCTCGCCTCCATCTTCTTTACCGGAGAGCAAGCCACCACCATGATGCTGCTTCCGCTGGTCATTGGCGGTGTCTGCGTCGTCACCTCGATCATTGGCACGTTCTTCGTACGCCTGGGATCGAACAACTCCATCATGGGAGCCCTGTACAAAGGCTTTTGGGCCGCTGCGTTGCTCTCGGTCGCCGGGCTCGGCGCAGTCGTGTGGGGCTGGCTTGGTGCCGACACTTCGTTCGTGACATCCGGCGGTGCGGAGTTCATCGGGCGTGATCTGTTCTACTGCGGCATCATCGGCCTTGCAGTAACCGGCGGCATCATCGTCGTCACCGAGTACTACACCGGTGTCGGCTATCGTCCGGTACGCTCGATCAGCCAGGCATCCGTGACCGGCCACGGTACGAATGTCATCCAGGGTCTTGCGATCTCGCTGGAAGCCACCGCGCTTCCCGCGATCATCATCATCGCCGGCATCATCGCCACCTTCCTGCTCGCTGGTCTGTTCGGCATCGCCATCGCGGTGACGACCATGCTTGCACTGGCTGGTATCGTCGTGGCGCTCGATGCGTTCGGCCCGGTCACCGACAATGCCGGTGGCATCGCCGAAATGGCGGACCTGCCAGCGTCGGTGCGCGAAACAACCGATGCTCTGGACGCGGTCGGCAACACGACCAAGGCCGTAACCAAGGGCTATGCCATTGGCTCTGCCGGTCTCGGTGCACTGGTTCTGTTCGCTGCCTACACCGAAGACCTGAGGTTCTTCGCGGCCAACGCCACGCCTGGGTCCTTCTTCGAAGGTGTCGCCGTCGACTTCTCTCTTTCCAACCCCTACGTGGTGGTTGGTCTTCTGTTTGGTGGCCTCTTGCCCTATCTGTTCGGCGGCATGTCCATGACCGCCGTGGGCCGCGCTGGCGGTTCCGTGGTGGAAGAGGTGCGGCGTCAGTTCAAAGCCGATCCTGGCATCATGGAAGGCACATCCAAGCCGGATTATGCCCGTGCGGTGGATATGCTGACCCGCGCTGCGATCAAGGAAATGATCGTCCCGTCGATGCTGCCGGTTCTCTCGCCGATCGTCGTGTTCTTTGCCATCAACGCCATTGCAGGCAAGGATCAGGCTTTTGCCGCGGTCGGCGCGATGCTGCTCGGTGTGATCGTCAACGGGCTCTATGTGGCCGTGTCCATGACCGCCGGTGGCGGCGCATGGGACAATGCCAAGAAAAGCTTTGAAGACGGCTTTGTCGACAAGGACGGCGTCAAGCACGAAAAGGGTGGCGAAGCTCATAAGGCTTCAGTGACCGGCGACACCGTGGGTGATCCCTACAAGGACACAGCAGGTCCTGCTGTGAACCCGATGATCAAGATCACCAACATCGTGGCGCTTCTTCTGCTTGCCGTGCTTGCGCACGGCTAAGCGGAGCAAGCCGACACAAAGAACCCCGCCAGCCGAACCTGGTTGGCGGGGGTTTTCTTTTGGTCGTTTGAAGGCCGCTAGATAGGCAAGGATGAAGGTGCTGAACCCAGCCCACCGAGAATCTGCCCGATAAAGGTCAGGTCTGCACCGCCAGTCGGCGTTGTCTGGCTGACAAAATCGAACACCACCCCATCCTGGAGACCGTAATTGGCGATCCGCTCAACAAGCTGATCCTCATCGAAATAGACGGCAACGACGCGCTGATCGACAATCTCCGGCCGGGAGAAGGCGAAAGTCTGCTGCGAGCGCTGTGAAATGTAGTAGAACACCTCGTTGTCGAGCGTCGCCGTTGTCTGCGGTGTTCCCAGCACAATCAGCACCTGATCGCGCGATGAGCCGACGGGAACCTGCTCCAGCCCATCCTCGGGCATCACGAAGCCGTGCGTGCGTGTCTCAGCCGTCAGACATCCAGACAGCATAAGCCCGGCGGTGAGTGCCGCCGCTCCGCTGATCAAAGCGCGCCGCGTAGGTTTTCCGTGAGCTTCCTGTGAGAGCATACGATGCGCCCCCTTTAATCCGACCTTTGCCAACCCTATACCTCCTCAACACACAAAGCATACGCACGCGGGTGCGCGCGGGCTGCGGTCTCTTTATGATGTGGGACCTACCCAAGATGACCAAATAGGGCAACACGATGGTGTTCGGTTTATGGAAACGGCGTAAAGACCTTACGCCCTACACATTCTATAAGAGTGTCATGGATCAGGCGCGCCAGCCCGTCTTTTTTGCCCAATGGGGTGTGCCGGATACCATGTCGGGGCGTTTCGATATGCTCATCGCGCATGCCATCCTGGTTTTCCGGCGCCTGAAGCAGGTCGATGAACCGCGTGCGGAGGAGGCAGCCAGCCGGTCGCAGGCCTTTTCCGACGTGCTATTCAAAGATCTTGACCGCGCCCTGCGTGACACCGGCGTCAGCGACCGCAATGTTCCTAAACGTCTGAAAACGCTGGCCTCGGCCTATCTTGGCCGGGGACAGGCATTCGGCGAGGCCCTGGATTCCGGCGATACAGCCGCTCTGGCCGAAGCGATTGAACGCAACAGCGGTGGCATTGTCTTTGGTGTGGACAAAACCGATAGCGGCGGCGAGTTGGGTGCCTCGGGTGCCGACACAACGGCACTGGCTGCCTATCTTCAAGCTGCAGACGCCAGCCTGGCTGCGCAGGATGATGATACGTTTCTGAGCGGTGAACTCGCCTGGCCATCGCCAGCCGGCCAGGCAGCGGCTTAGGCGGATTCCATGACAGATACCGATCTTCCATCGCTCAGCGTTCAGGTCGAGGAAGCCCGACGCAGCCCCGTGGCTGTCACATTGACCTTGTCACCGGAAGAGTGTGGCGTGCTCGCGGCTGACAACGGCCTTGCCGGTGTTGGTTTGTTCGCGATGAAGGCCACCGTAACCGGGATGAAGGGGCACAAGTTGCGTGTCGATGGTCAGATTGAGGCGGACGTCACCTACATATGCGGCGTCACGCTGCAACAGTACGATGCACACCTCGATATTCCGATCGAGCAAATCTTTGCGCGCGATGCCGACGATGCCGGGCGGGTCGACTTCGACCCTTTGAATGAGGGTGACGTGGAGCCGCTCGACAACAGCGCAGCCCCTGTTGCCGGTCTTGCTTATCAGCTTTTTACGCTGGCGCTTGACCCTTATCCCCGTCATCCTGAATTGCCGCCGCGCGATACCGTCGGGAATGGAGAAACGGCAACCGATGAACCGCAGAAGGTTTCGCCGTTCGCGGTCCTGAAAGACCTGAAGCTTTAGCGCTGCCGGAGCGTCCGGCGGGGTTTGAGCCGGTTTGGAACAACAAAATCGAGCCCTTTATCCTGGCAAGATTCGCCTATAGAGGAGGGCGGAGTTTGCCCAACAACGGTGCAATGCGCCTGTCGATTGCGGAGCCTGCATGACGACCACTGACAGCAAGGTCACCATATCAATAGATGCCATGGGCGGTGATACCGGCCCGGAGGCCGTGATTCCGGGGCTTGCGATTTCCAGGCAGCGTCATCCCGAGCTTGCGTTCGTGCTTGTCGGCGATGAGGCAAAGATCGAGCCGGTGCTGGCAAGTCAGCCGAATCTGACCGATTGCACACGCATTGTTCACACCGACGTTGCCGTCGCCATGGACGCCAAGCCATCACAGGCCCTGCGGCAGGGAAGGCGGACCTCGTCCATGTGGAAAGCCATTGAACAGGTCAAGATGGGAGACGCCGATATATGCGTGTCGGCGGGCAACACCGGGGCATTGATGGCGATGTCGAAGTTCTGCCTGAAAATGCAGCAGGGTATCGAGCGTCCGGGTATTGCCGCCATCTGGCCGACGGCGCGCAGCGAGTCCGTGGTGCTGGATGTTGGTGCCACTGTCGGTGCCGATGCAGACATGCTTGTCGACTTTGCACTCCTTGGTTCAGCCATGGCGCGCGCCCTGTTTGGCCTGGAACGCCCGACAATCGGCCTTCTCAATGTCGGCGTTGAAGAGGTGAAGGGCCTGGAACCGATCCGTGAAGCCGGCCAGCACCTGCGCGATGCCGACTATGACGGTATGAACTATATCGGCTTTGTCGAGGGCGACGACATCGGGTCCGGCAATGTGGATGTGATCGTGACCGAGGGTTTCTCCGGCAACATCGCGCTCAAGACCGCCGAAGGCACAGCCAAACAGATCGGCAGCTATTTGCGCGACGCTATGACCGCGACCATGCGCACCAAGCTCGGTGCGCTTCTCGCCCGTCCGGGTTTCAATGCGCTGCGGATGAAAATGGATCCGCGCCGTGTCAACGGCGGGGTTTTCCTGGGAATGAATGGGACTGTGATCAAAAGCCATGGCGGGGCAGATGCTCTGGGCTTTGCGTCCGCCGTCGATCTGGCCCGCAACATGGTCATCAACGGTCTTGGTGAGAAGATCGCTGCCCAGCTTGCCCAAGCTGGCCGTGGCAGCGTAGAAGCATTGCGATCTTCCTCGGATGAGGCAGAAGCGAAGACCTCCGAGGCCTCATGAACGCACCCATTGTAACCCAAGCGCGCCATTGCCGTATTGTTGGCGTGGGCAGCTACCTGCCTGCCAAGGTCGTGACCAATGACGACCTCGCAAAAACCGTCGATACCTCAGATGAATGGATCGTTCAGCGCACTGGTATCAAGTCGCGGCATATTGCGGCGGATGATCAGCACACGAGTGATCTGGCCGTCGAAGCCGCACGGGCGGCACTGAAGAATGCCGGTTTGGACGCGCAGAGCATCGATCTGATCGTTCTGGCAACCGCCACCCCGGACTTCACCTTCCCGGCCACCGCCACGCAGGTTCAGGACCGGTTGGGCATCCGCCATGGTTATGCATTCGATGTGCAGGCGGTTTGCTCCGGCTTCGTTTACGCTCTTGCCACCGCCGACAGTCATCTGAAGGCGGGGCTCGCATCGCGTGCGCTTGTCATCGGCGCGGAGACCTTTTCCCGCATCATTGACTGGGAAGACCGGACGACGTGTGTCCTCTTCGCCGACGGCGCCGGCGCTGTGGTCCTTGATGGGGTGGAAGGCGAACAGGAGACCGATGGCCCGGGCATCATAGCTTCGTCATTGCGCTCCGACGGCAGTCACCGTGAAAAACTGTTCGTCGACGGGGGGCCATCGACCAATCAGGTGGCCGGTCATCTGCGTATGCAGGGTAGGGAGGTCTTCAAGCACGCTGTCGGCATGATCACCGACGTGATCGAAGATGTGTTTTCCCGGACGGGTTTCAGCGGAGACACCATTGACTGGTTCGTGCCGCATCAGGCGAACAAGCGCATCATCGACGCATCGGCAAACAAGCTGAAGATCGATGCAGCAAAGGTTATCACCACGGTCGACCATCACGGCAACACCTCTGCTGCTTCGATCCCCTTGGCACTGAGCGAGGCGATCAATGATGGTCGTATCAAGAAGGGCGATGTCGTGCTGCTAGAGGCCATGGGGGGCGGTTTCACATGGGGT
>JANQJE010000256.1 GCA_028281795.1 Cohaesibacteraceae bacterium | reverse complement strand
ATGACGATGGCGAACGACAACCCATGGTGGAAGGCGGCAACCGGCTACCAGATCTATCCGCGCAGTTTCTGCGACTCGAACGGCGATGGGATTGGCGACATTCCCGGGATCATTTCCAAGCTGGATTACCTCCAGGATCTTGGGATCGGTTTCATCTGGCTTTCGCCGGTCTACGACTCCCCGATGGCCGACAATGGTTACGACATTGCGGACTACCGGGCGGTGGCGCCGGAATTCGGCACGCTTGACGACATGGACCGGCTTATCGCGGAGGCGCACGCGCGCGGTATCGGCATCGTGATGGACCTTGTGGTCAATCACACCTCGTCTGAACACCGATGGTTCAAGCAGGCCTGTGCGGCAGCCGATACGCCGGAGCATGACTATTACATCTGGCGGCCAGCCGGGCCCGATGGCGAACCGCCATCGGACCTGCAGGCAAGCTTCGGCGGGCCGGCCTGGCACTGGGTTCCGGCAGTCGGGAAATACTATCTGGGTTATTTCAGCGCCCACCAACCGGACCTCAACTGGCAGAACCCGATCCTCCGGCGCCAGATCTACGACATGATGAACTGGTGGCTCGATCGCGGCATTGCCGGGTTCCGGATGGATGTCATCTCGCTCATCGGCAAGGACGTGGACAAGGGCCTGTTCGAGGAGGGCCCGCATCTGCATGGGTTCCTGCAGGAAATGCACCGGGAGACCCTGACCGGACGCAATGTTGTGACAATAGGCGAAAGCTGGTCCGTGAGCCCGCAAACCGCCCTGCTCTACTGCGGCCGGGATCGTGGCGAGCTGGACATGGTGTTCCAGTTCAATCACGTCACTCAAAGCTGGGACAACACGTTCGGCAAATTCAAACCCAAGCCGTTCGACCTCGTGGCTTTCAAACGCGTGCTCGCCGACTGGCAGCGTGCCCTAAGCCAAGACGGTTGGAATGCGCTGTTTCTGTCAAACCATGACCTGCCGCGGCAGGTTTCGGTCTACGGCGACGACGGACGCTACCGGGTCCGGTCAGCGAAGATGCTGGCGATCGTCATGCATCTTCTGCGCGGCACGCCGTTCATCTATCAGGGTGAAGAGATCGGCATGACCAATGTCGCGTTCACGCGGATGGACCAGTTTCGCGACACCGAGACACTGGGGCACTACACCGATCTTCTGGCCCGGGGATTGTCGGCTGAGGACTTCATCGCAGGGGCCAATGCCCAGGGCCGTGACAATGCACGCGTTCCGATGCAATGGACAGGCAACAGGGCCGCAGGGTTCACCACCGGCGAGCCCTGGATCGAGGTCAATCCGAACAGTCGGGATATCAATGTTGCCGCTGACTGCGCCGACCCCGATGGCGTGCATGCGACATACCGCAAGCTCATCGGGCTGCGTCGGCAGTTACCGGTGATCGTGGAGGGCGACGTTGCGTTCGAGGCGCAAGAGGATCCCAATGTCCTGGTGTATACGCGGACTCTTGGTGGCACCGTCCTGACGGTGATTGCCAGCTTTGCATCCGATCCCGTCGCGTTCGAGGTGCCTGAGCACCTTATCTGTCAGGGTTCGGCCCTGATGTGGAACGTCGCGCCCCGCGATGACATACCCGCTATTGTGCGTCTGAAACCCTTCGAGGCCTTCGCGGTCCTGCGCGAAGGCTGACGATGTAGAGTGACCGGCCGGATACTCTGGTTTTCAGGCGGTCACCGCCGTACGGGTCTGGAACCTGCCGACGTTGAACCGCCGACAGGTTTCACTCTCACTTGCTCAAAGACAGTCAGCAAGCGTTGTTGCAATCGCCCGGATCACCTGTGGGTAGAGTTGCGCCCCTGGCTCGAACGTGGACCCCAGCGGGTCGATGACGCCCGTCGACGCATCGGTGCCATCGAGAACCGTCGCAACAAGGCCTGGGTTGTACTGAGGTTCGGAAAGGACGCAGTCGACACCCTCATCGCGAATACGATCCTGGATTTCAGCAATGCGGGCCGGGCTTGGATCGGATGCATCGCCCAGTGAAATCGCTCCGGATGCCGGGAAATCATAGGCCGTTTCAAAATACTGGTAGGCATCGTGGAAAACCACGAAGCTGCCGCCCCGCACCGGTTCCAGGATGGCATCCACCTCTTCGTTCAATGCGCTCAACTCATCGTTTGCGGCGGCTGCGTTTGCGAAATACGCGCCTGCATTGTCGGGATCGGCTGCCGAAAGCTCGGCTGCAATGATGTTCAGCCAGGTTGCTGCATTCTCCGGCGAAAGCCAGGCGTGTGGATCATGCTCACCGTGCGCGTGACCATGGTCGTCGTGATCGTGGTCATGGTCATGGTCGTCATGAGCATGATCATCGTGAGCGTGTTCATCTCCATGATCGTGATCATGGTCGTGGTCATCGTGGGCGTGCTCATCCCCATGATCATGGTCATGATCGTGGTCGTCATGGTCATGATCGTCGTGGGCATGCTCATCACCATGATCGTGATCATCATGATCATCATGATCATCATCGTGCCCGCCATGATCATGGGCTTCGAACAAAGCATCTTCACGGAAATCCAGAAGGATGGTGCCGTCCGCTTCAAGCAAAGCGGTGACTTCCGCATCGCCTGCCAGGTTGTCCACCGCGTTCTCCAACCACGGCGAGAGGTCCTCGCCCATCCAGAACACCAGGTCCGCATCCTGAAGTGCCTGGGCCTCGGAAGGACGCAGGCTGTATTCATGCGGTGACGCACCTGCTGGAATGATCAGATTTGGTGTCCCGACGCCGTCCATGACGCGCGCGACAAGCGAGTGGACCGGCGCGATATCAACCGCTACGCTGGGAACATCAGCCGACGCAAGAGCAGTGCTGCCCATAAGAAGAGCAGCAATGGAAACCGAAAGGCGCATTGTGGACATCGATACCTCTGTGTGATTTTATAACATTTAACTGGTCATACGTGATACCGAATATCGTGACAAGTGACTCGCAACCCCTATCGTCCGACAATGCTATGCCCGTTGGGTTCGCCAAGCATGACCATAGCCTCTGTGTAGACACGGCCCTGCGTGCCGCGGAAACTAGGTGTGCCGACCGGGGTTGGCGCCTGACGCCGGTGCGCCGGAAGGCTCTGGAATTCCTGCTTCGTGAGCATCGGGCGCTTGGCGCCTACGCCGTACTGGAGCTGCTGCGCGAGGCAGGGTTCGGATCGCAGCCACCCGTGGCCTATCGCGCGCTCGATTTTCTGGTCGAGCATGGGTTCGCTCACAAGATCGAGCGTTTGAATGCCTTTGTTGCGTGTGCTCATCCTGGTGAAAACCATTCGCCTGCCTTCCTGATTTGCCGATCATGTGATGCGGTAGCCGAAGCTCAAGCCGCACCGGCCAAAGGTGCGCTCGGCGCGGCAGCGCGGGCTGCAGATTTTCAGATTGAGCGGACGGTCGTTGAGGCTGAAGGGCTATGTCCACTTTGCGCTGACAAGGCAGTTGAATGAGCCTCATCTCTGTTTCGAACCTCAGTGTGCGCTACGGTGCAAACACTGTGCTGCACCATGTCAATCTCTCCGTCGAGCCGGGCGAAATCGTCACCATCGTCGGACCCAACGGCTCGGGCAAGACAAGTCTCCTGCGCGCTGTCATCGGTGCCGTCCCGCCTGCCGCTGGCGAGATTACCGTCAAATCCGGTCTCAGGATTGGCTATGTGCCCCAGCGCCTGCATATCGATGCAACCCTGCCGATCACTGTCGAACGCTTCATGCGGCTTACCGACCCCGTCGACCGGCGGGCATGCCAGAATGCCTTGAAGGCGGCCGGGGTGCCGGATCTGCTCAAGCGCCAGATGTCACAACTCTCCGGCGGGCAGTTTCAGCGGGTGCTGTTGGCCCGCGCTCTGATCAATCAGCCTCATATCCTGCTTCTCGACGAAGCAACGCAGGGGCTCGATCAGTCAGGTTCGGCCTCTTTCTATCGTCAGATTGAAGATGTGCGGCGTGAGACGGGATGCGCCGTGCTGATGATCAGTCATGAACTGCATGTTGTGATGAGCGCATCGGACAGGGTGATCTGCCTCAATGGTCATGTCTGCTGCGAAGGTACGCCTGCCGTGGTCGCGTCCGCGCCGGAATATCGTGCCCTGTTCGGAACCGGAACCAAGGGAGCGCTGGCGCTTTATCGGCACGACCACGACCACAATCATGACTATGATCACGGTCACGACCATAGCGAGGCCGCTGAGTAATGCTGGACGATTTTATGGTGCGCGCCACGCTCGCCGGGATCGGCGTGGCCTTCGCCGCCGCGCCGCTCGGCTGTTTCGTGGTCTGGCGCCGCATGGCCTATTTCGGCGATGCAACGGCCCATGCGGCCATGCTCGGGGTGGCACTTTCGCTCGCCTTGCAGATGCCGGTGTTCACAGGAACGGTCGTGATCGCCCTGATGATGGCGGTGACAGTCACCATGCTTGCCGGGCGCGGTTATGCGATGGATACGCTTCTGGGCGTTCTGGCGCATTCCGCGCTGGCTTTCGGGCTTGTTGCGGTCTCGTTCCTGTCCGGCATCCGCATCGATCTGATGGCCTATCTCTTCGGCGATATCCTGGCCGTCTCGCGCACTGACCTTGCGGTCATCTGGGGCGGTGCGGCCCTTGTGGTCGCGCTGATCGCCTGGCGCTGGTCGGCCCTGCTGACGGCCACGTTAAATGAAGAGCTGGCCTATGCCGGTGGCCTCGACCCGAAACGGGAACAGATGATCCTGACGCTGTCTCTTGCGATAACGGTCGCTGTCGCCATCAAGGTTGTCGGCGTCCTGCTGATCGCTGCCCTGCTCATCATTCCCGCCGCCGCCGCCCGAGGTCTTGCCCGAACGCCGGAGGCCATGGCGTTCCTTGCCGCCATCATCGGCGCCGTTGCGGCCGTATCCGGCCTTCGCCTCGCCTATATCTTCGACACCCCGGCCGGGCCCTCGATCGTTTGCGTGGCTGCGGTCCTGTTTGCCTTTTTCGGCCTTATCGGCACGCTTGGACAACGGCGAGCTTAGAACGCTCCTCAGGCACTTTCGCAGTCCTGCAGCGGAGCGCGCTGACAACGAAAACGCGCTGCGGTACATCTGCGCGATCATGCAAGACATTGAAATCGTCCCTTTTGAGCCTGCACGCAAACAGGCCGTCATCGACCTGACCATCGAGGCGTGGACCCCGGTCTTTGCCAGGACGCAGGCCGACGTGCCCCGGTTTGTCTATGACGCCTTCTATCCGCACGGATGGGAGCATCGTCAGACGGCGGACGTGGCCGCGCTGCTGGACGCCGAACCGGAGAACATCTGGCTTGCCGTCATGGGCGAGGACCTGGCCGGCTATATCGGCATCCGCATCCATCCCGATGACCGGATGGGTGAGATTTACATCATCGCCGTATCGCCTGCCCATCAGCGCAAGGGCATTGGCAGGCAGCTCATGCAGTTTGCCGAGCAACAGATCCAGGTAAGCGGCATGACGATGATCATGGTCGAGA
>JANQJE010000234.1 GCA_028281795.1 Cohaesibacteraceae bacterium | reverse complement strand
GTCGGGCTTTCCCAGTCGTCCTCGACGAAGCGGATATCGTGCGTTGCGGCATCAAGCCCGATGGCGGCCAGCGAGCGCAGGTAAAGGTCTTGCAGATCTGGCGGTGTGGGCTTCAGGATCACCTGATACTGGTAGTAGTGCTGAAGGCGGTTCGGGTTTTCGCCGTAGCGGCCGTCTTTCGGGCGGCGCGACGGTTGGACATAGGCCGCTTTCCAGGGCTTCGGCCCAAGCGCACGCAGGGTCGTTGCCGGGTGAAACGTACCGGCACCCATTTCCATGTCGTAAGGCTGGAGGATCGCGCAGCCCTGGTCTGCCCAGAACTGTTGCAGTGTGAGGATCAGGCCCTGGAACGAGCGTTTCGGATCATTGTGGGAGGACATGGAGGCTGCTGTGGTGATTTAGCAAAAGGGAAGGGTACTTAAGGCGTGGGATCGAGATCATCGAACATGCCGTCCATCAGCTTTACACAAGATCTTCAATCGCCACCACAAGTTTCACAAGGTCAGCAGCATAGAAGCCAGCGGCATTGATGCAGTTGGTTTCCAGGAGCCTCAAACCATTCTCTGTGCGACAGATGTCGATCACATAAGCTTGCGCGTAGCCAGGATTGATAGCGACCATCGATTGCGCAAAGTCGAGCGCATCCTCATCGATCTCATGGCGGTACACGACCCGTGACCCTTCTTTGTAAAGCGAATACGTTACCACCTGCCCGTCGACCACCCAAACTCGCCACTCCTTCAGTATTCGAACGGGTTCGGTCAGCATCAGTTCCGTGTCATGGCGGAGCGATCCCCTGGGAATATCCGCTTCGTCCAATGCCAGTACCTTTTCAGCAAGCCCGACAATGTCAGCTGCCGATCTTACCCGACCAGGCTCCTCCTTGCTGTCGTCGACGGGGCGCATGAACCAGAGTTTTCCATCGTCCTTCAGTTTCTCCGGAATTTCGCGGAGCGTCATGAACGCGGCATCCGTGCCGTTGAGCAGATAGCGATGCCAAGACTGCTCATGAACAAAAGGCCTCAGCTTGAAGACACCGGGCCAATATCCCCTTTTCTCGGCATAACGCCAAAGGGTATACGAGCCGAACATCACAACTGCGTTTGGATCGGAAACGTCAGGCTCAGGTATGAGGTCGCCCACGAAAGGAACGACCTTGTGCCACGTGTAGACGATATCCAGTCGATCGAGAGCCTCCGCTAGTTTGTCAGTATCTTCAAACTGCTGGAGAACCCAATGCATCTCTTTGCGCCTTTATCCCGGCATGTGGTGGAAGACTGCCTCTGGTCACCGAGACAGGCGGCAAAGGTGATGGACAGGCAAGAAAGCGGCACACCGAGGCATGAAACGCTCGGTGTTTGGAACCGTATATGTCTGTTAGGCAGCCGCGTCTAAACGGTCACGGTTCAGTCCTCGACAGGCTTGTAAGCCCCGGTTTCGGGGTCTTTTTCCAGCTTTTGCGCGCTCTGGCGTGCGCCGGGGGTAGAGCGTTGGGCGTCCATCGTCCTGTTGACGCGATGCCATTCGCGCCGGGCCAGCCGCATGACGACCAGACCGCCAAGAGCGAGAACGGCCGCTCCGATCAGTGTTGGCATGGCGTTCCCTCCCCGTCCGAGTTCACAGGCCGAAACGGCCCCAATGGCTGCGTTCCTCGATACGCGACAACAAGCCATCAACCAAACCATCGGCAAGATCGCCCGGTGATGCATCGAGAAGCGGCGCGCGATTGCGGAACAGAGCGAACAATCCGCGCTTCTGCACCGGAATGCCGACGAGTTTCACCTTGTCGCCGAAACGCGCCTTCATCGCATCATCGAGATTTTCGATCCTGTCGGCAAGCCCGAGCTCTACCGCGCGGCCACCGGCCCAGAACTCACCGGTGAAAAGCGCTTTCTCGTCGGCGTTGAACCGACCTTCGCGGCGGGTCTTCACCAGGCCGACGAAGCTGTCGTGGATGTCCTTCTGAATGGCTTTGAGCCGCCTGATATCGTCGGACTTTTCCGGGCTGAACGGGTCGAGCGCCAGCTTCTTGTCGCCTGCCGTGTAAACCCGCCGGTCGATGTTGAACCGTTCGATGAATCGGTCGAGGCCAAAGCCTGCGGAGATGACGCCGATCGAGCCCAGAATGGACGATTCATCGCAGAGAATTTCATCGCCCGCCACAGCCAGCATGTAACCACCGGAGGCACCGACATCCTCCACGAAAACGACGACCTCTTTTTCCTTTTCAGCAGCCAGCTTGCGGATGCGGTCGTGAATCAACCTCGACTGAACCGGCGATCCGCCCGGCGAGTTGATGGAAATCGCCACCACGGGCCCGTCGAAGGAAAAGAGCTTCTTCAACGGTCCTGCGACGGCTGCGAGCGTCAGCCCTCTGGAAAAGCGGCCGCCCTCACCGCCAATGACGCCGGTCAGGCGCAAGACCGGTACAACCGGTGTTTTCGATCGAAGCGATTTGGGCAGATAGCGGCGAAGCATCATGGTCTTTCAGCGTTTCTGGTGGTGTCAGCGACATGGGGCCTGAAGCTCCTGTGTACAAGGGCAACACGCCCGAGGTCTACAACCCGCGCCAGCTGTCATGATACCGTGATCGGTGCGGGCTGGAGTGCTGTGTTCTTAGACACCACCGTTCAGTTCCAAGCCTTTTTCACCCGCCAAGATCGCCAGAGCATCCTGCGTGTAGCGTCCATCGGGTTCATGCAGAACCAGTCCCGGGAGAATGCGTGGGGGCGTTCGCCGCCCTTTGACTGCGCGGATGAGAAGCCGTTCGGCAGGCGCACCCTTGCGGGGATGGAGCCCGAGGATGGCCACCGCTCCGAAGCGGCCGGTGAACGCCGTCATCAGGTCCATAAGGCCATCGGCGGCGAAGATGAGCGTCAGCGTACCGCCGGGCCTCAGAACACTTGCAGCTGTGCGCATCCAGCCTTCCAGGCTGGCATCGCTGACCACATGCGCAGCCTCTTTGGCCGGATTCGTACGGACATGCCCTGCCTTGCGATAAGGCGGATTGGAAACGACATGATCATAGAGTGCCCGCTGCAGCCCCGCCTGCATGCGCTCCGGTTCGGGGGCCAACAGATCAACATCGACAATCTCGACCCGGTTCGCCAAGGTGGGGTGTTCATCCAGCGACCGGGCACAGCATTCCAGCATCGTCGGATCACGCTCAGCCAGCACGACATGCGCCCGCGGAGCCAATTGCGCCACCATCAGGCCGACAGCTCCGGCCCCGGCGCCCATGTCGAGCACCGTTCCTTCGACCTTGTGCATGCAGGCAGCGAGAAACACGGCATCGGAGCCGGACCGATGGGCGCCGTTGGCAGGCTGAACCAGCGTCACCTTACCGCCGAGAAAGGCATCCGTCGTGGTTGGAAACCCGCCCATGGATGTCAGACGGGCAGAATGCCCGCTTCGGTCAACACACGTTCGGCCTGGGCCTTGCTGTCGGCATCAACCATCACGCGGCGCGGCAGAACACCAATCGATCCTTCCAGAACCGACATGTGTTCATCGGCGATGAAGTAGATGATATCGAGCTCCTTCAGCAGGGCTTCAGCTGCGGAAATGAGCACCATATCGTTGGTGCGAAAAAGTTCGATCATGAACGGTCCGGACTTTTTTCAGTTTCTGTACCCTTGAGCTTTTTGCTCAGCAAAACAAGGCCCCGACATGGCCGGCCACGGCTCAGACATTTGCTCAAAGGGGGCGTGACCGTTTGCCGGACTGTTCAAGCCCGGTCTTCTGTGCTTTTCACCGCTACCGAACAGCCGGTGTCCTGCCGGATCAGAATCATAAGGTGTTTGCGTGATGGGTGTTGTCGTCCCGCTTGAAAGCAGTCTTGACCAAAGCGGTGGCCGGGCCTCGCTCGACCGGCTGTTGGAACTGTCCGCGCCATCGATGCGCGATGTGAACACGATGATCGTTTCGCGCACCGGGTCCGATGTCACCATGATCCCGGAAGTCGCCAAGCATCTGATCGATTCCGGTGGCAAACGGCTGCGGCCCATCCTGACGCTGCTGTGTGCTGAAATGTTCGGCTACCGGGGCGACGGGCATGTGAAGCTCGCTGCATCGGTGGAGTTCATGCACACTGCAACGCTGCTGCACGACGATGTGGTGGATGAGAGCGATATGCGCCGTGGCAAACCCGCTGCCCGCATGGTCTGGGGTAACCAAGCGAGCGTGCTGGTGGGTGATTTTCTGCTTGGCCAGGCTTTCCAGATGATGGTGGAAGTCGGCTCGCTGCCCGCGCTCGATGTTCTTTCGCGTGCCTCGGCCGTCATTGCCGAAGGTGAAGTGCTTCAGCTCACCACCGCCAAAAACACCAACACCACTGAAGATGACTATCTGTCGGTCATCCGGGCAAAAACGGCCGCGCTGTTTTCAGCCGCCTGTGAAGTCGGCCCGATCGTTGCCGGGCTTCAGGAAACCGAGCGGGCGGCCCTGCGCTCCTACGGTATGAATCTGGGCCTTGCTTTCCAGCTGGTGGATGACGCGCTGGACTATGGCGGAACCGCCAAGGATCTTGGCAAAGACATTGGCGATGACTTCCGTGAGCGTAAGGTTACGCTTCCGGTCATCCTGGCGTATCGCCGTTCGGACGCCGACGAAAAAGCCTTCTGGGATCGCGTGATCGTTGAAGGCACGCAGGACCACGGCGACCTGGAACGCGGTATTGCGCTGGTGCGTGAACGGCAAGGACTGTCCGATACCATCACCCGTGCCCAGCACTATGGTGCGGTTGCCTGCGACGCGCTGGACGGATTGCCGGCCAGCGCGCAGAAGGATGCTCTTCTGGACGCCGTCGCGTTCTGCATCGACCGCGTCACGTAGGCGGACGGGCCTTATCTCTCATTAAATCCGGCAAACCGGCAAAGATTAGCCGGTTTCATCCAATGGACCATGGACCGTGCGCGCCCTTGGCGATAGGGCTAGAGCCCGATTGCTGCGCTGCACCTATGCTTGCCAATGGATGATGCTTACGATGGACGCTTCCAGCCTTTCCAACCAGACTTCCTCACTCCAATGGGTTTACTCGTTCGGCGGCGGGACCGCTGAAGGCGAAGCCTCGATGCGCAATCTCCTCGGCGGCAAAGGCGCGAACCTTGCCGAAATGAGCCGTATAGGCCTGCCCGTGCCTCCGGGTTTCACGATCACCACGGAGGTGTGCACGCACTTTTACGGGCATGAGCGAGCCTATCCGGACGGGCTTTCCGCCCAGATCGACGCGGCGCTGGAGAAAATCGCTGCCATCACCGGCAAGACGTTCGGCTCGACGGACAATCCGCTTCTGCTTTCCGTCCGTTCCGGCGCGCGGGTTTCCATGCCGGGCATGATGGACACGGTTCTGAACCTTGGGCTCAACGATGTTACGGTGGAAGCGCTTGCCAGCCTTTCGGGCGACGAGCGCTTTGCCTGCGACAGCTACCGCCGCTTCATCCAGATGTATGGCGATGTGGTCATGGGTGTCGATCACGAACTGTTCGAAGACGCGCTCGGCGCCGCCAAGGACAAGCGCGGTGTGGAACGTGACACCGACCTGACCGCCGACGATTGGCGTGCACTGATCACCCAGTTCAAAGCCATCGTTGAAGAGGAAGCCGGCGAAGCTTTCCCGCAGAACCCGCATGATCAGCTCTGGGGTTCAGTTGGTGCGGTGTTCAAAAGCTGGATGGTGCCGCGCGCGGTCACCTACCGCTCGCTGCATGACTATCCTGAGGACTGGGGCACCGCCGTCAACGTGCAGGCCATGGTGTTCGGCAATATGGGCGACCGTTCGGCGACGGGCGTTGCCTTCACCCGGAACCCCTCGACGGGCGAAAAAGCGCTGTATGGCGAATATCTGATCAATGCTCAGGGCGAGGATGTGGTCGCCGGCATACGCACGCCACGGCCGCTGACCAGCAGGGCACGGCTTGAAGCAGGTGTCGTGGCGCCGTCGCTGGAAGAGGCGATGCCCGAGGCCTTTGCCGAGTTTCAGAAGTATTGCGACGTTCTGGAGCAGCATTACCACGAGATGCAGGACATGGAGTTCACCATCGAGAACGACACGCTCTGGATGCTTCAAACGCGCTCAGGCAAGCGCACCACTAAGGCAGCGATGAAAATTGCCGTCGACATGGTCGATGAAGGCCTGATCTCATCCGATGAAGCGCTGCTGCGGCTTGATCCGGCCGCGATCGACCAGTTGCTGCATCCGACGATCGACGAAAGCGCCGAACGGCAGATCATCGCGCGTGGCCTGCCGGCCTCGCCCGGTGCTGCAACCGGCCAGATCGTTCTGACCTCGTCTGCCGCCGAGGAATCAGCGTTGGCCGGGCATGACTGCATTCTGGTGCGTATTGAAACCAGCCCTGAAGACATTCATGGCATGCACGCTGCCAAAGGTATCCTGACAGCGCGCGGCGGCATGACCTCCCATGCCGCTGTTGTGGCACGTGGCATGGGCACGCCATGCGTCTCCGGTGCCGGAGCATTGCGTATCAACAATGAAACCGGAGTGATCAGCTGTGGTTCGCTGAAGCTCAAGGCGGGCGACATCATCACCATCGACGGCGCGACCGGTGAGGTCATTCTGGGCGCGGTCAAAATGCAGGAGCCGGAGCTCACCGGCGAATTCTCCGCCGTTATGCGATGGGCCGATGCAACGCGGCGCATGTCGGTGCGTACCAACGCCGAAACACCGGTCGATGCCGAAACGGCCCGCAAATACGGCGCTGAGGGTATCGGTCTTTGCCGGACCGAGCACATGTTCTTCGAAGGCGACCGGATCGTCTCGGTGCGCGAGATGATCCTCGCCGATGATCCCGCCGACCGTCAGAAAGCGCTTGATAAACTTCTGCCCATGCAGCGCAGCGATTTTGCCAAGCTCTTCACGATCATGGCAGGTCTGCCCGTGACGATCCGCCTGCTCGATCCTCCGCTGCACGAGTTCCTGCCACGCACGGACGATGAGCTGGACTCCGTTGCCGCTGAACTTGGCGTGGAGCCGGTCAAGCTGCGCGACCGCACGCAAGAGCTGCACGAGTTCAACCCGATGCTCGGTCATCGCGGCTGCCGCCTGGCGATCTCTTACCCGGAGATCGCCAACATGCAGGCGCGCGCGATCTTCGAAGCGGCGGTCGAAGCGGGCAACGCCACAGGCAGTCTGGTCGAGCCTGAAATCATGGTCCCACTGGTTGCCACCAAGAGCGAGCTCGATTTCGTCAAGGCCGCCATTGACGGCGTTGCAGCCGCTGTCATGGCCGAAAAAGATGTCTCGATCCCCTACACCGTCGGTACGATGATCGAGCTTCCGCGCGCTGCCCTGCGTGCCGGTGAGATCGCAGGCTCGGCTCAGTTCTTCTCCTTCGGTACGAACGACCTGACGCAGACCACCTTTGGTATCTCGCGCGACGATGCAGGACAGTTTCTGGGCACGTATGAACGGCTTGGAGTTCTGGAAAAGGATCCGTTTATCACCCTAGACCAGGAAGGCGTGGGTGAATTGGTCGGCATAGCAACCGAGCGGGGCAAGGCAGTTCAGCCCGATATGAAGATGGGTATCTGCGGCGAGCATGGCGGCGATCCGGCATCTATCGGCTTCTGCGAAACCATCGGGCTCGATTATGTGTCCTGCTCGCCCTACCGCGTGCCGATTGCCAGACTTGCAGCTGCTCAGGCTGTGCTGCGCGCGAAACAAGCGCGCTAGGTTCCGGTGACGCTTGACGCGCTCCGCACCGGTGGCAAACGAGCCGTTGCGCGGGTACTTTCGCGCCTTGACCGTCCGGAACTCAGTGAAGACGATGCGGCACTGCTGGATGCAGCGTACGCCGCACCGCAAGGCGTGGTGATCGGGCTTACCGGACCACCGGGCGTGGGCAAATCCACACTCACCCAAGCGCTCATTGAGCGCATCCGCGCCACAGGACGGTCGGTCGCCGTCATTGCCATCGACCCTTCGTCACAAGCGACCGGTGGCGCTCTGCTCGGCGACCGGACCCGACTGTCGCTCGACCCGGAAGACAGCAAGATTTTCGTGCGGTCCCTGGCGGCGCGGGACCGGTTGGGCGGCCTCTCCGATCACGCCATCGCCGCCGCCATGCTTTTGCGTGCCCTTTATGATGTCGTGCTGGTTGAAACGGTCGGCATCGGCCAGTCCGATGCCGATGTCGCGCTGGTCGCCGACCGAACCCTGCTTTGCGTTCAGCCCGGCTCAGGCGATGCGCTTCAGTTCATGAAGGCCGGCATCATGGAGTGGCCGGACGTCATCTGCATAACCAAGGCCGATACCGGCGCCCCCGCCAGACGAGCCCGCGCCGATGTGGAAGGCGCTCTTGGCCTGGCGGCCTACAAGGGCAACAAGCCGACCGTCAGTCTTGTCTCGGCACGCACCGGCGAGGGTGTGGATGATCTGACCGGCGCGCTGCTGGACGGCGCGGCTCCTTTTCGAACCGGTCAAGCGGAGATGCTGATCCGCGATGCCATCGTTCGGCGCTTTGGGACACATGGCGCAACACGGATTGATGAGGCAGATGCGCTGAAAGCGTCAGATGGCCCCTTCGGTGCCATTCTCGCCACATCCCGCTCCTTGTCAGGCCACAGTTAGACAGCACCAAGAACGGCAAAAGGTTGGTCGGCAGACGGTGCTGATTAACAAGCTCTTACTGTGGTGTCCCAAGTCAAAACGCTATGCCTGTCAGCGCTTTACGGCTTTGCAAGGTTAACTGCCTATCACCGAAACTGTTCAGTTGTGGCGAATGGGAGCTCACCACAGCTGTGCAATGGTATGGCGATGGGTTGAACGCCGCACATGTGTGCCGTGCTTCGGTTGGGGTTTTGCGTAGGAGTACCAAGTCCATGTCTGGTGTTGGACCTGTCGCCAATTGCCGTCTGCCTGAAAAACTGACTTTGACCGTGCGTCGCACGCCCTTGCCGGATGAGGACGCAGAGCCCGGGAAAGCGCCGCGCAAACGGCTTTTCGAGACGCTCACCAGGTCTCTTGGAAAATCGACGGCACTGGGATTTCTCGGTTCCCTGCTCGCTTTCTCGCAGCCCTCTTCTGTTGGTCATCTGGATGCCGCCCATCTGCTTGGCCTTGATGGGCCGGGCGCGGACCGTTGGCAGACCTTCCTGACGGCATCGCCGGCAGGTTCGATTCATCAAGCCACCTTGCATCTGGAAGATGCACGCGGCGCCAAGTTGGCTTATGCCGGTATCGGCCAAATTGATGAAACGGGGATGCAGCGTACTGCGATTGCCCCGACTGGACAGGCCGATGCGCTGATCACCGGCTCGATTCCCGACGCGCGCCTTCCGGAGGGTATTGATCCGCTGGTCGCGCGCGACACGCGCGCCCACCGCATGTCGACGCCTGCCGTGCATGCGCTGGTTACATCGCGCCGTGCGCCTGTATCCCTCTACGACAACCATCCATTCTCGCAGGTTGAACTGGCAAGCCTGCCGGTGCGTGGATTTGACGGATTTGTCGGCCTCATTCCTCCGCCACCGGAAATGATCCTTGCAGAGAGGGAGGACGATGCGCCTGAAACGCCGGACGAAAACACCGGCAGCGAGTATGCAATGGCCCTGGTCGACCCGTCCGCTGCCACATCTCCCCTGTCGGACACGGAAGGTCAGCAGCAGATTTCGGCTTTCCTGAGCAATGACCGCCAGTTTCAATGCCTCGCTGAAGGCGTTTACTTCGAGGCCCGCGGCGAGCCGCGCCGTGGTCAGGTTGCCGTCGCCCAGGTCATCATGAACCGGGTGAACCACGATGAGTTTCCCGACACCATTTGCGGCGTGGTCTATCAGAACCAGCACTGGCGCAACCGCTGCCAGTTCTCCTTTGCCTGCGACGGGATTCCCGAACGCATCACCGAGCGGGCTGCCTGGGAGGTCGCCGAGGATGTTTCGCGTCAGGTGCTTGAAGGTCGCGATCTCATCGATACCGTCAAGGAATCCACCCATTACCATGCGACCTATGTGCGACCGCGCTGGGCTCCGCGCATGATCCGGCTGGACCGCGTGGGCCTGCATATTTTCTATAAGGGCAGGTATGGCGGTTGGCGCTGAAGCGCGGGGTCTTTCGGACCAACCGGCTAAAAGCCCTTTCTTCCACCGCTGAGCTCTGTTCCTTCGGACCAACCGCCTAGGTGGAAAGCCGCCCAGCTTGCACCCACCAGTTGGGATGCGCGCTTTGTATCCGACCGGCCAGGTTTTCCGCGCCGCTTTCTGTTTCCAGCAACGCAAAACATGTCGCCCCTGAGCCGGACATGCGTGCAAACGGAGCGTCGGCAAGCGCTTTCAGACAATTCTGGATGTCCGGTACCAGCCTGACGGCCGGTTTCATCAAGTCGTTGCGCGTTGTTTTCAGACAGGTCACGAGTTCAGCAAAATCCCGGGGTTCCACCCAGGGTGGCAACGGCGCGTTGGTCTTGTCCGGCAGCGCTTTGAATACGGCAGGCGTTGAAACTTCAGCACCTGGGTTCACCAGAACCACGTGGGTTTCCGGCAGGGCGACCGGACGGTTCTCTTCGCCGATCCCGCCGACGATCGCACTGCGGCCTGTCAGGCACATGGGAAGGTCGGCGCCGAGGGAAAGGCAGTCGGCCATTTCAGAATCCGATAGCGGACGCCCTGCCGTCAGAAGAGCGACAAGTGCTGCCGCATCTGCCGAACCGCCGCCAATGCCTGATGCAACCGGCAAGTTTTTGGTGAGATGTATGCTGAGCGGTTCGCGCGCCAACGCGTCAAGGTTCCATCGTCTGACCATAGCGAGCGCTTGGCCGAGGATGTTACCGGCCAGCGGCGGGGCTGCATTGGCAAACGGTCCATCGACTGTCAGCGTGTCCTTTTGGCCCGGCTCAATACGCACCTCGTCGCCAACATCGGCAAACGCGACGAGTGACGACAGCAGGTGATACCCGTCGGCACGCTGGCCTGTGACATGCAAGGATAGATTCAGCTTGGCGCGCGCAAGCATCGAAGGCATTGGCGATCTAACGAATGGAGGGTATCTCGTAACCGTCCGGCCAGGTTCCCACCGACTCGACCTCTTCGCGCGTCAGACCGCGCTGCAGCTTGCGCTGGATCGCCTCATCGTCGACTTCATCGGTGTCATCAAGATCGCGCGCGTGGCTCCATTGAAAGCGCGCCTCCAACCGGCGGCCGACCATCCAATACGCATCGCCCAAATGATCGTGGATCACGGCCTGAGACGGATCAAGCGTGACCGCGCGCTCCAACTGCTCCACCGCATCCTGGAAACGTCCGAGCCGGAAATAGACCCAACCCAGGCTGTCCACGATGTATCCGGACTCCGGACGCATCTCGACGGCCCGCTCCAGCATCTCGACCGAGCGCTCAAGATATTCACCCCTGTCGACCCAGGTGTAAGCCAGATAATTCAGCACATCCGGCTGATCCGGAGACAACTCAAGCGCTCTGAGGAAATCGGCCTCGGCAAGCGGCCAGCGGTCGGTGCGCTCATAGGCAATGGCTCGCTGATAGAACAGACGCCAATGCTCCGCCGAAGGCGTGCCAAGGGTTTCGATCCCCTGAGTGTAGACATCGGCAGCTTGTTCGAAGTCACGGCGGAAGCGCAAGACCGTGCCGAATGTGTTGATGGCTTCAAGGTCCGATGGGTCGGACTCGATCAGGGTGAGCAGGTGTGCGTCCGCTTCGTCCGGGCGCTCCAACTGGTCCAGCAAAACACCGAGACGAATTTCCGCCGTGCGCTTCAACGGATGCCCGCTGTCCATACCTTCATAGGTATCGACCGCGCGTTCCCAAAGCTCCAGGGACTCGTAAACCCTTGCCAGGCCATGGCGGGCAAGATCATGTTTGGGGTGCACAAAGAGCGCCAGATTAAGGTAGATCGCTCCTACCTCTTCGGCGCCATCCTGACCGAGGGCAAGGCCGAGGCCGTACATCACTTCGGCAACACCCTGTTGCGGTGTGGTTATGCGATGGCGAACCGATTGCCCTGCGTTTACCGCGTCAAGGTCGGCACGGATGACCGCGTTGAAGGGAGCAAGCTCCAGAAAGGCTTCCAACACGCCGATGGCCTTTTCCCGGCTGTCGTTGGCAACCAGTGCCTGTGCATAGCCTTGTACTAAACGTAATGCGCCTGCGTCTGTGGTGTAAGCGCGTTCCAGATCAGCGACGGCACCTTGGACATCGCCTGAGGCCAGACGGATGAGCCCGGCATGATAGCCTCCGTAAAGCTCCACCCAGGCCGGACCGTCGAGCGAGTCGAGGCGGGCCAATGCCTCATCGGTATCGCCGTTGCCGTGGAGAACCCAGGCGCTCACGAGGACCGAAACGAGATCTCCGAAGCCATCGGTGCGGTAGGTCTCAAGCTCACGCAACGCGGCACGATAGGAACGTTGCCGCACGGCATCCAGGGCCAGAGTGAGGCGCGACATACCCGTATCGCCAGAAGCGGCAAGCACGGCTGCCAAATCCAGCGCGCTGGTCAACCGCCCATCAGCGAGTTCCATGGTGAAAGCGCTGTGCAGGAACTGTTCGGACGTGGGGTCCAGTTCGTAGGCCTGACGGTAGAAATCGGCTGCCGATGGGATATCCCGCTCAGCTTCGGCTAGCGTTGCCGCCAGAAACAAGCCGGAGAGTGACGGTGATGCATGGGCATCAACCGGCGGAGCAAGCGCTTCAGCCTCATGGGTTTCGATGGCAACCGTGTCGGCCAATGCGATGCCCAGACCCGCAATGGCCAGACTCATGGCAAGAAGTGCAGATGCGGCAGATTTGATCATGAAGGTCCTTTGAACGGTCAATGGCTGACCATTTCGGTTTGAATCATTCAAGGAACGCGCACTGATTTGTTCTGTAACCATGGCTTTTTCCCGGCAAACCCACAAGCCGCACCGCCGTCGCAGCGCAGGCTGCCCTTAACAGAGTCAAAACACTGCGTGGTCGCCGCGCTCGACTGTGGCTTCTCCACGTACCAAACGAGCGTAGAAATCGAACAACGTCTCCCTGCCATGGGACGGCGTGGCATCAGCGTCATAGGCACCTTTGCCCAGGTCGTAGACCAGCATGGACTCGGTCGCGTAGTAGCGCCCGATACGTGCCAGTTCCGCCTTTTCGGCAAGGCTCGGGAAAATCCTGCCTGCCAGCGAAAGCCCGGCAATGATGGCGGTCAGTATTGCGACCGGCACGTGCCTGTATCTGGGCGGTTTGCCCAAAAGGCGGAAGAGTTCGGCTCCCTGCTCCAGCGGGGTGATTGCCTTGCCGGGTCCGCCGACAGGCAGAATCCGGTTGTGCCGGCCCGCGTCGTCCAGACATCCGATCAGATAGTCGGCGAGGTCGGCGTCACTGATCGGCTTGCAAGCCGTCAACCTGCCATCGCCAAACACCAGGAACGGTTTGCCTGCTTTCAACCGGTCCAGTTGACCGGACAGCGATTTGAAAAAGGCCGTCGGGCGCACGATGGAGTAGGTCAGGCCGGATGTGATCAGGGCATCTTCAAAAGCCAGTTTGGCATGCTGGAACGCAAGCTGTGGTTTCTGAACGCAGATGGCCGAGAGCAGCACAAACTGACGAACCCCCGTTTCCCTGGCGGCGTTGAGCACGTTCAGGTTCGCCTGATGGTCGATGGCCCAGGCGTCTTGAGACGCTCCGGTGCGGGAGGCAAGGCAGGACAAGACGGCATCGAACCGCTCATCCTTGAAGCCATCATCCAGGACCGATTGCGGGTTCGTGACTTCGCCGATGCGATAGTCGATGCTTGGCTGACGCGGAGCACCGGTGTTGCCGCGTACCAGACAGACAACCTCGTGGCCGCGCGCAACAAGAGCCCTGGCAACCGCCTGACCTATCGTGCCGGTGGCACCGACGACAAGAACACGACGTCTGGAGCCCGCGCTCATTGTCTCTTACATGTTCGGATAGTTCGGCCCGCCCCCACCCTCGGGCACGGTCCAGTTGATGTTCTGGTTGGGATCCTTGATGTCGCAGGTTTTGCAGTGGACGCAGTTCTGCGCATTGATCTGGAAACGTTTTCCGCCGTCTGCGTCGTCCACCCATTCATAAACACCGGCCGGGCAGTAACGGGCCGAAGGGCCACCATAGTCGCCCAGTTCCGACGAACGCTGGAGGTCATCATCCAGAACCTTCAGATGGATCGGCTGGTTTTCTTCATGGTTGGTGTTCGACACAAACACTGACGAAAGCCTGTCAAAAGTCAGCTTGCCGTCCGGCTTCGGGTAGGTGATCGGCCTAGCCTTGGATGCCGGGACTGTGGTTTCGTGATCTGCCTTGCCGTGCGGCAATGTGCCGAAAAACGAAAGGCCAAGCCTGGATGCCATCCACATATCCAACCCGCCCAGCATGACGCCGAGGCGCGTCCCATGTTTCGACCAAAGCGGCTTCACATTGCGCACGGGTTTCAGGTCCAGGCCGATGGCGCTTGTTCGCCAGCCCGCCTCGTAGGCGTCGAGCGTGTCGCCGGACCGGCCAGAAGCCAACGCCGCGATCACGGCGTCTGCAGCCTGAAGGCCGGATAGCATCGCGTTGTGTGACCCTTTTATACGCGGAACGTTCACAAACCCTGCCGAGCAGCCAAGCAGTGCGCCGCCGGGAAACACGAGCTTGGGTACGGACTGGAATCCACCTTCGGAAATCGCGCGCGCGCCATAGGCCAGACGACGGCCACCTTCAAAGGTCGGTGCGATCATCGGATGCGTCTTGAAACGCTGAAACTCCTCGAACGGCGATAGATGCGGGTTGGTGTAATTGAGGTGCACGACAAAGCCGACTGCTACCTGATTGTCTTCCAGATGGTAGAGAAACGAACCGCCGCCGGTCGTGTTGTCGAGCGGCCAGCCGAACGAATGCTCGACCCTGCCGGGACGGTGATTTTCCGGCTTGACCTCCCACAATTCTTTCAGGCCAAGGCCATACTTTTGCGGCTCGGCGTCTTTGGAAAGATCGAAGCGCGCAATCGCCTGTTTGGACAGGGAGCCCCGTACGCCTTCGGCCAGAAGCACGTATTTGCCGTGCAGTTCCATCCCCGGCGTGTGATTGTCTGTCGGCTTGCCATCGCGGCCAATGCCCATGTCGCCCGTGGCCACCCCATAGACGGCACCCGCATCGTTCACCAGCAGTTCGGCTGCGGCAAAGCCGGGATAGACTTCAACGCCCAGATCCTCGGCCTTCTCGGCCAGCCAGCGGCACACATTGCCCAAAGACACAATGTAGTTGCCATGATTGGACATGAGCGGGGGCATGGCAAAGTTCGGCAGGCGAACGCCGCCCGCTGGCCCGAGATAATGGAAACGGTCTTCCGTGACCGGCGTCTTCAGCGGATGGTCCGGGTCCTCGCGCCAGTCTGGCAAAAGTGCATCGAGACCAACCGGATCGACGACGGCGCCGGACAGAATGTGTGCACCCACCTCCGCGCCCTTTTCCAGCACCACGACATTGCAGTCCGGGTCGGCTTGTTTCAGCCGGATCGCAGCGGCAAGGCCTGCCGGCCCGGCGCCGACAATCACCACATCGAATTCCATGGATTCGCGCTCGTCTGCCACTGACCAATCCCTTTTTGCTCTTTTGCAGTGCCGCACAGTTTGTGCGGCTCGCCTTTGTTCCGATATAAGGGCTGGAGGTCAACACGCTCAAAGGTCGCGTAAGCTGCGGATGGACCGGCAAGCTCTGAAGGAATTGATGGAATTCTACGAAGCGGCAGGTGTCGATGCGGCGCTTGGCGAGACGCCCGTGGACCGGTTTCACGCGCCTGAACCGGTGGCGGCGACGGCGCGCCCTGTCGCGGCAGCGCCGCCTGTTCCACCGCCGGCTCCCGTCCAAGCGACATTGCCCAATGCTCAAAAAACGGATGAACCGGCTCAGGGGTTGGCCGATGCGCAGGCGCTGGCAGCCGGCGCCAACACGCTCGATGCGCTGCGGGCCGCACTGGAAGGCTTCGATGGTTGCGGCCTTAAGAAGACGGCGCGCCAGCTGGTTTTTGCCGACGGCAATCCGGGTGCCAAGATCATGTTGATCGGCGAGGCGCCAGGGCGCGACGAGGATGCGCAGGGCCTGCCCTTCGTAGGGCGTTCTGGCCAATTGCTCGACAAGATGCTTGCCGCCATCGGTCTGGATCGCAGCACCGTGTACATCGGCAATGTGATTTACTGGCGTCCGCCGGGCAACAGGACGCCAACACCGGATGAGCGCGCGCTTTGCGAGCCTTTCATCCGCCGACAGATCGAACTGGTGAATCCGAAAGTGATGATGACGTTGGGCGGCTCAGCCCTGTCCACGCTGTTTGAAGTCCGCCAGGGCATCATGAAGACGCGCGGACAAACGCTGACCTATGCCCACGGCACGCTGTCGGTCCCGTCGGTTCCGACGCTTCACCCGGCCGCGCTGTTGCGCAACCCCATCAACAAACGGCTTGCCTGGCAGGATCTTCTGATGTTGCAGCGGCTGATAGAGGAGACCGGCGCCTTATGAGCCGCATTGATGAAAACCGGGCGTTCATTCCTCTTGGTGTTGCCGTTCTCACCGTCTCCGACACCCGCACACTTGACGATGACAAGTCCGGTGCCACGTTGGCGGAACGTGTCGAAAGGGCGGGCCACAAGGTGGCGGATCGTGCGATCGTCACAGACGACGTCTCTGCGATCTCTGCAAAGGTGAGCCATTGGGTGGATCGCGACGACGTGGATATCGTCATCACGACAGGCGGTACCGGATTCACCGGGCGCGACGTCACGCCGGATGCCCTTGAGCCGATGTTCGAAAAGCGGATGGACGGTTTTTCCACCCTTTTTCATCAGATCAGCTTTGAGAAGATCGGAACATCGACCTTGCAATCGCGGGCAACGGCCGGACTGATCAAAACGACATTCGTGTTTTGCCTGCCCGGCTCACCGGGGGCCTGCAAAGACGGCTGGGATGGCATCCTGAAGCATCAGTTGGACTACCGGCACATGCCCTGCAATTTCGTGGAGATCATGCCGCGGCTTGATGAACACCTAAGACGTGGCGCGCGATAGCATTCCCTGCTGGCGCGCCTCCGCCTGGATGAGCTGATCGGGATCCAAAGGCTGGGCAAGATGCGTGCGCGAGCGAAGACGCAGCAGATTGGGCAGGCGGATCGACGGATCTTTGGCCTGCCAGTCGATGGCCGGGGCCGACCCCCCATGGAAATCCGACCGGCGTGCCATGATGCCCTGCGAGAGCCTTGCGGTTGAAAACAGCCGGTTCGAGATCAGGACCAGGGCACGGCGGCGAACGTCCGCACTTCCGATTTCCGGCTCATGCTCCGGTCGAAAAACAGCGGACAGCTTGCCACGCGCGGTTTTCACACGCTCCTGACGCTCGAGGAAAGAAATCGTCTCGTCGAGCCAGCCTGGCATGAGCACCGTCGTCTGGTCGAGAAACATCAGCCAGTCGGCGCGGTGCGCAGTGGCAAGGGCTGTCTCCGTCCAACCGGCCTTTTCTTTCGGTGCTTGAATGAAGGTGGCACCTGCTGCGTCAGCGATCTGTGCTGTGCCATCCTTTGAGCCGACGTCAAGAAAGACCACATCGCGCACCACTCCCTCGGCGGCAGCCGAAACAAGCGGACGCAGCACGTCGAGAAGGACGTTTTCGCCATTGTGTGTACGAATGATGACACTGAGCATGACGCTCCCGTTAGCACGTGCTTGCCACATTTGGCGAGTTTTCACCGGATTTGCGGTTACCAACGCCGTTTTGTTCTTTTTTTGTTCTCCTAAATGCGGTAAAACGTCATCAGGATATCGGCGTGAAGGCGCGACCATGCACAAAGGTTCAAATGATTCCAACAATCACGAGCTGAATTTCAAAGCTCCTGAGCGCCGCAGGGGACGTGCGTCGAACACCAATGTCAGTGGCCGGTTCGAGCCGCTGGCCCGCGTCGATGTCGATGATGGCTGGGATTCGCTGATCGATCTGCCGCCTCTGAAAACCGAAGTGGCGCTTGAAGCGGCACGACACATCATCACGCGCAACACGTCGCCCGATATCCCGTTCGACCGGTCCATCAACCCCTATCGCGGTTGTGAACATGGCTGCATCTACTGTTACGCCAGACCGACGCATGCCTATATGGGTCTCTCCCCGGGCCTCGATTTCGAGACACGGCTTTTTGCCAAACCCAATGCGGCCAAGCTCCTGCGAGCGGAGTTGATGAAGCCTGGCTACAAGGTCAAGCCGATCGCGATAGGCACCAACACAGACCCCTACCAGCCGATCGAGAAGACGCAGAAGATCATGCGGTCGATCCTTGAGGTCCTGGCGGAGTTGCATCATCCGGTGATGATCACCACCAAATCGGCAATGGTGGCACGCGATATCGACATTCTGGCGCCGATGGCGAAGGAGAAACTGGTCAATGTCACTCTGTCGGTGACAACACTCGATCGCCGCCTGGCCCGGGCGATGGAGCCGCGAGCGTCCACACCGACGCGGCGGCTGGCGGCCATCGAAGCGCTGAGCGCGCAAGGCATTCCGACATCGGTGAATGCCTCGCCGATGATCCCGGCGCTTAACGACCATGAGCTTGAGGCTATCCTTCAGGCGGCGCATCAGATGGGTGCGCGGAGCGCAGGCTATATTCTTCTGCGCATGCCTCTGGAGGTACGCGACATCTTCAAGAGCTGGCTGGTGGAGCACTATCCCGGACGCTATCGGCACGTGCTATCGGTGCTGCGCTCGATGCGCGGCGGCGCCGACTATGATGCTCGGTGGGGCAAGCGGATGGAAGGCACCGGCCCGTTTGCCCAGGTGCTCGCCAAGCGCTTTAAGCTGGTGACTGAACGGCTGGGTCTGAAAACAGGCAAGCCCGGTCTGCGCTGTGACCGGTTCACCGGGCACGCAGCCAGCGTAACGCAACTTGATCTGTTTTCCGGAGACGCCAAAACGGGCGCCAATCCAAAGTGACGCCCGCTCTATGGTGCTGCTTGTCTCGGTTGCTAGCTGAGCGCTGGGATGCGCAGCACCTGACCGGGATAGATCTTGTCCGGGTCGGACAGCATCGGCTTGTTGGCCTCGAAGATGGTCATGTACTTCGAACCGTCGCCATAGGCCTTCTGAGATACCGCCCATAGGGTGTCACCCTTTTCCACGGTGTGGAAATCAGCGGCGGCAGATGTGTCGTCCGGCTGGATGTTGTCTTCAACCTGAGCGATGCCTTCGACGTTGCCTGCTGCAAGAACGATTTTCTCACGCAACTCCTGGCTCGGTGCGGACCCGGCGATCACGACCTTGTCGCCATCGACTTCGACCGTGACATCACCTTCCAAGCCAAGATCGGCAACTTCCTTTTGAATGGCTTCGGCCGGATCGTCTCCCCCGCCAAAAAGCTTCTTGCCCGCATCGCGTACAAACGAAATCAGTCCCATGTCGGTGTCCTTTCAGTTCCCCGTTTTGCCCGTTGGCCGGGCTTTGCCTTGTTCATCACACCATCGGCCCAAAGGTCGGATGACGGATGAAAAGCTTTGTCTGATACGCCCCACCATGGCACATGCAAGGGGAAAGTGAAGAAGGAATGGCAGGTGGCAAGACGCCCGCGCGCCGCACAGTACGGAGCACAGTCGGGTGCCTTTACGGCACGCGAGCCGACACGGCCGGATGGGCGCTTTGAACGCCAGGTGCATCAGCTTGGTTTTGCCCGTGTCTGCGGTGTGGACGAAGCCGGGCGCGGTCCGCTGGCCGGTCCTGTGGTCGCAGCAGCGGTGATTCTGCCGCATTGGTATGAGACTCAGGACGGCCGCGATTCGGCGGAGTTGATGGTTCCTGCAAGCCTTGAGGGCCTGAATGATTCCAAAACGCTTTCCGAAGGACTGCGCGATCAGCTTTTCGCCGAACTTTGCCAGATTGCGGGCGTCAGCATCGCCAGCGTGTCTGCTGACACCATCGACGCGCGCAATATCCGCAAAGCCTCGCTTGAAGCGATGCGGCTTGCGGTGATGGGGCTGCCGGAACCCCCGGGTTTTGCGTTGATAGACGGAAAAGATGAACCGCCGGGCCTGCCTTGCGCTGCGAACGCTTTGATCAAGGGGGATGGCAGGTCCTTTTCGATTGCAGCTGCCTCGATCTGCGCCAAGGTGGTGCGCGACAGAATGATGGTGGCGGCGGACAGGCTCTATCCAGCCTACGGGTTTGCCAGCCACAAGGGTTATGCAACTCAGGCGCACCGCGAAGCTTTGGACCGGCTAGGCCCCTGTCCGCTGCACCGGCGCACGTTTGCTCCGGTCCGCGATGCGCTGATGAAGCGGGTTTGACGGGTTGCTTCAGGACCTTGGCCAAGCTGTGAGATTGGATGTGCCCCGACCGTTGGCTCGACCGCTTGACTTAACTTGCTCCGGGCCGTTGGCCCGACCACTGAATTCCACTGGCTCCGAGCCGTTGGCCCGACCGCGACTGAGACAGCCTTCATAGTTTGGCAACCCTTTCTCAACATCCCCTTTACCTTAACGGTGCATAGTCGCGGCACTTGTTTGGTGCTGCGTACAAGGTTGGGTCATGTCAGTATTGCGTTTGGAGGCGCAGCGTATCCGCGCCTCCTCCCCCCACCCCGATGAGAGCGAAGAGACAGGTCTTGCTGCCTGTCTCAATCAAGTCACAGTGGGTGACTCCATCGCTCTGATGGAGAAACTTCCACCCGCCTGTGTCGACGTCGTATTCGCCGACCCTCCGTACAATCTCCAGCTTCAAGGGGCCTTGCAGCGCCCGGATCAGAGCGATGTCGATGCCGTCGACGACGCCTGGGACAAGTTCGACAGTTTTGCCACCTATGACGCGTTCACATCGGCCTGGTTGCTGGCTGCGCGCCGGATACTGAAGCCCAGTGGTACGCTCTGGGTTATTGGCTCCTATCACAACATTTTTCGCGTCGGAGCGAGCCTTCAGAACCATGGCTACTGGGTGCTGAACGACATCGTTTGGCGCAAGACCAACCCGATGCCGAACTTCAAAGGCCGCCGGTTTGCCAATGCCCACGAAACGCTGATCTGGGCCGCGCGCTCCGAAGACGGCAAAGGCTATACGTTCAACTACGACGCGCTGAAAGCAGCCAATGACGACGTGCAGATGCGCTCGGACTGGACACTGCCGATCTGCACCGGCGGCGAGCGTCTGAAGGACGCCGACGGCAACAAAGTTCACCCGACGCAGAAACCCGAAG
>JANQJE010000179.1 GCA_028281795.1 Cohaesibacteraceae bacterium | reverse complement strand
CGGGGGTCACGCTGTCAAAGCCTGGCGCATCGCGCGCCTCGCGCACGAGTTCGGTTTCAATAATTCGTTTATAAATCAATCTCTTATCGAGATTTCTTCATGTACGCCGCATGCTTTTTGAGCGCCTTTGCAAAGGGCTTGGCGTCTTCGATAGCGTCGATCCCACCGCGCTTGGTGTAAGCGCGCATCAGAAAGGCCATGTATCGCGGTTGCCAGTCCGGCTTGTGCGGCTTGCGCGTGCCGTCAAGATGCTGGCGGATGATGCCTTTTTGCACCTTGGCTGTTGAGGCAACATGCGCGTCTGCTGTGGCCTTGCCTGCAACCTCTTTGACCATCGCGTTGATCGCTTCCTTGTCACGTAGAAGTTCGAAGAACGTCTCATCCGGCGACCAGTAGGCCGACATGTCGGTGTCCAGCAGACCGCCGAGCGCTTCGACCAGTCCAGACCCGCATGGCAGGGTTTCGGCCACGACGAAGGTCAGGATGCGCATGACCTCTTTGTCTTTGAGCGCAACCAGTCGGGCAAAGATATCGGCCAGATCGCGCCCATTACTCCAGCCGCCCGCATTTGGAACGACACTGTTCTCAATATCTTTCAGACCGAGAAGATCAAGAACGGTGAGGCGTTCCTCAGCGAACGCGTCCTGCGCCGTATTGTTGTCCTGCAGACTGGCCAGCACATCATAGCGTCCGCTCAGTTGCATATCCGGGCGCACATCCCACAAGGATGACCCTGCAATGATCTGTGCCGTGGCAACCCGCAGCGCCAACCCCTCATGGGTGAGTAGTTCGGCCCGCACTGCGGCATGACGTTGCAAGTCAAGATACTCTTGCATGGCCTTGGTCAGTTCCGGCCTGTCCGTTGCAACTTGCTCACCGCGCTCATCGGAGCGCTTCCGCTTCTCGGCTTCTTTGTCGGTGATATAGCCTTCATGAAAGGTCACTTCGCCGTTGCTGCGAATTTGAGCATAAACTCTGCCGCCGTCTTCCTTGTCGATTTTTTCATACTCCCACTTTCGTAAGTTTTCGCCAATGTCCAGAACAACGATCTCCCGCCATCCATCAGCCAGATAGGCTTCTTTAAATTTTGCAATTTCCTTTGATTGCAAGTTCCAGAAAGTCTCCGCATCATCGAAATAGCGGGCGTCCCCGAACAGGTCTGAGATGACTGAACCGGGATAATCCGCCTCATCGAACAGAGCGTTTTCGACGAGGATATCCTTGCCACCGAACAGCCATTCTTTCAGCGCGTAGCCTTGAGGCGCGTAAGCATCCTCATCCTTGAACAGTGCCCACCACGCCTTTTGCTGCTTGCAGCTGGCCATGGTGAGAGCACGCACCGTGTCGACCCCGATATCCTCGCGGCGGTAGGCATTCAGGATCGGGTCAATCAGGTTGGCAATGGCCAAACGTTGGGTCACGAGCCTTTCCGTAACGCCGAACTGCGAGGCGATCTCCGGCACGGTGCTGCCCTGTTTCACAAGCGCGGCAAACGCTTTGTACTGGTCGATCTCATCCATCGGCAGGCGGATGATGTTTTCTGCCAGGGACGCTTCAATCGCTTTGGCATCGTCGTCCTCATCCATGATGATGCACGGAACCGGGTCGACCTCCATTTCATCGGCAAGCTTGGTAAGCGCGTTGAAGCGCCGCTGACCTGCGACGACTTCAAAGCCCTCGCAGTTGGACCGGACAAGAAGCGGCTGGATCAAACCGAGCGACCGGATACTTGGCAGCAAGTCACCAACGTCTTTTGCGCCATGCTTGCGCACATTAACCGGCGCGATCTTGAGTTGGGTCAGGGGTAGATGTGTGAGTTTCATAGTGTCCTCCATGAGGGTTGGTGTTGAACGGTGCGGCATTGCACCAGCGAGCGGCGACCAACCCGGCGGAGGATTGAACGTGGCTCTGTGCTGCAATCGGGATTGGAAGGATCAGGAAGCGGGTACATCGCGGCGGCTCTACTCGGTGCGATAGACAAGCCGTTCGCCTGCCACGATGGTCTCGGTGTACCCATCGATCGAAAGGTCGCGGGCGACAGCCCCATAGTCGAGATAGAAGTCGAGGCGCTCGGGTATCTCGCCGAACAGACCTTCCTCGACGAACTGCTCAGCCAGCTCTTTGAGACAGTCCACGCGGTAGAGCGTGATCGGCAGGTTGTCGGGATCGTCCAGAACGTCGGCAGGCCGATAGCCCAGATCACGCAAGGCGATAATGGCCGTTAGGAACGCCTCTTCCGATAAATCCCCGCAGGCTTCGATGAACGTACCGACCTCGCTCTGTCCGGGTCGCCAAGCCTCGAACAATTCACAGGCAAGTTGCCCACCGTTTATGAACTGAATCTCGAATTCTTCGACGGGCTGGCCAAATGGATCGGTCAGGTCTTGGGATTTTTCGGCGTATTGCTCGGCGCTCTTGAAATAGAACCCCTCGACAGAAGTGTTGTAGGGTTGGGCATAGAACAGGGTCATGATCTCCTCGCTGGTTCGGGTTGCAGCGCGAAGAGCCGTTCAAAGAAGCAAACCCCCGCGCATGAACCCTTGGCCAGCGCCGAGCGTCCGATCCCCCAAAACCAACACGCCGCCATGGCGAGGCAGACCGAGGCATGGCGACTGCAGCCGGACGTCTCGACCGCAAAGACAGCGCCCCACAGACCAACCGCTTGCGGCGCGCATGCGGTCCGGCCACACGGGAGGACAGACGCCAGTCTGGACGAATGGAGCGGGCCAGCCGGACTTGGGCTATTGGATCAGGCGGCTGTCAGGCGGTGTAAGCTGGATGATGGGTTCCAAGCGCGTGCCAGCGCGCGCCCTGTAGAAACGGCAGAAGTGTCGTCGATAGGATCAACGCGCGTACTTGGTTTTTCCGCCCCCACAAATCACTGAAGCTTGCCGCTAACCGGTAACGCGCGCGTGTTGGCCATCATTTCCGAGCGGCGGAATAGGATCTCTGGGATGTTTGCTGGATCGCGTGTTAGGGTAGCGTGGAAAACCGGCGCGGCAAACCAACCGTCATGATCTGCTTCGAGCTCAACCAACTTCCCGTCTTTGACGACACCGAAGAAGTTGATCTCGTAGTCGTCGGGATGGTCCTTCACCATCAGTTGGCTGATCTGGGCGATGCCTTCTTCCAACGAAACGGGCTTGTTTTCAATGTCCTGATATATCAGGCCATCTTTCCCTTCGTCCGTAAAGATGACTGTTATATAATATATAATATTCATCGAAAAATTACTCCAATTTAACTGAAGTATATTGCTTCAAAGATAAAATTTAAAGTAAAAATTCTCCACCTTGCGCTGAAACAAGCCAGGCGTCTCGGGGCGCAGTTTTGAGGGTGTGGAACGAAGTGAAGTGTTATCGTTCATCGCCGAAACGGCACGACTGGACCATCATCGCCACCTTCGAGCATCAGGTCTTCACGCTGATAGGTTCGCGCAAACACGGCTTCGATGATCTCATCGTTCGAGGTGTAGATGCACATATCGATAGCAAGCCTTCCGAAACCGTCCTGGACCGTAATGTCCGTGACAGGATGCCTCGTGATCGCTTCGACCACGCGAAGGTTCTGCCGGAAGACGGCGAGATGCAAAGTAGTGAGTTGAGAAAACGGTTCTTGCACATTGATCTGTTGCGGGTCGTTTTCGATGATGGCCAGCGCAGGCTCGGTGCGGTTGTAAAACACTTCCACAAATAGCTCGAGCTGCTGCGTCCGCGCACCGCGATCCGATGAAAACAGCGCAGCGAGCTTGGGACGTGGCTTCGGTGCCAAACTCATGACTGTACCCCCGCAAGCTGCTCGCCGATCAAAAGGGGGTTGGCGATGATGTCCGCGACCTGCGGCCCAAAGGGCATATCAGGATGCAGAAGATGCGTCTCGGGATCATCAAGGAACCCTGTCGGCTTGCGGTGATAGACACGTGACACGCCATAAATGATGTCGACGTCAGGCTTTGCCCACGCCAGCGGCGGGACGCTTGTTTGCGTGCTGCCGGTTAGGAACACGTCTGATTGTAGAGACCACTCAAACTCGCGCTTCATGTGCGCGACGTCGTCGTCACTGAGCATCATGATCTCGGCGTCCAGGTCCTTAAGAAAACGCGGCGCGTAAAGCTCGCCCGCTCGGGTCTTGAATGGGTTTTGGCCAGCTTTTGGTTTGATCAGGATCGAATGCAGGCGCGGTGCGCGCGACAGGCAATCGCGCAGGAAGACGTGAATGCTGTTCGATGACGCGATGCCGACGCCTTCATAATAGGTGGTGATGTCATTGGTGTTGGCTTGAGGCGGATAAAGCCCGGTGATCGGAATCTCGGCTGCCCAGAAATGATAGCGCTCGGTCCGCTTCAAGATGAGGATGCTGCGCTTGGCAGAGTATAGCCGCCAATCGTTGAGCCGTTGGCCCGCGAAGTTTTTCGGAATGGGCTGTTTGTCGAGGATCACCCTTCGGACATGGCTCATGGGAAGGTAGGCGTTCTTGTCGTCCTCCGGTGCACATAGATAGACGCCTTCAAAGGCCTGCAGCAGCGCTTCGTCCCACGAATCGAGATCGCGCATCTGGTGCAGATGAAAATAATAGTCGCGTGAGGATGACCCGACCTCGCTGAAAATACCCTCTGGGCGAAGCGTCTCCCGGAAGCCCGGATCGGTAAGCTCGATCCATTGCACCAGGGTTTCGAGCGTCTGGTTGCCGAGTTCGTCCTTGCGCAGCCGCTGGAAGTAGGTGCGCGGAATGTCGACCCCCAGCTTCTCTGCGATGTCGGTGCTTACGGCGTCCCAACTAGGATAGTCGCGGGCCGCATCGAACACGCGCTGGCGGATGCGGTGGCGGGCATAGCTGTCGAAGCGGGAGTCTTTTGGCCGCGCCATTCTTGTCTCATTCCTGTCGCAGCCGCGTGTGCGCCCGATCGCTAGGTGGGATCATCGGGACTTTTTTCCCGATGTCAGCCCCTCCAACGAAACGAGCAAATCATGCGTCTCAATCTTTTCAAGCGCAAACCGGCTCCGGCAACGCCGCTGGCCGCGCCGTTGTTTGCGCGGGCCTCGGCCACTCCAACCGCGCCGGCTTATCTCAAGCCCATCGTCGCGACCGTCGAAGAGGGCTGGGAGGCGCCGGATGCGGCACAGTACCAGCATAGCTTTGACAGTTACATCCATGAGACGCTTCTGCCCATTGCCCAGCTCGAAGATGAGCTGGAAGCGCAGCGCCTTCAGTTCCGCCTGAAGGTCGAGCGGATGATCGAGATCGCGCCGGACCTGTTCGACAAGGCACTGCGCAAGAGCGGTCTTGAGGTCGGCTACCTGATCGGGGAGCCGCGCGATGCCGACTGACACATCTGCCGCTCGGCGCGTGACGCACGCTGTTGCCTTTGAGGGCAGACGCGAAAACCGTCTCATCATCAATGCGCGCATTCTGGTCGTCATCTTGAGCTGCCTATGCGCCGTTCTGCTCTTCATCGACTACAAGGCCGCGTACATCCTGTTCAGCTATCTCGATCCGACGCTGGACGGGACGAGCGTTGGCCCGGCCTTCCTCGCCCTCACCCTGCCGGTGGCCGTGGTCGCCATACATCTGCTCATCAAAGACGCGGGCGGGGCACAGATCGAAGAGCGGCTGCACAAGCTTGCCGGTGTCGGCGTGTTCGTCTTCCTGCTTGGCGTCGCAATGCTGTTGTCGCTGGTCTATTTCGATGCGAGCGAGGGCATTGGGTCGGGCACAACCGGGCCCATCACCGGGTCGATCGGCAACAACGATCTGGGCGGCGGACCTGCTCAAACCTCACCGCTTCTGTCAGGCTTCGGGTCGATCCTGTCCGGCCTGTCACCGGTCGTGTTCTTTGCTGGGATGGTCTTCATCCTCTTCGTGACGGTCTATGCCTGCCATCAGTTCATGAAGCGCATCGAAGATAAGTGGGACCTGGCCTTCAAGTCCTCGCGCCGCGCAAAGGAACTGCGCGGACTGTGCAATGAGGCTGATGCCTTACTCGTCGATATCGCCAGGCGCGAAGGGGCAATCGAAACCGCCCGCAAAAAGCTGCCAGGCGACCCCGAATATGCCTACAGCCAGATTGCCTCGTCGGCGATTGGCGATGCGCTTTTGCGCATGAAGAAAGCGCTTAAGGCGCTCGACCAGTCCGCCCGGCTTTCCATGCTCCCCGTCACCCCGGTCGTCAACATTCCCGAGGACATCGAAACGCGGGACGAGGGCAAGCGGATCATCGCTGCGATCCGCCACGCCACCACACCCTACGCCATCCTGAAAGAACTCGACGGCCTGCCACCGCAAGAGGAGGACTGATCATGGCCATAACCAACATTCGTACTCTGCTTCTCACGGCAGGATCAGCGCTTGTGATCGCGTTGGCTGCCCCTGTGCCGGACACTACCGAGGCTGCCGACGAGATGCGCCGACAAATCCACGCCTTCGACATGTCAGATTCCTACCTGGTCGCGGTGCATGACCGCAGCGCACAAGCGGCTGGTGCCATCGTCGCTCGCTATGTTGCCGCCCTGTCACCGGGTGACGAGGTCTGGCTGCGTTCCTTCGGACTGGCCGGGGCGATGGATCGAGAGATCAACGTCACGGTGACGATGGGCTCGCGCGTGCAAGAGCGCCCGAGCCGCATGGCGCCCGCCATCGGCAACCTCGTTGCGTCCATCCCGGAGCGCGTCCGCGGTGGCGAACTCAGCGTTCAGAACCGGACCAACATCATCGGCTTCCTGCAAGCCGTCGGCGCGTCGCTTGATTGTCAGGTGACCCGCACGACGCTGGTGCTGTTCACCGACGGCATTGAGTGGTCGACGCAGGTGCGCGGCGATGCGCTGCTTGCAGGCACGGCCAGCCTGCCTGCGCCGTCCGCGCGTTTCCTTGACGGCTGCCATGTGGAAATGCGCGGCCTTGGCCAGGTGAGCGACACGACGACGGACAGCCGCTGGTTCCCGATCCTGCGCGATCAATGGGCGGCATTCTTTGAAGCCGCTGGCGCCGCATCCTTCCGTGCCTACGCGACGTTCGACTGAGGGAAGACAGGTATGAACTCCCCAGAGATCGACACGAGCCCCGAAGGCCGCTCGCAAGCGATTGCCGGCATCAACATCAAACTCGGTGGCGCGGTTCTTTGCGCCATCGGGTCCTATGCCCTGTGGCCTGACAGCATCGAATGGTGGGGCTTTGGCGTGCATTCCATCCTGCTCGGAATGGCGTCTGTTCTGTCGGTGATGGGCGCGTTCCACGACATGAAGAAGCTGCGGCGCGTCGAACAAACGCTTGCCGCCTACCGAGCACTGGGCAGCGGCCCGAAAGGCGCACACATGGCCGACGCCGATGCGATGCGCGCGGCAGGCATGCAGAACCCTAAGCCAGCCAACACGAACGGTCTCCTCTCACGTCTTCGCACCTGGTTTGGGGGCGCGTCATGACGAAGCTGCTCCTGGGATTTGACTTTGAGGGTGCGCCCATCTGGACGCCGGACGCAGGTGGGTCGCGTATCGTCTACGCCGCCGCCGGTGGCGGTAAAACGACCTGCGTCGCCGTGCCGTCGATTCTCTCAGCCCTGTCCGACACAGACATGGCTCAGATCATCAATGATGTGAAGTCGGGAGAGATTGCAGCCCAAATTGCACCGGTCTGTCTCAAGCATGACCGTGCCTTCGCTGTGATTGACGATTTCGATGTCATGGGGCTCGGCGATGACGACTAGGGAACTGCGCAGGCTGAGGCTCAATCCGTTTGGCGCCATCGTCGAAGCCTACGAGCGTGGCGACAAGGCGCTGGGGATGATCATCCGCAAGACGATGCGGGTCTGTATCGATGAGCCGCCAAACGACCAGAAGCAGGCCTACTGGCGCGAAAACCCGCGTGCCCTGATCGAGCTTTGTGTGCGTGGTCTGTTGCTCAGTACAACGGGTCTTTGCACGCCGGGCGCTGTCTACCTCGTTCTATCCGAACCTGAACTGATCGATGGCATGATTGCGCTGTGCACAGACGAAGGCGATGCCGCGACACGCTCGCTCGCCTCGCAGGTTCGTGATTGCCGTGACGCCGACCAGAACTATCCGCAGCATATCCAGGCGGCTCTTCAGGTCCTGAAGCCCTATGAACCGGGATCACCGCTTCATCATGCGGGCGAAGACGCGAACTGCACGTTCCGGGACGTCCTGGAGCAAGGCATCATCGTCTGTGTGGTGAACCCGGTGGAGTATGCCGACACGCTTGGCATCCACTTCGGCTTGCTGTCGCTTGGGTTCCTGCAAGCGCAATTGGCGCTACGCAACGCGCGCACGCTCTACGTCTATGACGAGCTCGCCAATGCGCCGCTGCGCGATGCAGTCAAGCGCATCACCATCATGCGGGCCTTTGGCGCGACGGGCATCTATATTACCCAATCCCGCAAAGATCTCATCAACACCTATGGTGAGAAGGAGACGGCGGTCCTCGAAGAGAACGCCGTCATCAAACAGTATTTGAAGTTCTCAAGCTTCGAAGAGGCCGAGCGGGTCAGCCGGGCCATGGGTGAGCAGCTCTCCGTGCAGAAGGGTCTCGGCACGCAATCCGGGCGGCTTGATCTGTCGGGCAATTACTCGGTCGGGAAAGAGCGTATCTTCACCGCCGACGAGCTCATGCGCCTGCCGCCGGACGAGCAGATTCTGCACGTGGCGGGCGTCGGTTGGATTCACGCGAAGAAGGCGACGCAATGGCAGCTCATGCCCTATGCTGCGGAGCTCGGGGACAACCCGCTTGAGGGTGCGGCCATGCCGCCGGAACCGAAGATCACGCTGCTGACGCCGGCCGGGCGGCACGGCGGAGGCACGCATAGGCATCACAACTCTGGCGCTGGCAATAAACGTCCACGTTGGGCGAGCTTCTGGCCGGGAGGCGCGTCATGAGCCGCATATCTCAAACGCGCCGCCGCGTGCCTTTGCTGCGGGCGAGCTACTTCTGGTGGGTGATCCTGCCGATTGTCCTGTTCGCGGCCTATCTGGTGTTCGGCCTGCCACACGTGATCTGGAGCTACCGCTTCTTCGGCACGCATGCCGATCTGGCGTCGCGAGTGTACCACCAATGCACGTGGCTTGGTCCCTACGGCGAAATCACCCGCGCTGCTGAGAACGGCAAATGCTGGATCATCCGCTTCTTCCACGAAGAGGGAGCGACGCGATGAATGCCTATCTCACTCGCTCAATGGATACGCATGGAGGGGCCCTGCGGCTCAATGATCCGTGGCAACAAATCCTGGGCTTCGGCAATCGCGACCTGAGCGAAAGCTTTGAGCCCATCAAGTACCTCGGCTGGATTCAGTATGCCGTCCGCAATCTGCGTGTCGATGGCCGCGCGGCCTTCAATCTGGACGTAGGGAAACGTCTCAATCGCCTTCCAGAAGCCGTCATAGTCGAGGGCGTCGAGCCACTCCTCGAGTTCATCCTCATCGTCAAAAACCAACATGCCGCAAGTGTGCCGGATCGCCTCGGCGCGATGCAAATTTGCCTGCGCATCCCGCGCTCACCGCGGCCTGCGGAAGGAGCACGGAAATGAGCTACGCCGACGATAACGATCCTGACGGCCGGCTGAACGGGCCTGCCGATCTGCGCCAGCGGCTGCACCGTGCCTTCAAGGACTCCAGCATGAAACTGGAGGGCGAGCGGCTGAACCGGCCAAGGGACTTCGGAACGATGCGGGCAATCGTCGAAGGTCACCGCATGCGCATGTGGGAAGCCCAGGAAGTCTACAAACAGGAATACGCCACGCGGGTTGAGCTGCGCATGCGCGAGCTCATCGACCAGCGCGGCAAGAAGACCCTCGATCATCGTCATCCGCAAGGCATAGCGGATCGCTTCAACGCGAGCGACCTGCGTCGTCAGGCCGAGCGCGACGTGCGCCACGATCATGAGAAGCATCTCGCGCGGCTGCGTCGGCAACGCGAAGAGGATATGCGCGGCTTCCTGCACGGCGTCGCCCGCAAGGATGCGATCCAAGGCAAAGCCAAAGACGGCTTCACCCGCGCCGTTGATCGCAGGAAGGGCATGGAGCGCCGAACCTCAGATCAGGCTCGTGCCCGCCCCAAACAGCGCTCGCGCAAACGCGACTAGTACGCCCGAAACACATTCAATCTGAAAGACTTACGGAAAACAAAACGCAAGAATCTGTCGCAGCTTTTACTTGGCCATAGGACTGCAGTCCTATATAACTGTATATGTTCACTATATGTTCTAAACAAGAAAGGAGACAACAACATGAACAATACAACACAACAAAAAGACGAAACGGAGCGTATCGCGATTACGCGCGAAAGCTTCTCGGGGCGCCTGCTCACCGACACACAGTTCGATGAGATCCTCGCTCACACGAGGATCGTTGAAGCTGAAATCCATCGGTCCGGGACGTTCAAGGACTGCCTAGGCGATTATGCCTACACCTATGCCAAACGGCACAAGGCTGACCCACAGCGGGCGGAAAACATCCTGCGCGATCTCTATCGTGAGCGCGTTGGCGAAACGATGAACCAGACCCGCGAACGGCTGATGAAGCGCGAAGAGGCGCTCACCGAGGATGAGAAGGCGATGGGCTATGAGCACGCGGTTCGAATCGGTGAGCGGGTCGAGCATGGTGACAAGATCGCGTTCTCGCGCGCATACGCGTCGGAAGCCGGCGCCATGGCCAACGATCTTGGCATCACGCATGCGGCGGCTCGTAAGATCATGGCCGAAGAGTTTGAGGCCGCGGAAAACCTGCCGCTGCGCGATTGGGGCAAGGAGCTCGACGTCCAACATTTCCAACCGCAGATCGAAGCTGAAAAAGAAGAGCGAGCGCGAAGTCGCGACAACAGTCGTGGACAGACCCGCACAGATGCGCGTTCGCGCAACGGCCAGGGCGCGGCCACCGCCGGTCAGCAAGCCGCAGCCGATACTGGCTGGGATCATGCGCAAGACGTGGCGGATGCCGGCGAGCGGCCTGCACAGTCTTCGGTACCGCGTTCAGGCTCCCGCACACAAAACCGGATCAACCGCGCACCATCCGGGCCAACCCGGTCGGGGCCGTAGTCATGACCGTG
>JANQJE010000159.1 GCA_028281795.1 Cohaesibacteraceae bacterium | reverse complement strand
GGCGTTGAACCATCTGAGCGGTGGGTTGCGACCGGAGGCAACAGCTTTTCCGCCGGTGCGGAGGGAATGGCAACGCTTTTACAGAAAGCCCCCGGCCTTCACGCCGTGGTCGTCGCCAACATTGTTGCGGCGATCGGTGTTCTGTCGTGTCTGAGAGATCTCGGAAAAGCAGTCCCGGACGATATGTCAGTCATTGCTATCCAGGACATCCCGCTGGCCAGTTATCTCAATCCGCCGCTTACGTCGGTAAAGATGCCGCTTCGAGAGCTTGGCCAGAAGGCGGTGGAACTTGTTTGTTCGGAAGACCAACTCAAACCGGAACTCATCACGCTCGAGGATGCCGTTCCGGGTCCTCAACTCATTGTCCGTTCTAGCACAGCCGCTTCGACGATCTCATGAAGTCTGATCGGCTTATGAAGACGGGACATATCAACTCTAGCGGCGGATCATGGTATACTCAGCCATGAGGTGAGGGTGGATAATGGTCTGGTGACCGCCTACCGTATCAGCGCCCCAACCGAGTGGACTTCCATCCTCAGGGGCCTCGCCGCGCAAATGCGACGGGGATTGCCAATGAGCGGCGATTGAGCATCCGAAGTGTGCCGCATGGTGGATGCCATCGATCTGTGCGTTGATGCTCACATCTACTTGGAGGAGTTTGCCCATGCATGAGATGTCGCTCTGTGAAGCGATCGTTCAAACGCTTGAAGAGCAGGCCTCGACCCACGCCTATACCAAGGTGAAACGCGTTCGCTTGTCCGTCGGCCCGCTCTCTTGCGTTGAGCCTGAGGCTCTGAAGTTCTCTTTCGATGCTTGCACGCGCGGTACGCTCGCTGATGGTGCGAGTTTAGAGATCCTGCAAGCTGAGGGATCGGCCTGGTGTTTTGGATGTTCGGAAACCTTCCCGATCACGGGCCATGGTCAGCCCTGCCCCAGATGCGGAAGCCACCTTGTGCATGTGACATCGGGCGATGAGTTCAAGATCAAAGATATGGAGGTTGTCTGATGTGCGGCGTATGTGGTTGTGGCAACGCCCAGAAAACCCTTGATGGCAAGGTACTCGATGGGCACGATCATACCCATGATCACGCGCACGATCATCAGCATCATCACGGTCACACAGACGGTCATTCCCATGCTCCGGGTCTCGACGGCGCGCGTATGGTTCAGATCGAAATGGACATCATGTCCAAGAACGACGGATACGCAGCGCAGAACCGGGTCCGGTTCATGGAGAGCGGTCAGTTGGCGCTCAATTTGGTTTCATCGCCCGGGTCCGGGAAAACATCACTTCTGGTCCGCACGCTTGAGGATCTGAAAGACGAAATGGCGCTTGGCGTCATCGAAGGCGATCAGCATACAGCCAATGATGCTGATCGTATCCGGGCCACCGGCGTATCTGCCGTTCAGCTCAATACCGGCAAAGGCTGTCATCTGGATGCGCATATGGTTGGCCATGCGATGGATGAGCTTGCTTTGGACAAGAGCGGCATAGTCTTTATCGAGAATGTCGGCAATCTTGTCTGCCCGGCGGGCTTTGACCTTGGTGAGGCCCATAAGGTGGTCGTGCTTTCGGTTACCGAAGGCGAGGACAAGCCGCTGAAATACCCCGACATGTTTGCAGCGTCCGATTTGATGCTTCTAAACAAGGTCGATCTGCTGCCATATCTTGATTTCGATGTGAACGCGGCCATCGCCAACGCCCAACGGATCAATCCGGGCATCCGGGTTCTTCAGGTGTCTGCGCGCACCGGCGAGGGTATGGAGGGCTGGTATACCTTCCTGCGCTCTGCATTGGTGCTTGCCGACGTGAGCCAAGGTCCCTCGACTCCGACCCTTCATGCCGCTGAGTAGGAGAGGGTTATGTGCCTTGCGCTTCCTGCTGAAGTGATCGCCGTCGACGCTGAGACGGAAACGGCGACCGTATCCCTTGGCGGCGTAAAGAAAACGATTTCGACTGCTCTGCTCGAAACCATTGAGCCTGGTCAGTTTGTGCTTGTTCATGTCGGCTACGCGCTCAACCTTGTTTCCAGGGAAGAGGCCGATGCAACGCTGCGGACCATGCGCGATGCAGGCCTGATTGAAGCGGCTGTCGAGGGTAATCTCGCGGAGGTATAAGCGTGAAGTATGTCGATGAGTATCGCGACAAGGACATGGCGGCGGCGCTCGCCCGCACGATAGCAGCGGAAGCCGATACCGGCCGTGACTACAACATCATGGAGTTCTGTGGCGGGCATACCCACGCTATTTTCCGCTATGGCGTGCAGGATCTGATGCCCGGGAACGTCTCCTTCATTCATGGACCGGGGTGTCCGGTATGTGTGCTGCCCAAAGGGCGCATCGATAATGCCATCGAACTGGCACGTGACCGTGGTGCGATCATCTGCACCTATGGCGATATGATGCGGGTGCCGGCTACCAAACGGGTGTCACTGCTGAGGGCCAAGGCCGAAGGCGCGGACATTCGTATGGTTTACTCAAGTCAGGATGCGCTTCGGATCGCACGCGAGAACCCGACCCGCGATGTGGTGTTTTTTGCCATTGGCTTTGAGACGACCACGCCGCCAACGGCTGTCGCGCTGCGTGATGCAAAGCGGGAAAATCTCAAAAATTTCAAAGTGTTCTGCAATCATGTTCTGACACCATCGGCGATCCAGCACATCCTCAATGCGCCGGAAGTGCGCACCATGGGCCAGGTGACCATTGATGCATTTCTGGGTCCTAGCCATGTGTCTTCAGTGATTGGTTCGGCACCTTATGAGCATTTCGCCGAAGAGTTCCAGAAGCCGGTCGTGATCGCCGGCTTTGAGCCGCTGGACGTGATGCAGTCTACGTTGATGGCTATCCGCCAGTTGAACGATGGCCGGGCCGAAGTCGAAAACCAGTACACCCGCGTCGTGACCCGCGAAGGGAATCTGAAAGCGCAGGCTCTGGTGTCCGAAACCTTCGAGTTGCGCCCAAGCTTTGAGTGGCGGGGTCTTGGCCGGGTGCCGTACTCGGCGCTGCGTATCCGTGAAGCATTTGCCGACTTCGATGCCGAGCGTGCCTTTGACATCGAAACCAAGCCCACCGGCGATGTGAAAGGCTGTGAGTGTCCGTCGATCCTGCGTGGCGCCAAGAAACCGACCGATTGCCGGTTGTTCGGCACCGTTTGTACGCCGGAAAACCCGATCGGGTCCTGCATGGTGTCGTCCGAAGGCGCGTGCGCGGCCTATTGGAGCTATGGGCGGTTCCGCGTGCCCGAGCATGACGAGACCTGGGAGGTGACTCAAGAGGAGTTGGCCGAAGAACTCGCCGAGATGGAGCCCGCCGAGTGAATCAGGCGAACCAGCCCCAGTTCGCAACACCGCTTAACCGGCGCAAGGGTACCATCGAGATGAACCATGGCGCGGGTGGACGCGCCATGGTGCAACTCATTCAGGAGGTGTTCCAGGCGCACCTGTCTTCACCGGAACTGCTCGCTGGAGATGATGGCGCTACTCTGTCCATGCCGGCAGGCCGTGTGGTCATGGCCAGTGATGCCCATGTCGTTTCGCCGTTGATTTTCCCCGGCGGAGATATCGGGTCCCTGGCCGTCCACGGCACGATCAATGATGTTGCGATGATGGGAGCGATGCCACTCTATCTGTCAGCGGCGTTCATTCTGGAAGAAGGTTTTCCGCTGTCTGACCTGGAAACCATCGTCGCGTCCATGGGACGGGCCGCTCATGAGGCAGGCGTGCCTGTTGTCGCTGGTGACACCAAGGTGGTTGAGCGCGGAAAAGGCGATGGTGTTTTCGTCACGACCACCGGCATTGGTGTTCTGCAGGATGGCATTGGTCCGTCAGGTGATGGCGCGCAGGCGGGCGACACTGTGTTGGTTTCCGGCACGATTGGCGACCACGGCATAGCCATCCTTTCCAAGCGCGAGAATTTAGACTTTGAAACGGAAATTCGATCCGACAGTGCTGCGCTTCACACCATGGTCGCTGATCTGATCGCTGCCGGTGTCGATCTGCATGTCCTGCGTGACCCGACCCGCGGTGGCGTTGCCACGACGCTGAACGAGATTGCGCAGCAATCGGGTGTCGGCATTCGCATCAATGAGGCCGATATTCCCGTGAAGTCCGAAGTGGCTGCAGCGTGCGAACTGCTCGGCATCGACCCGCTCACCATCGCCAATGAGGGTAAGATGCTGGTGTTCTGTCCGGCCGCCGACGCGGATAAGGCGCTCAACGTTATGCGGAACCACTCGCTTGGCCAGGATGCGGCGATCATTGGTACTATCGTCGAAGATCCGAACGGTTTCGTGCAGATGGAAACGTCATTTGGCGGCTCTCGCATGGTGGACTGGCTGGTGGGCGAACAGCTTCCGCGGATTTGCTAAAGGGTGGCTGACCGATGTGGATCCTGATGTTGGTTCATGGCTTCAACGCTCTCTGATGGATGCGTGTGCCGCCTTCGGAGCCTGTCGATTGCGGGTGAGGGGCCTGGTTCAGGGCGTCGGCTTCCGCCCTCATGCGTGGCGTTTGGCAACTGAGTTGAAGCTCGTGGGGACCGTCCACAACGACGCGCAAGGCGTGGCGATCTGTGTGGCCGGAGATAAATCGGCCATTGTCAGTTTTCGCAAACGCTTGCGCAGTGAATCACCCCCGCTAGCGCGTATTGACAGCATCGAGGAAGAACCCTGGCTGCCCGATGCCTTTCCTGACGGCTTCTCGATTGGACGGAGTGTGCCGGGTTCCGTGGCAACAGGTGTGGTTCCGGATGCTGCGACCTGTCCTGACTGCTTAAGAGATATTCGCGACCCATCCAATCGCCGTTACCGCTATCCCTTCACCAACTGCACCCATTGCGGTCCGCGTCTCTCCATTGTCCGGCAGGTGCCTTACGACCGTGCTACAACGGCGATGGCTGCCTTTGAAATGTGCGGGGCGTGTGCTGCTGAGTATGCCGATCCTGCCGACCGGCGTTTTCATGCTCAACCCAATGCCTGCCCTGAGTGTGGGCCGCGGCTTTGGCTGGAGATGGTGGAAGACGGCCATGCGAGCGAAGCAAAGGGCGTTGATCCAATTGAAACGACAGCGCAAATGCTTCGGTCCGGACGCATTGTCGCGATCAAGGGTTTGGCTGGTTTCCATCTCGCCTGCGATGCTGCCAATGAGCAGGCCGTTGCGTGCCTGCGTGAGAGAAAACGCCGCGACGCCAAGCCACTGGCTGTCATGGTGCAGAATGTCGCCACGGCCCGTCAGCTTTGCCATGTGGACCAGCTTGAAGTGGACATGTTGGAAAGCGCGGCTGCGCCCATTGTCCTGCTCAAGCCACGTCAAGGCCGCGAGGGCATAGCTCCGTCCGTTGCCCTTGGGCAGGCGAGCCTTGGCCTCATGCTGCCTTACACACCCTTGCACCACCTGTTGCTCGATGCGTTCGGCGGGCCTCTGGTGATGACCTCAGGGAACAGAAGCGACGAACCTCAGGTGATCGCAAACGAGCAGGCGTATGCACGACTGTGCAGCATCGCCGATGCGTTCTTGATGCATGACCGCGATATCGTGAATCGGGTGGACGATAGCGTTGGGCGGGTGGAACGTGGCGCGTTTCAGCTCATCCGCCGTGCGCGAGGCTTTGCGCCACAACCTGTCGCCTATCCTCCGGGTTTTCCAAGAGACCGCACGGTTCTGGCGATGGGCAGTGCTCTCAAGAACACATTCGCGCTGACCACACCGGATGGAATCGTGCTCTCGCCTCATTGCGGAGATCTGGATAATCCCGAGGCCGTGGCCGCGTATCGGGAAACACTGGAGCTTTATCAGAGGATGTTTGACGGCGCTCCCGACACAATCTGTGCGGATGGCCATCCCGACTATCCCTCAACCTTGTTGGGACAAGATCTGGCGCAAGAGACGAACGCGCAGGTCGTTACCGTCGCCCATCATCACGCGCATATTGCGTCTGTCCTGGGCGAAAATGCCTACCCACTCGATGGTCCACCCGTGATCGGGCTTGCGCTCGACGGTCTGGGTCTTGGGCCTGACGGCACGTTTTGGGGCGGTGAGGTGCTTCTGGCCGGCTATCGCTCGGCTGAGCGGCTCGCGGGCCTTCCTGCTGTTCCCATGCCGGGGGGTGACCGAGCTTCGCGAGAACCTTGGCGCAATCTCGTCGCTCATCTGCATGCGGCCGGTCTCGATCCCTATCTGGCCGGGTTTGACCATGCCAGAACCAAGACGCTGGTGCAGATGATAGATCGTGGGATCAACGCGCCAAAAGCCTCGTCGGCAGGTCGGCTTTTTGACGCGTTCGCCGCGCTGCTTGGCCTTCACCCGGAACGTGTCGGGTTCGAAGGGCAGGCCGCCATGGCTCTGGAAGCGCTGGCACAACAGACAGACACAACCGAGAACGGATATGCGATCCGCCTGCCTCGTTACGTGTCTGACGGAACCGGCGGCACCCTGCATGCGTTCTGGCGTGATGCGCTGGCGGACCGGGACGCTGGAAAAGGCCCAGCTCGGATGGCGTACCGTTTCCACGCTGGCCTCGCCGATGCTCTGGCGACATGCGCTATCGATCTGGCGCGTGAAAAGGGCAGTTCAACGGTTGCTCTTTCAGGCGGCGTTTTCCTGAATCAGCTTTTGACGGAACTGCTTGTCGACCATCTTGAAAGCTCGGGTCTTACCGTGCTCTCCCATCGGAATGTGCCGTGCAATGATGGTGGTTTGTCGCTGGGACAGGTCTTGGTCACTTTCGCAAACAGTTGAAGGCGGACAGTTGTTGTCTTTGCCCGATGAGGATGGCGACAGGCTGTCACTCTCTCCTGCATCTGGCATTGATCATCGGGGCAAGGTAAGCCGGTCGGTGGGAGGCGGACTGACAAATGTCAGATCACGTGCGGTGGGCCCGCACGTTTGCGCCGTTGGCGTCGGTGGTTATCAGGAGACAAATCCGTGGTCGTTGAACGGCTTACCTTCACTGTTAAATCGTCCGACCATGTCGCCTGGATGGCGGCTGATGAGGCGAGCTGGAGCCCGTTTCTTGCCCGGCAGAAAGGCTTCATCTCCAAACAACTCTGGGTAGCGCGCGATAAGCCCGATGAAATCCAGGCCGTGATTCTGTGGGCAAGCGAAGCTGATTGGAAAGCGATTCCGGAGGCTGACCTTCGGGCAACCGACGCGCTGATGGGCGATATGGTGCGCCCGCTTGTCTGCCATGTGTTCGATGTGGTGGCGACCACAGAGCCGGCAACCTGATCACGCCCGATCACAGGCGCGTTATCGCTCAAACTGTTGGTGACCAAGGGTCGTAGGAGCTTCCGTCAACAGCAGGGTCGCGGATCAGTTTGGTACGCGGGACAGTCGGGGTGCTGACGACATGACCCGCTCACGATGCCCGTCATATCGGGCTTACCAAACCATTGATGTCCAGGGAGACACACCCATGCGTAAACTTCTTCTTGCCCTTGCCGGTACAACCATGATTGCGTCCGGCGCGCAGGCGGCCAACGTCGTTGAGACCGCATCCGAAGCCGGCGTTTTCAACACGCTTCTGGCGGCTGCAACCGCCGCCGGCCTGGCTGAAGCACTTGCGACAACCGACAACATCACGGTCTTCGCGCCTACGGATGAAGCTTTTGCTGCACTGCCGGAAGGCACCGTGGATTCGCTGCTTCTGGAGGAAAACCGCGATCAGCTTGTTGCCATCCTCACCTATCATGTGCTGCCGCGTGAACTGCGCTCCACCGACCTGCCGGGCCGTACCATTCCGGTTCGTACGCTCAACACCTCCGACACGCTGCGTGTTACCAAATCTCATGGCTCCGTCACGGTTGATGGTGCCAATGTGGTGTCTGCGGACATTGCCGCTGACAATGGCGTCATTCACGTCATCGACTCCGTCCTGATCCCCGATGGGCGCGGTCACTAAGCCATTGCCGTTTGCCGCCTGACCGTCTGCACTTGACGAACAGGGCCTGTGAGGCTTCTTCTGAACGGACCCGAACATTTGTTCGGGTCCGTTTTTTTGCATCGGTTGGCTTGTTGGTGAGCGTCCGACATGTCACGTGGTGCCTGTCCGTCTGCCAGTGTGGTGATACCGATGTCGCTTTCTGTTTCCTCTGACGGTGCCCAAGATTCCAAGACCACGTCAGGATTGGTGCTTGAGGCGTTCACGCCTGTCCCGCGCGAAGATGGGGGAGAGTCCCTGTGGCGGCAGATTGCGATGGCGCTGCGCAAGCCAATTGAGGCGGGCAGGTGGCAAAGGAGTGCAAAACTGCCGACAGAGGCGGAACTGGCCAAGCATTTTGACGTCAACCGTCATACGGTCCGCCGGGCGCTTTCCGAACTCCTGCGTGAAGATCTTTTGACGGTTACACAGGGGCATGGAACATTTGTGGCAGGCGGGCCGAAGCTGGCCTACAGACTTGGCGAGCGAACCCGCTACTCTCAGATCGTACGTTCAGAAGGGCAGGAACCTTCGGCGACTTTGATGGGCCACAACGTCGAGGAAGCCGGTGTGCGCATTGGTGGCAAGCTTGATTTGGTTCCCGACTGCAAGGTGCTGCATCTTACTTTGCTGCTTGCGGCCAACAGGCAACCCAACGCGTTGGCGTCCCTTTGGCTGTCGCATGAGCGTTTTTCCCGTTTTGAAGATGCTTTCCGTCGAGCCGAGACTGTCAGCGAAGCTTTGGCGCTGTACGGCGTCGAAGACTACACCAGACCGGTCACGCACATTTCGGCCCGTCTGGCCAGCAAACGGGAGTGCGGTTTGCTGAAGATCAGGCAGCCTTCAGCACTGTTGCAGACCGAGGCCATCAGCCTGGATGCACAAGGCCACCCTGTGCTGTTTGCAAGCGCTGCTTTTTGCGCCGAGCGCGTGCAGATGGAAGTGGTCCACAGCGAGATGAACCGGTTGCTTGGTTAAGCCCGATCCTGTTCTGATTGTCCTTGTCTCATCTACCGCGCGACCTTGGCTTTCGTAGCGATGAGTTCGAGTTCTCGTAACATATCCGCGATGGTGCCCGTGAGCGCTAGCGTTCTTCATTCGGCGCCGGCGTGCGCAGATCGAGTGTGAACGGGAAGTAGGGATTGGGCTTTTCCCGCTGGACTGTAACGACACCAGGCGTGTGGCCCATAGGCTCAAAACGGGCCAGACGACGCGCTTCGGCCTCATAAGCGTTCACCGGAGGGCTTTCATAATTGCGGCCGCCCGGATGACCCACATGGTAGCGGCAGCCACCAAGAGCCTTACCATTCCATTGATCGACGATGTCGAACGTCAACGGTGCATGCACGGGGATAGTCGGGTGCAGACCGCGCCATGGTTTCCAGGCCTTGTAGCGCACGCCGCCTGCATGTGTGCCATTGCCCGTGGCATGCATGGGGACCTGCCGCCCATTGCAGGTGATCTGGTGACGTGCGGGATTGAACCCCGTGACTTCCACCTGGATGCGTTCCACCGAGCTATCGACATAGCGTGATGTGCTGCCAGCAGCACTGTCTTCTCCCAACACGTGCCAGGGTTCGAGCGCGCCACGGACGGAAAGCGTTACGCCCTGATGACTGATTTGGCCAAAATGGGGGAAGCGGAACTCGTACTGCGCGCGGTACCAGGCCGGGTCAAGCGCGAAGCCTGCTTGTTGAAGATCGCTCAGGACCGAGAGGAAATCCTCCCAGACAAAGGCGCCGAGCATATAGCGGTCGTGCAAAGCCGTGCCCCAGCGGGCGAGGGGCGGGTGTTGTGGCGTTCGCCAACACATAAGAATGATCGCCCGGATCAGCAATTGCTGGGCAAGACTCATGCGTGCTGTTGGCGGCATTTCGAACGAGCGAAATTCGACCAGACCGAGCCGCCCCGTCGGACCATCGGGCGAATAGAGCTTGTCGATACAGATTTCAGCTCTGTGGGTGTTGCCGGTCACATCGGTCAGGAGATCACGGAACAGCCTGTCGACCAGCCAGGGTTCAGGAGCATCGCCTTCCCCGGGAGCGGGCACCTGCGCCATAGCGATTTCGAGTTCGTAAAGCGTGTCGTGCCGCGCTTCGTCGACCCGCGGTGCCTGGCTTGTCGGGCCGATGAACAGACCGGCAAACAGGTAGGAGAGTGAGGGATGGCGTTGCCAATAGGTGATGATGCTTTTCAGAAGATCCGGCCTGCGCAGAAACGGGCTATCCGGCGCTTTTGCTGCGCCGACCACCACATGATTGCCGCCGCCTGAGCCTGTGTGCCGCCCATCGACCATGAACTTGTTGGTGCCAAGCCGGGTCAGGCGTGCTTCCTCATAGACCGCTTCGGTGATTGATACAGCCTCGCGCCAATTGGACGCCGGATGAACGTTCACCTCGATCACACCTGGGTCCGGCGCCACCTTGATGACATTCAGCCGCGGATCGACCGGAGGATGATAGCCTTCGATCTGGACCGGATATCCAGTATCGCTGACTGCCTCTTCAATGGCTGTGACCAGTTCCAGATAGTCTTCGGCTGTTTTGGTCGGCGGCATGAAGGCGCAAAGTTTGCCCTCGCGCGGTTCGATCGTCAGTGCCGTGCGCACATGCTGTTTGTGAGTGATCTTCTCATGCGGTTTCGGCTCGGTAACCCGGGCGCGGATCGTGTCGGGATCGGAGAGGTCAGGCTTATCGACCAGTGGGTCTTCCGGTTCAATGTAGGGAAATTCGTCCGGTTCAAGATGGGGCAGGGAATCCAGTGGCAATCGATAGCCGACCGGTGAGTCTCCAGGCACCAGAAACAGCTGATCGCGCCGCAGCGACCATGCTTCGGAAACCCAACGCGGGCTGAACGCCAGTTCGTCGGACCGTGCCAATGGCAGGACAAAGCCTGTTGGCACCGTCAGACCACGATCAAAAACGCGGGCGATGCGGGAGCGTTCCTCGGCGCTGGCGAGTTTGGCATTCTGCGGTGTTACGTTGTCGGGTAGCGCGCTTTCCTTGCCGAGCCAGATGCCGGGGTCCTCATAAGCGGGCCTGATGTGTCCCGTGTTGGCGCCAAGTCGCTGTGCGATCGCATGAGCGAGGCGTTCGGCAGCTTCGGGCGCCGCGTCCTTGGAAAGTGCGTTGTGCTGTGTTTTTCCCTCTTCCGGTTCACGGGCGAAGAGGTTGCGTTGCCGCCAGATGGGCTTACCGTCGGCGCGCCAGTAGATCGCGAAGGTCCAGCGTGGCAGACTTTCCCCTGGGTACCACTTGCCCTGGCCGTAATGCAGAAACGCGCCTGGCGCGAAGCGGTCGGCCAGCCTGTGCGTCAACTCGTCGGCCAGTTTGCGTTTGGTAGGCCCGACAGCGGATGTATTCCATTCCGCGCCTTCCAGATCGTCGATGGAGATGAAGGTCGGTTCACCGCCCATGGTAAGGCGCACGTCTTCGTCTTTGAGCCCTTTGTCGACCTTGTCGCCGACCGACAGAAGCTTCGCCCAGGCTTCGTCGGTTATGGGTGCTGTGACGCGCGGGCGTTCGTCCACCCGTCCGACTTTCATATCGAAGAAGAAATCGACCTCAGCCTTGCTCGCGGCGCCTTCTATCGGTGCTGCACTCTCATAATGCGGCGTTCCGGCCAGTGGAATGTGGCTCTCGCCGCAAAGCAGGCCCGAGGTCGGGTCGAGGCCTATCCAGCCGGCACCGGGAATATAGACTTCGGTCCAGGCATGCAGATCGGTGAAATCACGGTCCGTGCCCACCGGGCCATCGAGTGCTTTTTCGTCCGGCTTCAATTGAATGAGATAACCGGATGTGAAACGCGCTGCGAAACCCAGATGGCGCAGCAGATGGACCAGAAGCCAGGAGGAGTCCCGACAGGACCCGCGACCGTTTTTTAGAGTCTCTTCAGGGGTTTGGACTCCTGGTTTCATGCGAATGATGTACTCGACGGCCTGGCTCACCTTTTGATTCAGGTTGACCAGAAATGTCGTTGTGTTTTGGGGGCTTGAGTCGACTTCCTGCAAAAATGAATCAAAACGCCCGCCCTGCGGCTCTACCTGCAGGTAAGCCATCAAATCGCTCTTCAGCCGATCGCTGTAGACGATGGGAAGCTCCTCGCTTTCCGGTTCGATGAAGAAATCAAATGGATTGATGATGGCCATATCGGCCAACAGGTCGACCTCGATCGAAAACTCTCTTACCGGATCCGGAAAGACGATGCGCGCTGCCCAGTTTCCGTGCGGGTCCTGTTGCCAATTGATGAAATGGTTCTCAGGCGAGACTGTCAGCGTGTAGGATGGAATGCGCGAACGCGTGTGCGGCGCAGGGCGCAGGCGAATGAGCTGCGGTCCCAGTGTGACTGGCCGGTCATAGCTGTAACGTGTTGTGTGGGTCAGCGAAGCAAGGAGCGACATAGGGGGAGCCTTTTGGCGGGGCGTGCGGGCAGGGCTTTGATTATCGTAGCCTAGTCAGGCATTGCGGCCCTCGCCAGCGCAAAGTGCTTGGATTTTCAGTGAGAAAATTGCCGATGCATGGGAGCTATGTCCGCGTGATGGTGGCGTCCCACGTTCAAAAATGGTTCAAGACAGCTCCACTTCCTCCCAGGACATCCGTCTCTTGCCTCTCGCCGGTATCGGTTTCAAGCTGCTTTCCGTTTTGGTCTTCACCGTGATGGTGACGGCCGTGAAGGTGCTTGGCGATCATGTTCCCGTCGGTCAGATCGTTTTTGCCCGCGCCTTCTTCGGGCTTGTTCCCCTGGTCGTCATGATCCAGTGGCAGCACAAAACGAACACTCCCTGGCGGTCGGCGCTTGCCACGAAGAAACCGGTCGGTCACTTGATCCGTGCGGCCATCGGCGCTTCGGCCATGACGCTCTGGTTCTCTGCCCTGTCGCGCCTCCCTCTGCCGGATGCCACCGCCATCAGCTTTGCCGCTCCGTTGATCACAACTGCCCTTGCGGTTGTGATTCTGGGCGAGGTGGTACGCCTCTACCGCTGGTCGGCTGTCGTTGTGGGCTTCATCGGTGTTCTGGTAATCCTATCGCCAAATCTTGGATTGGTCGGCGTGCTGGACGATGAAGCGCGCGCAACGGGTGCCCTGCTCGCGCTTGCTTCGGCTTGTTGTATGGCGCTGGCTCAAGTCTATGTTCGTCAGCTGATCAAGACGGAAAGCACCACAGCGACGGTCTTTTACTTTTCCGCGCTGACAAGCGTTCTGGCCCTTTTCACCGTTCCTTTTGGCTGGGTTGTGCCGGACCTTTGGACTGTCGTTCTGCTTGTCGGAATCGGGCTTATGGGTGGCATCGGCCAGCTTTTGCTGACCCATAGTTTCCGCCTGGCACCGGCCTCCGTGATCGCCCCATTCGACTACACGGCCATGATCTTCGCGCTTGTTGTCGGTTACTTCCTGTTCGACGAGGTTCCCGGCCTTGCGGTGCTTGCCGGTTCGGTTCTGGTTGTCGGAGCAGGCCTGTTTGTGATCTATCGCGAGCATAAGATTGGTATTTCGCGTGAAGCGGCTTTGAAGGCACGCACGCCAAGCTGATCTTCCTGTCACGTGTTCACGAAGGCGCGCCATGTCCGATAAATCTCCGCGGAATGCGCAAAGCGAGGCCGATGCGCTGGCTTTCTCCGGCCAGCTGGGCAAGACCATCCAGCGGTTGCGCAAGGCTTATAATCTATCGCTGTCAGAGCTTTCTGAACAATCAGGTGTCGCCAAGTCGATCATCAGCCAGATCGAACGCAACGAGACCAACCCGACCCTGGCAACCATCTGGCGGCTGTCGCAGGCGTTGGATGTTTCCATCGACCGTGTTCTCTCGGCGGCTCACGATGCGGACTTCGTTGAGGATATCCCATCCAACGACATGCCGGTTCTTACCTCAGAAGACGGCAAGATGCAGCTTACCATCATTGGCTGGTCGAAGACGGTGGAGTGGCTGCAATGGTACGATGTCGCGGCCGATGCCGGTGCCGTGCTTGAGTCCGAAGGCCATCAACGTGGCTCCATCGAGTGTCTCTCGGTTCTGGCGGGAACATTTGAGGTGACGGCGGGCCAGGAAACCCGGCGTGTCGAAACCGGTGCCACGGTGCGTTACCGCTGCGACAGGCCTCATACCGTGCGTTGTCTGGAAGCAGCCGATGATGGCACGAATGGGCGCGCTACCATGGTCTGCATCCTCAAAGCAGCGGTGATGGAGTAGGGCTCACTGGTGCCGGGCTAGAGCATATCTTGCTTAGATTGAATCGTTTGAGCGCCGGAGTTTTTCGGCCCGGCAAGGAGCGTGGGGCGATGCGGTGCGGGACGTAAAAGACCAAGCTCAGACGATTGCGATACATGGTTCTGTATTAGCGTTTGACGACCTATGGCTTGGCGATCTTTTGCGCGTCCACGGTGTCAAAATCCTCGCACGATGCGTGGTATCGCGCTGCGGTGTTTTCCTTGTGGGAGACACAAAAGCTCATCCATCAAATCGCTTCAATCCAAGCAAGACATGCTCTAAAATGCTCGACCCAGCAATCCCCCATCAATCAACAGGTTCTGGCCTGTGATGTAACCGGCATGGCTGGAGCAAAGGAAAGCGCAAGCCGCACCGAACTCATCGGCTGTGCCGAAGCGCTTGGCCGGGATGGCGGCGATGGAACCGGCCCTGGTCTCGTCCAGCGATTTGCCCATCCGGTCGGCCTGTGCCTGCAGGTTTCCGCGCAAGCGGTCGGTGTCCATCTTGCCCGGCAGGATGTTGTTGATCGTCACATTGTATTCAGCGGCGTTTTTGGCGACCCCTGCTACAAAGGCCGTTAAGCCTGCGCGGGCGCCGGACGACACGTCGAGCCCGGGAATGGGTGCAAGGACGGAAGAGGAGGTAATGTTCACGATACGTCCGAAGCCGCGCTGCTTCATACCGGGCAGAGCGCGCTGGATGAGTTCGATGGGCGTTATCATGTTCTGTTGGACGCCGGCCAGAATGGCCTCACGGTCAAGTGCCTCGAATGGCCTCATCGGAGGACCGCCATTGTTGGTGACCAGAATATCTGGGTTGGGGCAAGCTTCGAACAACGCGTCCTGACCAGCCTGCGAGCCGATATCCTGCGCGACGATGATCACCTGCGGTGCGCCGCGTGCTTGAAGGTCGCGCGCTGCTTCATCAAGCTTTCCGGTGTTGCGTCCGTTGATGACGATATGGCAGCCCGCATCGGCCAGTGCCCTGGCGCATCCAAGGCCGAGACCGCGGCTCGACGCTCCCACAATGGCCCATTTGCCTGCAATGTTGAGGTCCATAACAACTCTCTCGTTCGGTGTCGTGTTGATAGGGTGATGAAGCGGCTTGCCGTGTCAGGTCAAGGTAGGCGTCGGCCTTTCCAGCCTGGCAGGATCGAAGCTGCCCGATCCGTACCGCGCTCCCGGCTGGGGGAGTAAGGTGTCTGTGTCACAAAAGTGACAACGGAATCTCCAATAAGTCTGGACACATAGAGTGCCCACTGGCGTATGGCAGGGGAACGTCCTATGTAGCCCCTAACGGTGTTTGCAGCGCCTGTCCCCCGCGTCGATGCCAAGCGCGCATCGGCACATGCTTGAACAGCCTCCATCCGTGTGTCTATTGACCGCTGGATGGCTAAGAATGGATTGCATGATGAGCAACCAAGCTGGTTTGCCGGACTCGATCCTTGGATCCATTCAGGATCAGGCGCAGATCGATGAACCGTCCGATGTTTCGCCTGAGGCGCGGCAGTTCCGAACCCTTTTTCTCTCCGATATCCATCTTGGCTCGCGAGGATGCCAGGCGCAGCTGTTGCTCGATTTCATGCGTTATCATGATGCAGAGACGATCTATCTGGTTGGCGACATCGTCGACGGTTGGCGCTTGAAAAAGCGCTGGCACTGGCCACAAGCGCACAATGACGTGGTGCAGAAGTTGTTGAGAAAGGGCCGCAAAGGCTCACGCATCGTCTATCTGCCCGGCAATCATGACGAGTTTTTGCGCGATTATCTGGGGATGCAGATGGGGGGTGTTGAGATTGTCGATACCGCCATCCACGAGACAGCCGACGGGCGGCGCTTTCTCGTTGTGCATGGGGATCAGTTCGACGTCGTCGTCCGGCACGCCAAATGGCTCGCCTTCCTGGGCGACTGGGCTTACAACTTTGCTCTTTGGACTAACATCTATGTGAATCTGGTGCGCCGTCGGCTGGGCTTTGATTACTGGTCGCTTTCTGCCTGGGCCAAGAACAAGGTGAAGAATGCCGTGTCCTTCATCGGCCGCTACGAGGAGACGTTAAGCCACGAAGCTGGAAAAGCAGATGTCGATGGTGTTATCTGCGGCCACATCCACCACGCGACCATGCATGATGTCGATGGTATTTCCTACGTGAATACAGGTGATTGGGTTGAGAGCTGTACCGCTGTCGGTGAAAACGAAGACGGTTCATTCGAGCTTATCAAGTGGACGCGGCTGAGTGCGGCAGGTGAACAGGACTTGCGGGCTGCCAAGGGCCAGCCCTCCCAGGTGGCTGACGACCCGGCACAGGTTCTTGCTTTCGATCCGAAACCATCCGGTGATGGCGGGTCCGGCGATCGTTCCGCCGCAGCCTGATCGCGACGCCATCCCGTTGCCCTTATATGTTTGAATTCAATGCATCCAACCCTGCCAGGGCGCTGATTGTATCGGATGCGTGGCATCCGCAAATCAATGGTGTCGTGCGCACCATCGAGTGGATGGTGAAAGAGGCGCCCAAGTTCGGGGTCGATCTGCAGGTTCTCGGACCGGCGCGGTTCCGTACGGTCCCGATGCCAAGCTATCCGGAAATCCGTCTGGCCCTGGCTCACCCGCGCTCAATCCGGCGTGCGATCCGCGCCGAAGAGCCGCGCGCCATTCACATCGCAACCGAAGGACCGCTTGGAACCGTCGCCCGCAGATTTTGTCTGAAGCATGGTCTGGGTTTCACGACCAGCTATCACACGCGCTTTCCGGAATATGTGGCTGCGCGCTTCCCGGTGCCGGAACGTTGGAGCTATGCCTATATGCGCCGCTTCCACAATGCGGCGACCGGTGTGATGGTGGCTACACCCAGTCTTGAGAATGAGTTGCGTGAAAACGGCTTCAACAATCTGGTGCGGTGGTCACGCGGGGTGGATCTTGACCGTTACTACCCGCGCCCAGCGGTAAAGCTGCCTTATCCGGGTCCGATCTTCACCTATGTCGGCCGGGTCGCGGTCGAAAAGAATCTTGAAGCGTTTCTCGATCTTGATCTGCCTGGCACCAAGCTGATCGTCGGTGGCGGTCCGGCGCTGGAAAGCCTGAAGGCGCGGTATCCAAATGCCGTGTTTGTCGGTCCCAAGCTCGGTGAGGAGTTGGCGCAATACTACGCCGGAAGCAACGTCTTTGTTTTTCCAAGCCTCACCGATACGTTTGGTATCGTGTTGCTTGAAGCTTTGGCATCGGGCCTGCCCGTCGCGGCGTTTCCCATCACCGGTCCGATTGATGTCGTTACCGACCCGAAGGTCGGTGTCCTGTCTCAGGATCTTCGTTCTGCTGCGCTTGCCGCCTTGGACCTGAAGCGCGAGGATTGCACAGCATTTGCGCAGAACTATAGTTGGCACGAAAGTGCCAAGGCCTTCTTCCACCACCTCTATCCGTTGAAGGCCGATTGGAGTGTGCCGGACTATGACCATTGAAGCTGCCTCGTTTTCCATAGACGCCATCCGTGCCGCCCAAAGCCGGCTGGCAGGACACGCGGTGGTCACGCCGTTGATCAACAGCGCTCATCTTGACGGTGTTCTCGGGTCCCGGGTCTTCCTGAAGTGCGAGAATCTGCAGCGGACCGGATCGTTCAAGTTTCGCGGGGCCTACAATGCTCTTGCCTCGATGAGCGAAGAGGAACGCCGGCGTGGCATTGTCGCAGTCTCCTCCGGCAACCATGCACAGGGTGTGGCCGAAGCGGCGCGTCTGTTCGGTGTGCCTGCGACCATTGTGATGCCGGCGGATGCTCCAGATATCAAAACCAGCCGTGTGAAGCGTTCCGGCGGCACTGTTGTGGCTTTCGATCGTGACAGCGAGGACCGTAACGCCATCGCTCAAGGCATTGCCGACGAAACGGGCGCGGCCTTCGTGCGTCCGTTTGATGATTTGAGGGTGATGGCGGGGCAGGGCACGTTGGGTCTGGAGGCCGTTGCACAGATGCGCGAGCGCAACATGGCGCCTGACATCGGTCTCATCTGTTGTGGCGGCGGTGGTTTGAGCGCCGGCGTCTCGACGGCTTGGCGCGAGGCCTACCCGGATATGGCTATTTTCGTCGTCGAGCCTGATGAATTCGACGATACCAAACGCTCCCTCGAACTTGGCCGGCGTGAGAGAACCAAGCCTGGGGCAGAGTCTATCTGTGATGCGATTTTGACTGAGATGCCGGGTGAACTGACGTTTCCGGTGAATCAGGCCAACGGCGTTCAGGGTCTAAGTGTGAGTGACGATGAGGTCTTGGAGGCCATGGCTTTCGCGCTGAACGAACTCAAGTTGGTTGTCGAACCCGGCGGGGCCGTCTGTCTTGCCGCCCTGTTGGCCGGTAAGGTCGAGTGCGAAGACAAGACCGTGCTTGCGGTGCTCTCCGGCGGAAATGCCGATGTGGCGATGATCGAGCGGGCGCTCAGTCGTTAAGCTGGCTTCCCGATCAGTCCATTAGGAGAATAGGGCGACCCGTTCTTCATCGGTGTAAGGCACCGGTTCTTCCTCGGGAGCTTCCGGTATGGCCGCGTTGGCGGCTGCCAATGGCTCCATCTCCACGATATCGGCCTCTGTTTCGGCCGTGGTCGCGTCATCGCCGTCCTGCTGTGCAGCCAGCTCTTCGTCGAGCAGGGTTTCAAGCGGGATGGCTTCTTCCTGCGTCTGCGTGATTTCTAAATGGATCAGGCTCTCTATGCCATCAACCGGCAAATCATCGGCGTCAAAGACATCCTGTCTTTCTGCGGCAGCGTCGGCATTGATCTCTCCGGCCGTGCTCTGCTCATCGTCGTCCGGCGACGCGCTGACGAACATATCCGCATCGCTCGTATCCACTGCAAAATCATCGGACGTTTTGACGATGAAATCCGCATCGCCGCTTGGCACACGACGATCCACAAGAGCATCGGCTTCGGCATTCGCTTCATGGCGATCGGCCATATCGACGCCTTCGAACTCAAGCATCTCGACTTCAAAAATGTCGGGTGCGTTGCTGACTGATGTCACGGCGTTGGCAAGCAGCTCCTCTTCGGCCGGCATCTGAAGGATTTCAGCATCGTGGAGTTCAACCACCACTTCATCGGTGAAAATGTCGACATCTAAGTCGGTATTGTCCTCGGGGCTGGTCAGGACCTCATCGTCGCCGGCCGTTGCATCATCGGATGTTTCGCCATCTGCCGGTTCAACGTATTCGGAAACAGCAGGTTCTGGGGCGGGGACGTCTCCTTCATCGGTTTCAGGCGGCGTCTCTGTTGCGTCATCGGTGGTGTCGAAAAGCGCGTCGATATCATTCTGCTCATTGCCTTCGCCTTCAAGGGCGGGACCGTGCAGCAGATGCGCATCTTCGCGGGCATCATCCTCTTGATAGGCAGGAGCAGCCGTCTCTTCTTTGGGGGCAGCAGCCTTGGGTCTATCGTCGGCTGAAACCCCTAGAATATCCATCATTGTCGCCACACGCTTTTCAACGTAGCTGACAAGACGGATCACTTTGCTGGACCGTTGGCCGGTCAAATCCTGAAAAGAGCAGGCGGTGTAGATATCAATGATCTTGCTTTCAATGATATCGCATTGGGTCTCGTTGGCGCCCTCTTCGCGTAAAGTCCAAAGGACTTCTTGAACTTTCTCTGCAGCTTCCAGGATTTCGCCGGTTGCCGTCTCCGTCTGAGTGACGATCGCTTCCAGTTCTTCAGTTGCGGTGTTGAAATGGTCGGCGTCATCGCCTTGACCGCCAAGTTCCTGGACCTCGCGCTTAACCTGGGTGATTGCTTCAGCAAGATCGATAACGTTGTGGCTCAAGAGAGCGACCGATGTGTCATCGCGCTTGACGGCAGGCGCTTCTGCAATGCGCTCTTCAAGACGGTTCAGCGCTTCGAGAACAGTCTTGGTGTCGCTGTGACGGTTGCGCCTGGCATATTCTTCAAGGAACCAGCGGCCCCGCTCGGTCTCCATGACGGCAGCGGCGATTGCTTCATAGTCGGCTTCGCTGATACGAGGGGTCGCAGCCACCTGTTTGCTTGTGTCAACCGTTTCGGTGGACACGTCATTGTGCACGGTATCTTGACTCGTCGTCGCCTTCGGCGTTTCGGTCATGGTCTGTTCCGCGGCCCGCAAGAAGATCAATCGCCATGCCAAAGCATGGCTGCCGATCTTCCACCCCATTCAATCGCCGGAACAAGCTCTCATTCCGGCGGTTTTCGTCCCTTCGACTGCCCATTATCCAAGATGCGCTTCGCCACGTCGACGAATCGACGCATCAGGAATTAGTTCAAGGTCTTACCTCGTGCAGCGACTCGCTTTCATTGCAACCCAAGCTGGTCACCAAAGGGTTACTGTAGCTGCGTTGTTCGCAGCTTATTTCGCTGGCTTCGGTGTTTTTCTACCTTTTTTTCCCGTTTGGCTCGATTGGCTGGGTCTAAGCGCAGGGTGGATTGCATTGCTGGTCGCCGTTCCCTTGATCGTTCGCGTCGCGACGATGTCTTTGGTGACCGATGCAGCCGAGCACTTCGATGATCCACGTCTTCCGATTCTTGGATTGTCTGTCGCCACCTTTCTGCTTTTCGCCGTTTTACCGGTCTCCAGCTTGTTTTCGTCAATGGCGACCGTCTTCACCAGTCCATGGTCGTTGCTCGTGATCATCGCGCTGATGGCTGTCGGCTGGAATGCGCTTCTTCCGTTGAGCGATGCCTTGGGAATCCAACTGGCCCGCCAATCGGGCGCGGACTATGGCCGTGTCCGTGTCTGGGGCTCGATCGGGTTCATCGCCGTAAGCTTTGGCGCAGGAGCAGTGATCGATGTCTATGGCCCCGATCTTGTGCCCTGGCTGGTTCTCGTCAGCTTTGGCCTGCTCGTTCTGGTGAGCGTCAGTCTGCCCAGGAGCTTCGTGCAGCCCAAAGCGGATGTCGCGCGTGGTGATGGAGGCGAGAAACGCACCAAACTGCGCTCCGGCTGGTTGTTCTTTCTGCGCCGTAAGGGCGCGATGAGCGTTTTCATTGGCTGCGGTCTGATCCAAGCGAGCCATGCGGTTTTGTATGGCTTTGGCAGCTTGTCGTGGGCCGAGCAGGGCTTTTCGGAAACGTCGATTGGCATGCTTTGGTCATTTGGCGTGCTTTGCGAGATTGTGCTGTTTGCCGTGTCGGCGCCGGTTATTGCGCGGCTCGGTGCGCGTGGATTGCTGATCCTCGGCGGTCTCGGTGCAACCATACGCTGGATCGTTTTTGCGTTTTCACCTGATCTGGGTTTCACATTCGGCTTGCAAGTCTTCCACGCCTTTTCCTTTGGGATGACGCACCTTGCGCTTATCAGCTATGTCGCACGGCGCGCACGACCGCGTGAATTGCGCGGCGCGCAGGGGGTTTACGGTGTTGTTTCGGGCGCCTTGATGGCGGTTGCGACACTGGCTGCCGGTCCGCTTTATGCAAGCTTTGGTGCTGGCGCGTACAGTGTGATGGGGGTTATGACCTTTGCCGGCGTGGTGATCATTTTTGTCAATCGGCTTCGCGTGCCCGGCGGTCGCCTTACCCCCAAAGTGCCCGACTAGGCGGAAAGAGTGTGCTGCCTTCGAATGTTAGGGCCGGTTCGCGATCTTCGTCCAGAAGCAAGGGGGCATCGAGGTCGACATAGTCTGCGCCATGTGTGAGCAAAACCGCCGGCGCCATGGCGAGCGATGATCCCATCATACAGCCGATGAACACACCCAGGCCGGCTGCTTTGGCCTCTGCTTTCAATGCCAGGGCCTCGGTCAGTCCACCGGTCTTGTCGAGCTTGATATTGATGACGTCGTAAGTGCCGCTGAGCCGGGCAAGGCTGGCGCGATCATGGGCGCTTTCGTCCGCACAGATCGGTACAGGATGTGTCCGCTCGCTCAGGATAGCGTCCTGCCCGGCCGGAAGCGGTTGCTCGACCAGTGCGACACCAAGGTCTGCCGATAGATCAAGCCATTCCCAAACAGTGTCGCGGGACCAGGCCTCGTTGGCGTCGACGATTACAGCGGCATCGCCGGCATGGCCGCAGACCGCGCGCAACCGATCCGGATCACCTTCGCCGCCCAGCTTCACTTTAAGGAGAGGGCGATGCCGGTTTTCATAGGCAGCCAGCGCCATAGCATCCGGTGTGTCGAGGCTGAGCGTGTAGGCAGTGTTGACCGGCAAGGGCTCAGGTACACCTGCCTGCTCATGAACAGGCCTTCCAGACCGTTTCGCTTCCAAATCCCACAAGGCACAGTCAATCGCGTTGCGTGCAGCCCCGGCGGGTAACAGCGGTTGAAGCTCTTCGCGTTCAAGGCCGTTTTCCAAACGACCGCGCAGACCTTCGATCTGCGCTACAACGCTCTCTACGCTTTCATCATAACGGGCGTAGGGGGTGCATTCACCGCGACCGACGTTCTGCCCCTGCTTGAGGCTGACGGTCACGACATCAGCATGCGTCCGGCTGCCCCGGGCGATGGAAAATGTGCCGCGAATGCGAAAGCTATCCTTTGATATATCAAGTGATATCATGGCTTTGGCGACATTTCCTCAAGTGCATCGACAAGAGCATCGACCCCGAAGCGAACAGGATCCGTAGCGGGCAGCTTATGGGCATTGCCGGTCTTTGCAAGCAGATCGCGTGCCTCGCTTTCGTCCAGTGCGGCGGTGTTGATCGCGATACCGGTGCATTGAATGGCGGCGTTGGTCAGGCGGCCCATGGCGATCGTTGCGTCGATCACGTCCTGTATGGAGGGTAATGGTGTCGTCACACCGCGCATGGTCGTGCGTGTTGGCTCGTGGCAAACGATGAATGCGTCGGGCTGCGAGCCGTGCAAAAGACCCATCGTCACGCCTGCAAAGGAAGGATGAAAAAGCGAGCCTTGTCCTTCGATGACATCCCAATGGTCCGGTTCATTTGCGGGCGATATCCATTCGGCTGCGCCCGAGATGAAATCGGCAATGACCGAGTCGATGGCAAGGCCCCGGCCGGAAATCAGAACGCCCGTCTGACCTGTCGCGCGGAAGCTCGCTTTCATCCCCCGCGCCGTCATTCCACGTTCAAGGGCTAGGGCGGTGTATTTCTTTCCCACCGAGCAATCCGTGCCGACTGCGAGCACACGCATTCCAGGGCGCTTGGCGCCTGAACCGGTCGATAGTGTCTGCTCCACGTGGCGCACATTGTGCAACGTTGCGCTGTTACCTTCGGCGGCCTTGGCTATCGCTGGAATGTCCTGCAACCGGGCGTGAAGGCCACTGGCAACATCGAGACCGGCCTCGATCGCCTCCACAATGCTCGCAACCCAATGATCCGGCAGCACCCCACCAGCGTTTACGGCGCCGATCACAAACGTCCTGGCGCCTTTTGCCGTGGCTTCGGCAATTGTCATATCAGGCAGGCCCGTGTCGGCCTTGCACCCTTCCAGACGCACCTGTCCAATGCACCATTCCGGTCGCCAGTCCACGATGCCTGTGGCTGTTTTGGCAGCCAAAGCATCAGGCACATCGCCAAGGAAGAGGACATAGGGTTTTTGCAATTCTGGCATAGGTTTAGGTCCGGCGTGATGAAACAAGCGTGGCTGAATAGCCTCATCGCAATTTGCACACTTTGTCTGCATGCGAAATGGGCTTTGCGCATCGCGGGCGCGCATGGCAGGGATAGCAGCATGATTTCATGGGATGCGGCGACATCGTTGTGACAGCTTCTGATGCCCTTTGGTCGGGACCGCCGACTGATGTGCCCTTTGCCAAGCGAGGCGACACCGTGCCGCGCGCAGCAGAAGTGTTGCGCGATGGCGATGGTCTGTCGGTTCATGGCGATTGGGTCCGGCCGTGCGTCCGTACCGTGTTGATGGCCGAAGGCTTTGACCAAGCCACCCGTTGGGCTTCGCTTGGCGATGTGTCAGGGCCGTTTCTGGTCGATGCGTCGGGTATCGGTGATCTGGACACTCTTGGGTGCCTTGCGCTGGCTGATCTTGAAACAGCCCTTGGTGCGTCGGGCCGCGATGTTCAACTGATCCATTTGCCGGCTGATAAGCGTGACCTCTACGAGGCCGTGCGTGATCGTGCGCAGCTGCGCCGACCGGAAACACGGCGTTTTGGTCTGGATGATCTGGTAGCGGGCTTCGGAAAGGCCGTTTCCTCTGGCTGGTCCGACCTGATCGGTGTTGTCGGGATGCTGGGGCTGGTGCTTGTCTCCGTTGGCGGCACACTCGTCAGTCCGTCGCGCTGGAGGTTCAATGCGTTCGTAACGCAGCTCGACAAAAGCGCGTTTCGCGCCGTTCCGATCATTGTGCTCATCCAGTTTGTCATAGGTGGCATCGTCGCGCAGCAATCCGCCTATCAGCTGCGGTTTTTCGGTGCTGAGATATTTGCCATCGATCTGGTAGCCATCCTCGTTCTTCGGGAGATGGGTGTGCTGATTTCAGCCATCATGGTCGCTGGCCGCACGGGCTCGGCGTTCACTGCAGAGATTGGGGCGATGCGCATGCGCGAGGAGGTCGATGCGATGCGCGTCATCGGCCTCGATCCGGTGGATGTGCTGGTCGTTCCAAGAATTCTGGGACTCGTCATTGCAATGCCGTTGCTTACCGTTGTGGCCAATGCCGCTGCCCTGACCGGCGGGATGCTGACCATCTGGCTCTATTCCGGTATCGATCCTTCGGTTTTCATCGAGCGTATGCATGCCGCCATTCTGCTCGAAACGGTGTTTGTCGGTCTCATCAAGGCACCGTTCATGGCGCTGGCTATCGGCTGTATCGCCTGCATGGAAGGGTTCAGGGTCAGCGGAAGCACCGAGTCGCTCGGTCAACGTGTGACGGCGGCGGTTGTGAAGTCGATTTTCGCTGTGATTGTGCTCGATGGCTTTTTTGCCATTTTCTTCGCCTCGATCGGGTACTAGAGCATGTCTTGTTTGGATTGGAGCGATTTGATGGATGAGATTTTGCTTGTCCCACAAGGAAAACACCGCAGCGCGATGCCGCGCATCGTGCGAGGATTTTGACGAAGTGGACGCGCCAAAGATCGCCAAGCCGTAGGTCAAACTCATTGAAACAAAACACTGTCTTGCAATCGTCTGAGCTTGGTCTTTTCCGCCCCGGACAGCGTCGCGCGAAGCTAACGGTACCCGCACCGTGTCGCCTCACGCTCCTTGCCGGACCGAAAAACTCCTGCGCTCAAACGATTCAATCTAAGCAAGATATGCTCTAGCAAAATGGCTCTGAGGCAGGACGAAAGAGTGCAGAACAGCCAGCCTTTAGAGCCGGTGATCGATGTGCGGGGGCTTGAAGTCGGCTTTGGCGAGGTCACCGTTCTGAAGGATCTCGACATCACCGTGCGCCGTGGAGAAATTCTTGGTTTTGTCGGAGCGTCCGGCACCGGGAAATCGGTTCTGTTGCGTGCAGTTTTGGGTCTGAACCGCAAGCGTGCCGGTACGATCGATGTGCTTGGCGAGCCCTATTGCAGAATGGACGAGCGTGAGCGGACCCATATCGATGAGCGTCTGGGTGTCCTGTTCCAGCATGGCGCGCTTTTTTCGTCCCTGAACGTTATTCAAAACGTGCAGGTGCCCATGCGCGAGCATTGGCGTCTTGACAAACCGATGATGGACCGGCTTGCCGCGGTGAAGCTGGCAATGGTCGGATTGCCTGAAGATGCCGCTTTGAAGGTGCCGTCTGAGCTTTCTGGCGGCATGATCAAGCGCGTCGCGCTCGCGCGCGCGCTGGCGCTCGATCCGGATGTGGTGTTTCTCGATGAACCGACATCCGGCCTCGACCCGCTTGGGGCGGCCGCTTTTGATGAACTGATTGCCGATCTGCGTTCCGCTCTGGGTCTGACCGTATTCATGGTCACGCACGATTTGGACAGCCTGTTTTCGGTCTGTGATCGGGTTGCGGTGCTGGGCAATCAGAAAGTCCTGACTGTCGGTCCTGTCGAGGAGGTACGCCGGTTCGACCATCCCTGG
>JANQJE010000128.1 GCA_028281795.1 Cohaesibacteraceae bacterium | reverse complement strand
TTGCCCTGCCAATGGGCCGACATCAGGCGTGTGCGTGCCGGTTCGGAGACCGGACGAAGCGGGAAGCCGTTCGCCTTGGCGTATTTCTTTGCGAAGTGGTCGGACAGCGCCAGAATGTCTGCCGGGCGTTCACGTAAGGCCGGTAGTGCCAGGTTCACCACGTTGAGACGGAACAGAAGATCCTCGCGGAAAGCCCCTTCCTTCACCGCGTCAGCCAGGTTGCGGTTGGATGTGGCGATGATCCGCAGATCAACCGGTACCGGTTTTGATCCGCCAACCCGATCGATCACGCGTTCCTGCAGGGCGCGCAAGAGTTTTGCCTGAAGGCGTACATCCATTTCGGAGATTTCATCCAGCAGCAACGTGCCGCCCGAAGCCTCCTCGAATTTTCCGATGCGGCGGGCCAGCGCCCCGGTGAAGGCCCCTTTTTCGTGCCCGAACAGTTCTGACTCCAGCAAGTTTTCAGGAATGGCTGCGCAATTGACGGAGACGAACGGCATGGTTGCACGGTTGGATTTGGTATGAACGTACCGCGCCATCACTTCCTTGCCGGTTCCCGATTCACCGGTGATCAGGATGGATGCATCCGATGGCGCGATCTGTTCGGCGAGGCGTACCACCTTCACCATCGCCGGATCGGTGGAGACTAGGTCCAACTCTTCGGTGGTGACAGCGGCCAGCACGGCTGCGATCAGAGCCGGGTCAGGCGGCAAGGGAATGTATTCGCGGGCGCCGTCCTTGATCGCCTTCACGGCTGCATCGGCATCGTTTTTCACGCCGCAGGCAATAACCGGTGCCGAGATATGTTCCCGCTCCATTGCCTGGATCAGCGCTTTTATGTTCTCGGCGACATCGACCATAACCAGATCAATGGCCTGACCTCCGCGCAAAGCATCAAGGGCGGCTGCCTGATCATCAGCATGGATGACCTTGGCACCGCGATCCATTGCCATGCGGGTTGCGCTGGCCATTTGTCCGCCGAGATTACCGAAAATGAGAAGTCGCATGGGTAGGGTCCTGCCTGATTAGGTCTTACTTGTCGCTTTTGATGATTTCCGTCATCGTCACGCCGAGTTTGTCTTCAACGAGTACCACCTCGCCGCGCGCCACCAGCCTGTCATTGACGAAGATATCGATGGCTTCGCCGACACGCCGATCGAGTTCGACAACAGTGCCCGGCGCGAGCTTGAGCAGTTCGGAGACCTGCATGCCCGACCGGCCCAGAATGGCCGATACGCGCACCGGCACGTCGAAGACCGCTTCCAGGTCGCTCGCATCTTTGGTGCTGTTGGGATCGATTTCCTCCGGCCCTTCGGTGCCCGGACCCTCAAGCTGGTCAAGCGGAACATCCTTCGTGTCGGCCGTGTCGTCGTCTGTGGTGTCACTCATCGAGAGCGCCCTCCATGGAGGCTATCATGGCCTCGGGTTCCTGATCTGTTTTTGTCGGTATGTTTGAATCTGCACTGCTGGACCGGGCAGAAAGGTAGCCGGCGACCAACCCGTCAACGGCCGCTTCGATGTCCTGCTGGCTGCGGGCGAGGCCGCCATCGGCCCATTCAATCCTGGCATCTCCGGCTGCGAAGTCTTCCTCGCCGAGAAAAACCAGCCGGCCTTCAAAGCCATGCGCTTCGGCGATGCTTTCCAGACGTTCGCGTATCGCGTCGACATGCTCGGCGTTCATACGCACCACGAGATGGGACGCGTCGAACATGGGGGCGAGACAGGTGCGGAAAAGGAGTTCCACCTCCCCTATGGGTTCAGCATTCAGCAGGCGTCGGGCCAGCTTCTTGGCTGCTGAAATCGCAATGCGGACGGCACGCTCTTCGCGAACGCCGATTTCCTCATCAAGCTGGGAAAGAAGCGTGGTCGCAACGCCTGTGAGGCGTTCGGTTTCTTCGGCAAGAGCCCGGGCGCCTTCTTCCATCGCTTCGCAGCGTCCCGCCTCATGGGCTTCGGCGCGAACCCGCCGCTCCAGAGCAGCCATTTGCGCCTCATGCTCATACACGGTGATGGTCGGCTCAGCTTCGGTCTCTTCTTTCGCCCTTTTTTCGGCGTTGAAATCGAGGTCGAAAAGATAGCGAGGTGTAGGGGCTGAGAGGCTCATCAGTAGATCACCTCGTCATCGCCCGCGTTCTTGGAAATGACCATATCGCCCTTGGCCGCCAGGTCCTTGGCGAGATTGACGAGGGTCATCTGCGCCTCGTCGACATCTTTCAGACGAACAGGCCCGAGAATTTCCATTTCCTCGCGAATGTTGTCGGACTGCCGGGTCGACATGTTCGACAGGAAGAATTCGCGCACGGTCTCGTTGGCACCTTTGAGGGCGATTGGCAGCTTGCTTGTGTCGGCGTTGCGCAACAGCACCTGGATCGATGTGGCGTCTACCTTGCCAAGGTCTTCGAAGGTGAACATGAGCGCCTTGATCTTCTCGGCAGACTCGCGGTTGTCTTCCTCGAGCGTCGCGAGGAACTTCGCCTCGGTTTGCCGGTCGAAGTTGTTGAAGATCTCGGCCATTGTTTCATGGCTGTCGCGGCGGCGCGTGGTCGACAGGTTCGACATGAACTCAACGCGCAGGGTCTCTTCGACCTTGTCGAGAATATCCTTCTGCACACTTTGCATTTTCAGCATGCGTTGAATGACTTCCAGGGAGAGTTCCTCGGGCAAAAGCGACAGGACCTTGGCGGCGTGGTCGGGCCGGATTTTCGAAAGCACCACGGCAGTCGTTTGCGGGTATTCGTTCTTCAGGTAGCTGGCGAGAACGTTCTCTTGAACGTTGGAGAGCTTCTCCCACATGTTACGACCGGCCGGGCCGCGGATTTCCTCCATGATCGCGGCCACCTTGTCGCCGTCCATCACGGATGAGAGCAGGCGTTCGGTCGCATCGTAGCCACCGGTGAGCGACTTGTTGGTGGTCACCGCATCGATGAACTCGATCAGCACGCCTTCGATCACGTCGGTTGATAGTCGACCGACAACGGCCATGGATTGCGATACTTCGCGCAGTTCGAGTTCATCCAGGCCCTCCCAGAGCGGTTGCCCATAGGAGTCGCCAAGTGCAAGGAGGAGCACAGCGGCCTTTTCTGCGCCGGACAGATGCACCAGTTTGACCGATGATTGATCACCTCCAGCCGTGCGCTGGGCTTCCGTCATGTGCTGTTCGGCAGATCTGGCCAAAGCGGTTGATGTAACCATCGGTCAGGCCTTTGCCGGTTCTTTGGGGGGCTCTGCGAGCCAGTTGCGGACAACGCCGACAGCCTCGTCAGGCCGATCTTTGATCAGATTGCCAACGCGCTCCAGTGATTGCTCTTGCAGAGCTCCCAGCGCGACAGCGTTCTCGAACGCTTTGACGGTGGTGCTTTCAAGCGCGATCTGGGGAACGCTTGGCATGGGCGACTGCAGCACCTCGCCATTGGGTCCGATCACGGAGCCTTCGGCGTTCGGGCCACCGGCGGGCAGCGCTTCAAGAGGTTCCTCGTCGGTTTCAAACACCCGGGCGAGCAAAGGCCGCACCACGAAGAACAGAACGATCAACGTCAGAACGGCAATGATGGCAAGCTCGGCAGTACGGTAGATGTCGTCGCGTGTGAAGGACAGGAATCCGTCGTCGGCGGTGATGGTCAGATCCGGACGGGCGGCAAATTGCAGGTTGACCACTTCGACCACATCGCCACGGGTTTGGTCGAAACCAACCGCTGAACGCACCAGCATGGCGATCTGTTCCAATTGTTCAGCGCTGCGCGGCGCATAAACGGGCACACCGTTTTCGTCCTGCGTGTAGATGCCATCCACCAGCACCGCAACGGAGAGACGGTCAAGTCGACCGGCTTCGAGGATCTCGGTTCGATTTGTCGAAGAAATCTCGAAGTTGGTGACCTCTTCGGTGCTTTCGCGCGCTTCTTGAATGCCACCGGGCGCTGCGTCCGCACCTTCACCTGGCAGTTCATTGCCGACCGTGACTTCACCTGCCGTGGTGTCGTTGGTGGAGCCTACCTCTTCGCGGACTTGCGTGGAGCGCACGACCTGCCCATCGGGATCGAATATCTCCGAGGTTTCCGAAATGCGGTTGTGGTTCAGTTCGACTGCAACGTTCACGCGGGCCCGGCCGCTGCCGACAACTTCCGACAGGATGTCTTCGATCCGGGTGCGGATGCGATTTTCCATGGCGATCGTGCGCTCGTCGAGCGAGGCCGCCATCATGGCCTGCTCATCATCGCTTTCACCTGACGCCAGCAACTGCCCGTTCTCGTCCACAATCGACACGCGGTTTGCCGAAAGCCCGTCGATGGCGGACGAAGCCAGGTGTTGGATAGCCCGAATCTGGCCCTGATCGAGGCTGCCGCGAACGCGCAGAACAATCGATGCTGTGGCCTCCCGCTGATCGCGCTGAAAGAGTTCCCGCTCTGGAAGAACTAGGTGCACACGGGCTGCGGCGACACGATTGAGCGACTGGATGGTGCGCGCCAGTTCGCCTTCCAGAGCGCGTAGCTGGTTAACGTTCTGAACAAAGCTGGTGGCACCGAGCGTGCTCGACTGGTCAAAAATCTCGTAGCCGACTGTCCCGCCCGTCGGCAGGCCCTGCTCGGCCATATCCATGCGCAGGCGCAGGACGCGTTCCTGCGGGACAAGAATGGTTGTCCCATCGTTACGCACTTCAAATGTAACGCCGGTCGCCTCGAGCTGGCGAATGACTTCGGAGGAGTCTTCAAAGGTCAATTCGGTGAACAAAGGCACCATGACCGGAGCTGTTACGCGCAACGTGATGAAAGCGAAAAAGCCGATCAACAACGCGGCGACGATGCCCATGGCACCGAGCCGTGCAGGACCCAGATTTTGAAGAAACGCAATCATCGATGCCTGTTCGCCCACTGTTCCAGCCATCAGTTTGGCTCAAATCGTGTGAAGCGAGCCACTGATAGGCAAGAATTGCCCGGCAGATGGTAAACAGGACGTTAACCGATGCTTAAAAGCAGTGTTTCAAATGCGAAAAGCAACACAACGCAAAACGCCGGCCTCCGGGAATGTCCCTGGCCGGCTGTTTGGTAGAGGGAACGGTTGATGAAAACGCGGTAACCGATGAAGCAGCCGAGTTTCGATGAACCTATTGGATGCTAGGTCCGATATTGCTGGATGCGCGTCGTACGCAGGCCCGCAAGGCCATGCCGATCGATCGACATCTGCCAGGACAAGAACTCCTCAACCGTCAGGCGATAGCGATCACACGCTTCTTCCAACGACAGGAGGCCGCCACGCACGGCGGCAACAACTTCTGCCTTACGGCGGATGACCCACCGACGGGTAGAGGTTGGTGGTAAATCCGCAATCGTCAGCGGGCTACCATCGGGCCCAATGACATATTTGACGCGCGGACGCTTGAACTCGGTCATCGTACTCTCACTCAAAACACTCGATAACACGTGAGAGAGACTAAAGGACGGAGCTTAAAAACACCCTAAGGCGCTGGTCATGGTTCGTTAGGGAATTCCGCCGGTTTATCGGGCGCTTTTGCTTGCCTGGACGGCCAGGCTTTATGGTTGCCGCAAGAGCAATCGCTGTTCAGACCGTTGGCAATCGACCTCGCTGCGTCAACAGCAGGGTCGAGCACACGCACGGAATTGCAGTTCGCTATCCGCACTATGATTCAGTGTGCCAGCAAGATAGCGAGACTCTGGCAAGAAGATCTCGTGATCACATGTTGAGTTCAGGTCGCCAGATTTCCATGACAGAGTCGAGGTTGGCGCGGACATCACCCAACATGAGAATTGGTTGGGTGCCGGTGAAATCGATGCCAGACACGCGCCCGGTTACAGCGGTGTAGACCGGAACCTGCTCACCGTCCTCCGTCAAACCTTCCACACGGATTGAGTAGACACCGTCAGGTGCATCATCACCGATGGTTGTCTTGCCGTCCCAGGTGAACGTGCTTTCGCCACGCTCCACTGAATGGGTGGTCTTGTAGACCTCGTTTCCATTTTCATCGAAGATCGATATCGTGGATTCCGGTGCGTCGGCGGACGAGGCCAGGTCCCAGGATGCTTCGCCGTCGCTCAATGTCGTTGCGACACCAGCGACCCGGACCGTTGAGCCCATGTAGTTCACCGCCGCATTGACGGACTGTGCCTGCGTTGTCGTTATCAGGCTCTCCAGATAGGAGTTGGTACGAATCTGCTGTTCAACGCCGGAAAATTGAACCAGTTGTTCGGTGAATTTGTTTGCATCCAGTGGCTCGAGCGGATTCTGATTTTGCAACTGTGTGGTGAGCAACTGGAGGAAGGTGTCGAAGTCCTGCGCGAGCGCTTGTTCGTCGCGTTCGGAGTTCGCCAGCGCCGCTTGGGCCTGGGATGCCGCTGCAAGTTGATCCAGTGTCGTCATGATTGGGGCTCCTTTACGCGCTACTAAACGTGAACATCCAGATGGCCCGTCACAGCGATCTGGTGGCGAATGGCCTCGGGTGATGTGATGGCCGTCAGCGGATCGTCAGACGGCTCTCCATCCGGCGCGGCATCGGAATCGGCAGCTTCAGCAGATTGACCCTCGCCTTCATCTCTGGTCGCAGCGCTTTGATCACCCTGGTCGAAGCTGTCGGCAGCATCCTGAGCAAGTTCAAAACTGACAGAGCCGGGCTCTGATTTAAGGCCGGCCTGTTGCAGTGCCCGTTCTAGACTGCGTGCATCGCTGGAGAGCATGTCGAGTGTTTCAGCCCGTTCGACAACGAGATGCGTGCGGGTCTGGCCGCTGGCGTCCATTTCAAGACGCACATTCAGGCGACCCAGTTCAGGCGGATCAAGGCGGATATCGAACTGGGTTTTCCCATTGGCCGCTTGCCGGGTAATCTCCACAGCGAGTGCTGTTACCGGCACGGCCTGGCCAGTCGCGGCCTGTGGTACCGCAGTCATAACTGCTTGTGCACCGGTGGCCACCGTTTGACCGGTTGTCACGGCCGGTGCCGTCTGTGTGCCGGGTTCAAGAGCCGCGTTTGCTTTGTTTATCGCTTGTGTGACCAGTGCATCGAGGCTTTCGCCATCCATAGAGGAAGCCGCCATTGCGTCAGCGAAGGTCATTTCAGGTGCAGCCGTTGGCTGGCTTCCGATCTGACCAATGGTTTCGACGCCACCGGCCTGTGAGACTGGCTGACCGCTGTTCAAGGTCTGTTGGCTGGTCTGTGTTGAGAGTTTGTTCAGTAACCCGGGACTCGGGGGTATGGAGCCATCAGGAGAGATCGGACCCGCTGCCTGGGCAAACCATCGACCAAGTGCGCCTGGCTCTGCCGGTACATCGATGGGAACTGGTGGAGGCGTCAGCGGGACCGTTTCACCTGACAACGCCGTAACCTTGATGACATCAGGTGTCTCGGCCTCTACCTCTCTGGATGCCGATGCGGCAGCAGCATTGGGCGGCGTTGCGACCGTTTCATCGATAAGATGATCGATGTCTGCGTTTGGATCATCGGGCATGGGCTTTTCATCTGCCGTGACCTGGCCATCTGCCGTAACCTGGTCAGGTGTGACGGTTGCCGGGCCAGATGCCGTTTCCGGATTCAGCGATGTCTGAGCGATATCATCCACCAGGCCGACCGGAGCGTTGTCTTCCGGTACAGGTTGTTTGGTCGCAACCTGGGATGGCTGAAGCGCTGCGAGAGGTGACTCGTCGACTGGTGTGTCATCTGCCACATCAGGCAGTGGCTCTCCTGCGGTTTCGACAACCGCCGGTTCTCCTGATGTGACGGTCTGGATCAGATCAGGCGTCGGTTCACTGACAGTTTCCGAACCCACTTCCTTCGTCAATGCAGTTGCTTCGGCCTGTTCCCGGTCGGTTGCGTGATCCTTGTCGGTGGTTTGGTCCTGCTGGGCGGTGCTTTCGACGGTGCGGTCCTGATCGGTGCCTTTTCCGGCCTCGCGGCTATGATCGGCTTGCTCTGCTGAACGGTTCCGGTCGGTGACTTGTTCTGTTGCGCGGTCTCGATCAGCCGCTTGTTCAGTGGCGCGATCCTGGTCGGCTTTTCGCTCCGCAGCGCGATCCCGGTCTGCCGCGCGTTCCTTGTCCAACTCATCTGCGAAGCGCGGGCCATCATCCGCTGCGCTCCGGCGTGCATCATCGGCAGGTCTCGGCGCTGGCCGTTCCGACGCTGCCGGAGATGCGACTGGTGCAATGAGTTCGGACAAATTGGACACAGTATATTGCTTTCGCGTTGCATCAATTTCGTGCGCAGGGTGATTCAAGTGTCGTGCCAACGGCGATATATGATGTTTTTCAGCGGCTTATCCCGTTTGGTGTCGTGTTTGTCTTATGCTGACCGGCAAGCTTTGCCGAGGGGAGGGTGCATCTTGCCGGGCAAGCGCGTCTCCGTTATGCCTGCGGCAATCATCTCAGGCCCTTGACCCCTGCTGTATGAAAGCAAAATCGATGGATCTTTTTCTGCCCGGCAACCCGGAGCCGGCGGCCACGCGTATCGTCGTGGCGATGTCCGGGGGTGTCGACTCGTCCGTGACTGCCGGTCTTGTGAAAGAGGCTGGCTATGATGTGGTCGGTATCACCCTTCAGCTCTACGATCATGGCGAGGCGATGCACCGCAAAGGCGCGTGCTGCGCGGGCCAGGACATTCACGATGCACGCAACGTCGCCGACCGTTTGGGCATGCCGCACTATGTGCTCGATTATGAAAGCCGGTTCCGCGAGCAGGTGATCGACACGTTCGCTGATTCCTATCTCGCCGGAGAAACGCCGATCCCGTGCGTATCCTGCAACCAGACGGTCAAGTTCTCCGATCTCCTGAAAACCGCCCAGGATCTTGGTGCGGCGGCGCTAGTGACGGGTCACTATGCCGACACGCGACTTGATGAAACCTCTGGTCATATGGCGATGTATCGTCCGGCCGATCTGGACCGCGACCAGAGCTACTTCCTGTTTGCGACCACACAGGAACAGCTTGATTTCGTGCGTTTTCCACTCGGCCATCTGACCAAGGCGGAGACCCGCGCCCATGCCGAACGTGTGGGTCTGGAGATCGCCGCCAAGCCTGACAGCCAAGATATCTGCTTTGTGCCGAACGGCTCTTACTCCGACATCATCGCCAAGCTTCGGCCTGAGGCGGCTGAACCGGGAGACATCGTGCACGTCAATGGCGATGTGCTTGGGCGGCACGATGGCATCATCCACTATACGGTGGGTCAGCGGCGTGGCCTTGGCGTTGCGGCCGGCAGCCCGCTCTATGTGGTCAAAATCGATGCGAGTGCCAAGCAGGTGATCGTTGGCCCGCGTGAAGCGCTGGGCGTGTCGCGTGTTGCGCTGCGTGATTTCAACTGGATCGGTGGGTTGGAAACCGACCTTACACGGGGTGTGCCGGTGGCTGCGCGCGTCCGCTCAACCAGGCCGCCTAAACCTGCAAGCGTTCAGCTTGTCGATGGCCAGGCCAGTGTCGATCTGATCGAGGGCGAGACGGGCGTGGCGCCTGGTCAGGCCTGTGTTCTTTATGAGCATGACGGACCCGGTGCCCGTGTTCTGGGTGGCGGGTTCATTGCCCGCGCGATCAATGCCTTCGAGAAGGACGCCGCCTAGCGTGCGATGTCTGTTGACAGGGAGCGGACACGCCCCCTATACGGCCCACTCGCGCCGCCAA
>JANQJE010000174.1 GCA_028281795.1 Cohaesibacteraceae bacterium | reverse complement strand
GGCGCGACATGGCGATAGCCGGCGGCAAGGTCATGATGGACCGCGGAGCGCCTGAGGCGCTCACCGATACAGCACAGACAAGCTATGATGACACAAAGGCTTTGATTGAGCGCTGGCATGGCGAAGGGCGGGCCACTTACGCGATAACGCCGCGCTTTGCCATCACGTCCACTCCGGAACAATTGGACGCTGCGGGGACTCTGGCGCGCGAGCACCCGACCTGTCTCATTCAGTCTCACCTGTCGGAAAACGATGGAGAGATCGCGCGGGTGGCACAGCTCTATCCGAAGGACAAGGATTACACCGCTGTCTACGAACGCTTTGGTTTGCTGACAGATCGGGCGCTCTATGGTCATTGCATCCATCAGAACGCGCGCGAGCGGGCAGCCATGTCCGAGGCAGGCGCGGTGGCGGTTTCCTGCCCGACATCCAACCTGTTCCTCGGTTCAGGCCTCTTTCCACGCCATACCCTGGCCGAGGATGGTGTTCGGATTGCCTATGCCACCGACATTGGTGGCGGCACCAGCTACTCGATGCTGCGCACAATGGATGTCGGCTACAAGATTGCCCAACTGCACGGCGACCGCATGCATCCGCTGCACACGTTCCATGCCATGACGCGGGGCAATGCCGAGGCCATCGGGATGGTGAACTCGATAGGAACACTGGACGTGGGCACCGACGCCGACATCGTGGTGCTCAACGCCTCAGCCATGCCGGCATCGGCGCTCAAGATGGAGCGGGTGGAAACGCTGGAAGAGGAGCTGTTCCTGTTGCAAACGCTCGCTGACAACCGGGCCGTCGCCGAAACCTACATAGCAGGTGTTGCCCAGAAAGGGCGATTACCGTCTGTGTCATGAGCAGGCAGCCGGCGGAAAACCTGGAACAGGTGGAGGTCAAAAGCCGGTTCGAGTGGTACGCATGATCCGCAAGGGTTTCGTCGGCAGACGGGCCACAAGTCCCTTGGCCTCCAGATCAAGCTGGACGCACTTCTGCCACCAACCGGATGTCTTACCCTCTGGAAAGAGATCATCCGGCAAGTCCGGTTTCAAGGCGGAAAGAGCCTCTTTAACGGTCATGCCCGGCTCTCCGGCAGGCAGAACGGCAAGAAGCGCGGTTTTCATCGCCCTGTATTTGGCAGCATCCACCCGCGTAACGTGTCCGGGTACGTTCACATTCTCGACTTCGATCTTGTCTGACACGGTTCCCTCTCCTGCTCACACTTGAACCGATCACATGGATTGACCGACCACCGTATACGGCACATCGAACCAGTGTTCGTCCAGGTTCGGCGTCTCGCCGATCCGGTCAATGACAGCGAAGAGACCATTGCCCGCAAGCGGCGTCAGGACCCCGTGCCAGGTGCCAGGACGATAGTTCACGGCCTCTCCGGTATGGGTGAGAAAAGCATGCGGTTCGCCCGGTCTGCCGTCATCATCCGGTGCCACAATCACCAGAAACGGATGCACATCCATCGGTACGAACGCCTGACTGCCTTCCGGGTGGCGTTCCATCATATCGAGCGTATAGGGCAGTGCGCGAAGCTCCGCTCTGAACAGACTCAGACCGGCTTTGCCGTCGGAACCGAAATCAAGCGCCGCCCGGTCATGATAACGCCCGCAAAGCCCCTGATTGATCAGCCTGTCCGGCTCGCCCTCAACGTTCAGCACATCGCCGAACGGCGCAAACGCTTCTACGGACAGCGGGCGGGCGATGATCCGTTTCATCGCACGAAGCTGCCTGGCCGCCCGAGGCGCGGAAGCCGGTTCATATCCTTGTAGAGCAGATATCGAAAACGACCTGGCCCGGCCGCGTAACAGGCCTGGGGGCAAAAGGCGCGCAACCACATATAGTCGCCTGCCTCGACCTCCACCCAGTCCTGGTTGAGTTTGTAGACGGCTTTGCCTTCCAGCACGTAGAGCCCATGCTCCATGACATGGGTTTCTTCAAACGGGATGACGCCGCCCGGCTCGAACGTCACGATGTTCACATGCATGTCGTGCGCCAGATCGTCCGGATCGACAAAACGTGTCGTACCCCAGCGTTCTTCGGTGTCCGGCATGAAGGCAATCGCCGTTTCCTGATCGGACGTGACAAACGGCAGCGGCGGATCGATGCCATCCACGGCTTCATAGGCTTTGCGAATCCAATGGAAGGTTGCAGCCTCTTTCCCGTCGTTAGCGAGCTGCCAGTCGCTACCGGCCGGCAGATAGGCATAGCCTCCTTCTTCAAGCACCGTGTCGATACCATCGAATCCGTTTGCCTGACTCGCTGTGAACCCAGGCGAGGCTTTCCGGCTGATCCCTTTGACCGTCAACTGCACGGCCCCGCCGGTGACGAACAGCACACCCTCGGCAAGCGGGTCGGGTTCCGGCTTCTGCGAGCCACCGCCCGGCGCAACCTCCATGATCAGATGCGCAAAGGTCTCGGCAAATCCCGACAGCGGCCGCGCAAGAGTCCAGCTTCGCGTGTCGGTCCAGCCCGGCAAAGGGCTGGTGACGATGTCCCGCATCACGCCCTTGGGGATGACGGCATAGGACTGGGTGAAGACCGCGCGACCGGTCATGAGTTCGGTCTGCGGCGGCAGGCCCCCGAGATCGGAGAAATAGCGGCTCATGCATCCGATCCTTCAAACATGGCATCGAGACGCAATCGTGCGATGCGCTCCACCTGACGGCACGCTTCGGCGAACTCGGCGTCACGGGTCTGGTCGATCCGGCGCTTGAACGCCGCAAGGATCGTCGCCTTGGTATGGTCTTTCACGGCAATGATGAACGGAAACCCGAATTTCTCAGTGTAGTCCGCGTTCAGCGTTCCAAACATCGCGCGCTCCTCGTCTGTTAGAGCATCGAGACCGGCCGAAGCTTGTTCCGCGGTGGACGCTTCGGTGAGACGCCGTGCCTGCGCCAGCTTACCTGCCAAATCCGGGTGAGCTTTCAACACGTCCAGGCGCTCCTCCTCGCTGGCCGAACGAAAAGCACGGCAAAGTGCGTTGTGCACACCAGCTGCGGTATCGTGCGCGGCACCAAGCTCAAGCTTGAAAGCGCGCTTGGCGATCCAGGGCGAGTGCTCGAACACACCGCCAAACGCCTCTACAAAACCGTCTTTGCTCATCTGTGAGGGTATCACCGCTCCATTCATCCCGATTGAACCTGCTTCGGGGGGGAAATGCTCCTGCCAATGACGCGCGATGTCGATCCGGCGGGCGAACCAGACGCCCTCATGTCCGGCAGCATGCTCCAGAAAACGCTGCAGCGCCATGATGCGCCCTGGCCGGCCGGCAAGGCGGCAATGCAAGCCTATGGACATCATCTTCGGCATCCCGGCCTCGCCTTCCGCATAGAGTGCATCGAAACTGTCCGTCAGATAGGCGAAAAACTGGTCCCCCGAATTGAACCCCTGAGGCGTGGCGAAGCGCATATCGTTGGCATCCAACGTGTAGGGCACGATCATTTGATGGCGGCCGTCCTCATAGTGCCAGTACGGCAGATCATCGGCGTAACTGTCAGCCACATAGACGAAACCGCCTTCTTCGGCGGCCAGAGAGACCGTCTGCATCGAAGTGCGGCCAGTGTACCAGCCAAGCGGCCGCTCCCCGACCACTTCGGTATGGAGGCGGATGGCTTCCTCCATATGCCTGCGTTCGTCTTTACGGGAATAGTCTTTGTACTCGATCCATTTCAGACCGTGCGACGCGATCTCCCAGTCGGCCTGTTTCATCGCCTCCACCTGCTCCGGCGATCGGGCCAAAGCGGTCGCAACGCCATAGACTGTAAGCGGAATGTTCTGCGCGGTGAAAAGCCGGTACAGCCGCCAGAACCCCGCGCGGGCGCCATATTCGTAAATGCTCTCCATGTTCCAATGCCGCTGGCCGGGCCAGGCGGCCGCCCCGACGATCTCCGAAAGGAAAGCCTCAGACCCCGCGTCCCCATGAATCGTCGCGTTCTCGCCACCCTCTTCGTAGTTGAGCACGATCTGAACCGCGATCTTGGCACCGCCGGGCCAGCGCGGGTCGGGCGGGTTGGCGCCATAGCCGAGCATGTCACGGGGATAGCGGGGGGGTGTCATGGCACGTTACTCCTGAACTGAAGCATGCTTACTCTTTAGGGTCAGGACCCATTAATCTGGTTAAAATGGTCGTGGCGCGTTTGTGCAGGTGCAAGGAGCAAGCCCGCAGGACGTCTTCCGACGTTCAAGGGTTTGCGACACAGCAGTCCGCGCAAACCCGCCCGATCCGAAGGTCGTTCGATCTGCCCGCGCCCTACGGTGTCAAAGCCCTTGACCGGGGAACAAACCCCGCTCTTCGGACTTTTCCTTGTTGTGCTTGTCATATCGAACGCCATTTCAATCATATTAATGGGCCCTGACCCTAGGCACCCGATCGTACCAGCAGACTTGCGAAACGCGGTGAATCCGTGTGGTTGGGGATAAGCGCACTTTCACGGAGACGGCCAACCATGGCAAGCCAAGACACGACCCAACCTGCCGGCTTTTTGACAACCCACGTTCTGGACACGGCGCGCGGAATGCCGGCCGAAGGTTTGGTGATCTGGCTCTACCGGATTTCTGGCGACAGTCGCACGAAGATCGCCGAGACGATAACCAACGCCGATGGCCGCACCGACAGCCCCATCCTGCCCGCCGACACATTCAAACCCGGTCAGTATGAGCTGGTGTTCTTTGCCGGAGACTATCTACGCGCCAACAAGACTGCGAGCGGGGAACCTTTGTTCCTCGACCAGGTCCCGATCCGGTTCGGCATCAGCCAGAACGACCACTACCATGTCCCGCTTTTGCTTTCGCCCTACGGGTACTCAACCTACCGCGGCAGCTAGAGCATGTCGTCGACATCCCACAAAAGTCTGCCCGACAACCCTTCCCTCATGGCGCGCAACTTGCAAGGATCGCGGTCACGTAACGCGTAAAGGCTGACCTTCTATGTTCGATCTGTTTGTGCTCGGCGACTGGCTCGAATTCGTCGTCCGCTGGCTGCATGTCATCACCGCCATCGCCTGGATCGGATCGAGCTTTTACTTCATCGCTCTCGATCTTGGCCTGCGCCGCGACGGTCCGCTACCCGAGGGGGTGGCCGGTGAGGAATGGCAGGTGCATGGCGGCGGATTTTACCACATCAACAAATACATGGTCGCGCCCGCCAACCTTCCCGAACATCTCGTCTGGTTCAAATGGGAAGCATATTGGACATGGATATCCGGCTTCGCTCTGCTGGTGCTTGTCTATTATTTCGGGGCCGACCTTTTTCTGATCGATCCGCATGTGATGGAGCTTGCCACCTGGCAGGCGATCGGCATTTCCATGACGTCGCTTGTACTCGGCTGGGTGCTGTACTCCACGCTGTGCAACTCCAAGCTTGGCGACAATCCGAACGTGATGATGGGCGTCCTGTTTCTCATCATCCTGGGTATGAGCTGGTTCTACGCCCAGGTCTTTTCGGGCCGGGCGGCACTGCTGCACCTCGGCGCGTTCACGGCAACCATCATGGCAGCCAACGTGGCGATGGTGATCATTCCGAACCAGAAGATCGTGGTTGCGGACATGAAGGCGGGCCGGGTTCCCGACGCCAAGTATGGCAAGATCGCCAAGCTGCGTTCGACCCATAACAATTACCTGACCCTACCCGTCCTTTTTCTGATGCTCTCCATTCACTACCCGCTTGCCTTTGCGAGCGAGTACAACTGGATCATTGCGGCTCTGGTGTTCCTGGTGGGCGTGTTCGTGCGGCACTTCTTCAACACCATGCACGCCACCAAGACGAAGCTGGTCTGGCCGTGGTTTGCCGCTGCTGCCACGATGCTGGTGATCGCCGTGCTGTCGATGGCGCCCATGTGGAACGGTCACGATCCATGGGAAGACGAAACCGCCATGTCGCCAAGGCAGGAGCGCTTTGCAGCGGCACCTGGCTTTGAAGAAGTGTCCAACATCGTGCTCGGCCGCTGTTCCATGTGCCATGCACAGGAGCCGACCTGGTTCGATACCTATTGGGCACCGAACGGCGTGCGGCTTGAAACGCGCTGGCAAATTGCGCAGCACGCCCACACGATTGCCATGCAGGCAGGCTATTCCCATGCCATGCCGCCACAAAATGTCTCCGGCATCACCGAGGAAGAGCGCGTGCTGATCGTGGCGTGGTATCGCGCAGGCAGACAGGGCATCCGCGCTGATGAAATGGCCTCGCAGTGAATATCCATCCCGGCCAGGTGGCACCGGTGATGCGCCCGTCGATGCAGCGCACCTTCGGCCGTGGCCGCATAAGCGTCAAACAGGCCGCTGGCCGCACACGCATCGACCGGCTTTATCAGGAGGGCGCAGCCCGTATCCGCGTGCCGGATCATCCGGGTCGAAAAGATCTGGAAGCCGTCATCATCAACACGGCGGGCGGAGTGACCGGCGGCGATGATCTTGGCTGGGATATCGTCGCGGGACCAAGCACCCATCTCACGGTCACAACCCAGGCCTGCGAAAAAATCTACAAGGCCGACGAAACTACCACTAACGTAAACGTCAATTTGACCTTGGCAGAAGGCGCACGCCTCAACTGGCTTCCGCAGGAAACCATCCTGTTCGACCGCGCCCGTCTGGCCCGTACCATCGAAGCGGATCTGGCCGGCGATTCATCTCTTCTCCTGGTAGAACCGGTGATCTTCGGCCGCCGTGCAATGAACGAGACCGTGAAGGCGGGCGCGTGGCGCGACACCTGGCGCGTTCATCACAAAGGCAGGCTCATTCATGCCGAAAACGTCCATATCGAAGGAGCCATTGCCGAACATTTGGACAGTATTGCGAGCCTTGATGGCCAAACGGCGCTTGCCACGATTGCCCTCATCGGCAACCATGCCCAAGGAAAGCTGGCCATGGCACGCACCATCATCGACGGCGTGCCGAATTGTATTGGGGGAGCATCTTTTTGGACTGTTGCCAATGCGGGGAAGCTTATCGTGCGTCTGGCTGCGCCGCACGGTTATGCTCTGCGCGAGGCCCTTGTTCCGCTCATCAACCATTTGGCTCCGTCACATGATCACAGCGCCCCTGTCGCGGTGCCCAAAATCTGGTCGCTTTGATTTCCTAAGGACATTCGAATGCAATTGACCCCCCGCGAAAAAGACAAGCTTCTTGTCTCCATGGCCGCAATCGTTGCCCGCAAACGGCTGGAGCGCGGCGTAAAGCTTAATCATCCGGAGGCCATCGCCCTGATCACCGATTTCGTCGTCGAAGGAGCACGCGATGGTCGCGCGGTCGCCGACCTGATGGAAGCCGGTGCCCATGTTGTAAGCCGCGATCAGGTGATGGACGGTGTTGCGGAGATGATCCATGACGTGCAGGTCGAAGCCACCTTCCCCGATGGGACCAAGCTGGTCACTGTGCACGAACCGATCCGCTGACCCAAGAGACCATCCATGAACCTCACAGCCTACCATCCGCTCGGCCAGTTCGACTTGCTCGCCATCGGCGTGGCGCTGGTCGTGGTGATGGCTATTATCGGCTGGCGGATACTGACAGGGCGCCCATGGCGCCGCACGCTGCCGCCGGACGAGATCGATGTCAGCCCGCGGTACCCGGCCCAACTGCCCCAGAACAAGGACACCCGCCATGACCCCCGATAAAATGGTACCTGGTGAAATCATCACGGCCCCCGGCGACATCACCTTGAACCATGGGCAACCGGCGCTGACCATCAAGGTCGCCAACACAGGTGACCGACCGGTGCAGGTCGGTTCGCACTACCATTTTTATGAGACCAACCCGGCCCTCGATTTCGACCGCGAGGCGAGCAAGGGCATGCGCCTTGACATCGCCGCTGGTACAGCGGTGCGCTTCGAACCCGGGCAGGAACGCGACGTGACGCTGGTTCCGTTGTCCGGCATGCGCGAGGTTTATGGCTTCCGCAAAGAGGTGATGGGCAAACTGTGATCTCTCGTCTTGTCGCCATCCAGCGCGGAAATCCCGGCCGGTAAGACCTGCGCCGACATTAACCTCTACATCCCGAGAACAAGACCAACAAAGGCACCAGAACAGTATGAAAAAAGCCAGAACCAATGCGGTGATGGACCTCAACTTTGCGCTTTGGCGCATGGGCTTTGAAGCCCAGTCGGTGATTGCCATGCGCGCCATGGGCGCTGCAGGCTTCTGGAACCATTCAGAGCGCGAGAACCAGCTCATGCTGCGCGAAAAACAGGTTGCGCTTGCCAAAGGCACGGCCGGCGCGACGCGAGCCCTTATGCGTGGTGAAAGCCCGGCTGCGATCATGCTCGAAGCCGTGAAACCTATGCAGGCCAAGACCGGCTCCAATGCGCGCCGCCTCTCCAGGAAAGGTCCACGCATTCCAGGTGTTCTGGGGTGAATCGGGCGATGAGCGGATGGCTGACCTGCATTCCCGGCGCGCTGGCGCTAGCCTCAACCATGGTCAGTGATCCGTCATCTGCTCACGCACAACAGCCGGATTGCGCCGATTGGGACAACCTGCCCCAGCAGGGCATGAACCAATGCGCCGATATCGCCTATCAGGAAGCCGATGCCGAACTGAACCCCATCTGGCAAGAGCTGCGCGAGCGACACGGCGAAGGTCGCAGCTGGGAAGCGATACTGGCGGCGC